>DIVC01000073.1:5708-15670 GCA_002423905.1 Idiomarina sp. UBA6142
CTCGAGCTACCGGCGGTCGGATAACGCACATGACCAATACCGATGCGGCCGGCTAAACGCATCATGTGGCGGGTGTGAAATACGTCGCGCACTAAGCCATTGGCTTTGCGCAAGCGCAGATTGTTGTGGTGCACCGTCATGATCCCGGCGGCATCTTGACCGCGATGCTGAAGCATCGTGAGACTATCGTAAAGCGCCTGATTGACTGGATCTTTACCTACAATACCAACGAGTCCACACATGCAATTACAACCTCATTACGCTTGTTGGGGGAGAAAACTGGAGTTACTCTCCAAATAGTCGAAAAACCATTGCACAAACACCGCAAAATGCGGAATTAATACCGATTGTTGCCACCAGTCACTCGCTGCTAACGCGGTAAATGAATCGATCATAAACAGCACTAAAGTAACGATTAATACCCCACGGATGGCGCCAAACACTAACCCCAACACGCGATCGGTGCCGGTCAAGCCGGTCCCTGCAACCAACTTACCCAGCAGAAAGTTGACCAGTGACCCGACAATCAAGGTCACCACGAACAAACACACTGCCGCTAAGCCATTACGCACCATGACATCTTCAAATCTGGTGAAATACACGGCTAAATCTTGATAAAACCAGCTGGCAATAAAAAAGGCGGCTATCCAGATAGCTAACGAGAAGGCTTCACGCACAAAACCACGGGTCAGACTGATAAGCGTAGACAACGCTATAACGATGATAATGGCATAATCAATCCAGACCATGTGCAGTTCCTTGGCTTGATTTAAAACGCGCGCAGTTTAGCAGAAACCGCGCTCCTTTGGCTACGATTAATCAGCTAAGCTCAGGGCTCAAAGCGCACCACAGTGCCTTGCAATTGAGTGGCTTTTTGCAGTGCTGGCAGCAGCGCTTCGGCCTCTTGTTTACTCAGTACTGGCCCCACCAAGAGCTTGTGGACCGTTTGCCCATTCACTACCACGGCTTCGCGATAGGCACTGTAGCCAGCCTTGGTCAGCGTCACCACTAAATTATCCACGCTGGCTTGATTACGAAATGCCCCCAGCTGCACCAGCCAACCCGGCTGCTGCAAATCAGCTTGCTGCGGTGCTTGCCGTTGTCGCTGCTCAACTTGCTGCTGAGGTTGCTGAGCGTCATCACCCGTCAGCTCAAGGGTGTCTGGTAACTGCGGCACGCCGACAAAGGTATCGTCATCCATTTCACTGACTCTCAGTTCCACTACGTCAACATCCGGTTGCAGCGGAATCGTTTCGAACTGCTGCTGCTCTTGCAGTGGTTTGCCGTCGAGTAATTCCGGTAAAATAATGACCGCTAAGGCAATCAAAATAACACTGCCAACGATTCGATTTTGCACTTGTGAGGACATAAGCTGGCTACCTTAAGGGGAATGAGGAACTTGCCCAACAGTGTAGAACGAGCCGCATACCAATACCAGCGCTGCTGGGTTCGATTGCTGTAAAGCTTGGGCGCAGGCCGCACTATGTGCTGCTGCAACACTGGCAAAACACTGCACCGATGCAGCACCATCTAATTCGGCATCCGCCAGTGCCGTTGCCAACTGCTGCGCTGAAGCGCCGCGCGGCCCGGCTAAATCAGCAAAATACCAGTGCGTTACCGCGGCGGCTAAGGCGGCCAAGGTGCCGGCGATATCTTTATCCTGCAGCATACCGATGACCGCATGCACCGGTCGCTGCGGGTAATGCCGTTGTACATGCGCCGCTAAGAACGCCGCTGCATGTGGATTGTGAGCCACATCAATCAATTGCTGTGGCGGGCCATCGATAACCTGCAGCCGCCCACTCTCACGCGCTTGCAGCAAACCAGCTCGCAGCGCTGATGCTGGAATCGGTAAGGCTAACGCTTGCAGCGCCGCAATCGCCGTAGCCGCATTAGGCAGCGGCAACTGCGGTAATGGTAAATCAATGAATTGTTCGGTATCACTCCACCAACGCCAGCTCTGCGCTTGCGCACTGTAGTGAAAATCATGCCCAACCTGCAGTAACTTCACGCCGCGTTGCAGTGCCCCAGCAACAACCTCGGCCGGCATATCTGGCTCGCCACAAATAGCCGGGCGCTGCGGGCGAAAAATACCGGCTTTCTCACGCGCTATGCTGGTTCTGTCATGACCCAAAAAGCCAACATGGTCAATCCCAATACTGGTCACCACGGCGACGTCAGGGTCAATACTATTTACCGCATCAAGGCGGCCGCCAAGACCAACTTCCAGCACTAACACATCAAGCGGCTGACGTTGAAATAACCACAACGCGGCTAAGGTACCAAATTCAAAATAACTCAGTGAAATATCACCGCGCGCTTGTTCTACCGCGACAAAGGCGGTCACATGCTCGGCGTCAGTCAACACCTGGCGGTTGATTCGAACCCGTTCGTTATAGTGCTGCAAATGCGGTGAAATATAAGCACCCGTGCTGTAACCGGCAAGCGCTAGTATGGTTTCTAAGTAGCGTACCGTTGAACCTTTGCCGTTGGTGCCGGCAACCGTAATTACCTGCGCTTGTGGTTGCAG
The DNA here is from genome assembly GCA_002423905.1 of Idiomarina sp. UBA6142. Taxonomy (GTDB): domain Bacteria; phylum Pseudomonadota; class Gammaproteobacteria; order Enterobacterales; family Alteromonadaceae; genus Pseudidiomarina. The sequence goes on from DIVC01000073.1 coordinate 8,239, forward strand.
TAGCTGCATCCGCTCAGCGACTGTACGGACCCGCTCAAGGCCCATATCAATCGTCAGCGGATGCAACTGTTCGAGATAACTCAGCCAGGCTTCAAGCCCAGCTGATTGCTGCGGAGGTCGTAACCGTGTCACCATTAATATTCGTCAGCAAGAGCCGGATGTTGCTGAAACTTAGCTAACAACGCGGCAATGCGATTACGCATTTGGCGCCGATCAATGATCATATCGATAGCCCCATGATCGAGCAAAAACTCGGCCCGCTGAAAGCCTTCTGGAAGGGTTTCTCGCACGGTTTGCTCAATCACCCGTGGCCCGGCAAAACCAATCAATGCTTTCGGTTCGGCAACGTTGATATCACCCAGCATGGCCAATGAGGCAGAAACTCCACCCATGGTTGGGTCCGTTAACACCGAAATATACGGAATACCCTCTTCGCTTAAGCGCGCTAGTGCTGCCGAGGTTTTCGCCATTTGCATCAGCGACATCAAGGCTTCTTGCATACGCGCGCCGCCTGATGCGGAAAAGCAAATCAGCGGGATTTTTTCTGTTAGACACACTTCGGCGGCTTTAACAAAACGTGCGCCAACTACCGACGCCATGGAACCGCCCATAAATTCAAATTCAAACGCGGCAACCACTACCGGCATACCTTTTAAGGTGCCCTTCTCCACCACCAAGGCGTCTTTCTCGCCGGTGGCTTTTTGCGCCGCCACCAGACGATCTTTATATTTTTTCGAGTCTTTGAATTTGAGCACGTCTTTGGGCTCAAGCTCAGCGCCTATTTCTACCCCACTGCCGCTATCGAGAAAGCTTTCAAGCCGCCGCCGCGCCGACAACCGCATATGATGATCGCACTTCGGGCAAACACCCAAACTGCGTTCTAAGTCAGCATTATATAAGATAGCATCACAGGCGCTGCATTTAGCCCATACGCCCTCAGGGATGTTCCGACGCTTACTACCAGTCGGTTTTGACAGAATACGCTCAATCCAGCTCATAATTTAACAACCACTTAAGTTATCCACCACCTGATAATCCGCGAGGCCATTGTTGACTGGTGCCACGGACACTAGCGAAACATGGTGGCTATTAAAGCACAAATAAAGCTCACAGCGCAGTAAAAACTGGTCTTAACAGCCAAGCCATAATGGCCCCAGCGGTGACTGCGGTATGCCCCATTGCGCCGGATAGTCGACCTGCACTAAGTACAGACCATGCGGCTTTGCAGTGGCGGCAGCTATAGTACGGTCACGGCTGGCTAATAACTCGGCAATCCACCCTTTGGTTTGCTGACCTTTACCGACCTCTAATAAACTACCGACGATATTGCGCACCATGTGATGCAGAAATGCATTCGCCGCCACTTCAATGATCACAAAGGTACCGTGGCGCTGTACGCTGATCTCAGTTAAGCAGCGCTGCGGTGAGTGTGATTGGCATTGCGCGGCGCGAAAAGCGCTGAAGTCATGTTCACCGACTAACACCTGAGCCGCCTCATGCATGGCGGCGGTATCGAGGGCACTGTGATAGTGGCTGACACCCAGCCCTAAAATAGCAGGACGCATGGCACTATTGGCAATAATGTAGCGATAACGCCGCGCCACGGCACTGAACCGCGCATTGAAATCAGCAGCTACATACTGCGCCCAACGTACCGCGACAGTGTGGGGTAAATGACTATTCACGCCCATAGTCCAGGCCGCTATATTACGCCGATGTTCGCTGTCGAAATGCACCACCTGCCCGGTTGCGTGAACTCCAGCATCGGTCCGTCCGGCGCAAGTAAGATTGACCGGATGAGCAGCAATTTTTGCCAGTGCCTGCTCTAAAACTTGTTGCACCGTAACGACTTCGCGTTGCCGTTGCCAGCCATAAAACGCACTGCCATCATATTCAATGCCCAGCGCAATTCGGGTTAAACTCATCGACCGCTCTGACTGTCCAGTTGTTGCAGCAATAGTGCTGCCTCCCGATCCGCATCAGCATCATCACAGCCAACAATCTTCTTCAATAGCGCGCGCGCATCATCGAGCTCGCCCATATCAATATAAGCTTGCGCTAAGTCTAACTGTGCCGCGGGGGTTTTGCTCTCGTCTATCGCGCTCGGCTCAAACGCTGATGGATCGAAGTCACCAGCGATTAAGGTATCGTCATCGCCACCGCGATCATCGGCATCGTTTAGCAGCGTATCAATGGAGACATAATCACCGTCGTCAATACCCTCTTCAGGAGCACTTTCCATGCTGTCTACGATCGCGTACTCGTCAGCCAGCGATAAGCCACTACTGCTGTCATCGGACCATGGCGATTGCCGCTGCGCCAGCGGCGGCTGACGTTCACTGTTCATGGCATTATCAGCAGCTGGCGGAGCCTCTAAACTGGCTAACAATTTGGCAAAATCGTCATCATCATCGCTGCCCAGTAATGGATCATCGCTGGCCACCTCAAATTCACTTTCACTCAATTCATGACCGGCAGCTGCAGCACTGGCGACATGATCATCGGCCTGGTCGTGATCAGCAGCGAGCTCGATATCAAGGTCGGTCTCAGCCACCTCAGGCGCGGTATCAACCGGCGCTGATTGTGGTTCAAACTGCTGCCTAATTCGCCGCACATAAGCCAGGTATAAAAATATCAGTAGCAGTAACACCGGAACCGCGATCACCACATACACTTGCGGTGGCTGCAGCAACCAATCGATAAAATTAGGAACACCCTTTTTCAGCATCGCCGGTTTAGCCGTCACTACCGGTTGCACCACCGCAGTCTCGGTCTGCTCAACCACTTGGTGTTGGCCATCCTGCTGCACAGGTTGTTGTTCCAGCGCGGTATCCACTGGTTCAACAGGGTCAATCACGCGTTGCTGACTGGTTTCGACCCCAGGTACCTGCGTCGCGAGCTCACCAGCGATAGCGTCAATTTCTTGGTCAATGGCTCGGTCTTCGGCAAGTTTTAGTTTGAGCGCTTCTAATTCCGCAGTGACATCGTTGAGGCGTGATTGCAAGGCCACATTTTCATTTTGCAACTGTTCAATCATCTCAATCGAACCGGCTAATCGGTCACGCAGGTCGCGCAGCTCGTCAGCCTTGAATTGCACCGTATCGCTACTATCTACAATGTGCTCGCGCGGCTTATCAAACTCAGTGGACTGAACCTTTTCGCTACTCGGTTGAACCGCCACTTTGCCGGCCGTTGGTATCACCAGGTAGTAGCCGTCCATCATGCGGTCAGGGCGATTATCAATAAATACCCGCGGATTAGCGGCAACGATGGCATCCATCATAACGTACACAGTCACGCCCTGTTGACGACCATAGTACGTGGCAATCGTCCACATCGTATCGCTCGAAACAATCGGCCCAAAACGCTCCGCCTGCCAGCGCGAAACCTGCTGAGCTTGCCACGCTAGGGCCGTCCACGAAACGGGCGGCACTCCAGCAGGCGTCATACCACCCTGTGCCGGGGTGGCGTAGCTACTGGCCAGAGCAACCATAAGCGCCAAGGCGCTAGTGGCGAGTGTCCTTGTCATTGGATATGTCCTTTAGCTATCGTTATGAGTAGAAGCCTATCCCAAAATCAATCACTTAAATATAGTCGCGAATCAAATGTTCAGCAATTTGTATGCTATTGGTCGCCGCACCTTTTCGTACATTGTCGGCTACCACCCATAAATTCAGACCCTGTGGATGTGAAATGTCATTACGAACTCGGCCAACAAACACCTCATCACGGCCTGCTGCGTTGCTCACTTGGGTGGGGAAATCGGCATTACTATCGAGCAGCACCACGCCCGGCGCTTGACGCAACAATTGTTTCGCTTGTTCGGCATCAAGTGGCTGCTGGGTTTCAATATGCAGCGCCTCGGCGTGACCAAAAAATACCGGTACGCGAACCGCCGTGGCATTCACCCGAATATTACTATCACCCATTATTTTTTGGGTCTCCCACACCATTTTCATCTCTTCTTTGGTGTAATCGTTATCCATAAACACATCAATTTGCGGAATACAATTGAAAGCGATTTGGCGACTAAAGGTTTCCACCTCAACCGTACGCCCATTCAAAAGTGCTGCGGTTTGCTGTGCCAGTTCATCAATGGCCTCTTTGCCAGCGCCCGATACCGACTGATAGGTAGCAACATTGATTCGTTCGATACCGACCGCATCATGAATCGGTTTAAGTGCCACCAACATTTGAATGGTTGAACAATTGGGATTAGCAATAATGTTGCGATTACGGAAATCGGCGATGGCGTGCGCATTGACCTCAGGCACCACCAACGGGATCTCATCGTCATAGCGAAATTCTGAGGTGTTATCAATGACCACACAGCCGGCATCCGCGGCTCGTGGTGCGTAAATCCGCGAAATCGCCCCACCCGCCGAGAAGAAGCCAATTTCAACTTGGCTCCAATCAAAGGTCTCGGCATCTAATACGGTGAGCTCTTGGTCAGCAAAAGTCACTGTTGAACCTGCTGAGCGTGCGCTCGCCAAGGGAAATAGTTGACCCACTGGGAAATTACGCTGCTGCAATAATTCGATCATATGCTGGCCGACTAAGCCTGTGGCACCCAAAACCGCTACGTTATAAAGCCGAGACATGTATGTTTCCATCCGCAAAAAGTGGTAAACCGGCGCTGATCAACTCAACGCGCGGGTGATAATTTCGTCGCAATGCATCAAAGCCCGAGGCCGTTACCCCATGACTCCGCAACAGCTGGTCGTCAACCCGTATATCATAAAGCGCCAGCACCGCAGATGCCAGCCCTTGCCAGTCTGCGGGGCGGCTAGCGAGGCTGCTGGTCGGTAACTGCCAAGCACGCACTAATTGGTGAAGACAAGGTAATTCTACTGTGCTCCCCAACCGCTGCCGTAATTGCTCTGCCAAGTGCCAACTAGCGCCAACCTTGCCGGCCACACTATGCCCGGCAATATGCGCAGTGGCTAGGGCAATGTGAGGTAGCAGATCAAGTGGCACCTGGGGTTCAAACTCCCATACATCAAACACCCACCGTAAGCGCTGGCCGCGCACAATAGCGTTACGCACTGCGGTTTCACTGACCACCGCACCGCGACTGGCATTAATCAGCCAACAGTCAGCAGGCAATTGGGCCAGGCTGTCGTCATCAAATAAATGGTAGGTGGCGTGGTTACCTTGCTGAGTTAAGGGAACATGACAACTAATCACCGTAGACTGGAGTACCCGCTGCCAATCGTCATGTACCGCCAGATCATGACGATGACCACTGCCGCATAACAGCGGATCGTAGTAGTGCACGCTTAACCCCAGCGCCGCCAAGCGTGCACCCGCTGCACGCCCAGTGTGACCGGCGCCAATGATAGCAACTTCACCCGCTGGCAACGCATCTTGGGCCAAACTGAGCGCAGCGACCGCACTGAGAACATAATCACCGACCGCTTGGGCATTCACCCCAGGGGTGTGTGAAAACGCTACCCCGGCGGCAGCTAACGCAATCTCATCGATGTGCTCAGTACCGATGGTACCACTCGCTACCCACTGCAATTTCGGCGCTTGGCGCAACAATGCGGCATCAACCCGCGTCACCGAGCGCACCCATAACACCTCAGCCTCAGCTAACTGCGCAGCGCTCGGCTGACGTTCGCTAAAATGACTGACCGTTAACGGCAGTCCGGCGCACACTATCCGACAGAGTTCTTCGGCGCGCGGAAGATTGGCATCAACCAATATATGCATCGTGGTGCCTCTATCTCAAAGTTGTCTACCTACAGACCTGGCAGCATACAAAAAGGTGCGCCGTAGCGCACCTTTTTTATGGTCATTGAATGGCCAACCAGCAGCAGCTTAGGCGCTATATTTGCGCATAACTAAGGTGGCGTTGGTGCCACCAAAACCAAAACTGTTAGACATCACCGTAGTCAAGTTGGCTGGAGTCATTTGCGTGACCACATTCATACCAACCGCGGCATCGTCTAGCGTTTCGACGTTAATCGACGGTGCCACGAAACCGTGCTGCAACATTAGCAAACTAAATATTGCCTCATGCACACCAGCCGCACCTAAAGCATGACCAGTCATCGCTTTGGTCGCACTGATCATCGGCGGTTGTTCACCAAACACTGCGCGGACTGCCTCCAGTTCCTTGACATCACCAACTGGGGTGCTGGTCCCGTGCGTGTTTAAGTAGTCAATTGGCGTGTCAACCGTCGACAAGGCCATTTGCATACAACGCATAGCACCCTCACCCGATGGTGCTACCATGTCATAGCCGTCTGAAGTCGCACCGTAACCGACAATTTCAGCGTAAATGTGGGCGCCACGCGCCAACGCTGTTTCTAGCTCTTCAATGACGAGAATACCGCCACCACCAGCCGGCACGAAGCCATCACGGTTGGCATCATAGGTACGCGAGGCTTTGCTCGGTGTATCGTTGTACTTGGTGCTCAAGGCACCCATGGCATCAAATTCCATGCCTAGTGTCCAGTGTAACTCTTCACCACCACCGGCAAACACGCGATCTTGTTTGCCTAACTGAATGAGTTCCATAGCATGGCCAATACAATGTGCCGACGTAGCACAGGCGGAACTAATCGAATAGTTCACCCCTTTTATTTGGAATGGTGTGGCTAAACATGCCGAAGTGGTCGACGCCATACAACGTGGCACCATATAAGGACCAACACGCTTCACCCCTTTCTCACGGCAAATATCAGCTGCCGCCACTTGGTGTTCGCCTGACGCGCCCCCTGAGCCAACCACTAAGCCCGTGCGAATATTCGACACTTGCTCATCAGTCAGGCCAGCATCTTCAATGGCCTGCGCCATGGCTAAATACGCATAAGCCGCAGCACTACCCATAAACCGCAGAGCTTTACGGTCGATGTGCTCTTCAGGGTTAATCCGCACTGGGCCCCACACTTGGCAGCGCAGCCCCATATCGGCAAATTCTTGCGAAAACTCGATGCCCGAACGCCCCTGTTGAAGCGATTCCAACACCTCTTGTTTGTTCACGCCGATACTGGACACAATGCCCATACCGGTAATCACTGCTCTTCTCATACTAGTTTCCTGTCTTGCTGAGCGCTGCTGTATGGTAGCCCAGATCGGTAAAAAAGTGGTCTGCTTTCAAGCTTTTTAACAAAAAATGTTACACTATGGCGCATCATACTGATGAAATACCAGCGAGATGCCTGCTGTGAACAAACCAACCCCAGCAACGGTCACATTTAATGCCTATGGCGCACCGGTGGCGACTGAGTTCGATGATATTTACTTCGCCAATGCCGCTGGTTTAGCGGAAAGCCGCTACATATTCTTACAACAGAATGATCTTAGCACACGCTGGCAACAGCGCCCATCGCAACCTTTTGTCATTGCCGAGAGCGGTTTTGGCACCGGTCTTAACCTACTGGCGACCTGGCAATTGCTGCGGCAACAGGGCCACGCAGACCTC
>DIVC01000028.1:0-6882 GCA_002423905.1 Idiomarina sp. UBA6142
AACCTTTTTATATTGAACATGCCCTTGGCATGGCGGCAATATTATCTGGTGTATGGATTGCCAATCGCAAAAAAAGAAAGCCCGGCACAATGGCCGGGCAAATAAACTAACAATCCAGGGAGAGAAATCTATGAAAAGCGATAAAAACTCTAACATCTCATTCGTTCATTGCGCCTTTCATTAATTCAGACTTACCGCTCCGCTAAAAGTTCATAAAAATTTATAAAAATCCTTAACTAAGTAAATTCCCTTGATTTTATTGACTATTTAGTGCGCTTCATCCCAATTATTTCCGCTACCTGCCTCAGCAATTAATGGCACATCGAGCTGGCAGGTCTGTTCCATAACCTTAACCAACTGCGGAATCAGGGCAGTGAGGCATTCTTGCTTCACTTCGAACACTAATTCATCATGAACCTGCATGATCATGAACACATCGTTCGCTTGGGTTTCGCTGGCAATAAATGCAGCGACATCAATCATCGCCTTTTTAATGATATCTGCCGCTGTACCCTGCATCGGTGCGTTAATGGCAGCGCGCTCAGCGGCTTTTACCCGGCCCTGATTGGTGGCTCGAATTTCGGGCAATTGCAGGCGTCGGCCAAATAAGGTTTCAACATAGCCATACTGTTTGGCCTTTTTGCGGGTTTCCTCCATATAACGCAACACCCCTGGGAAGCGCTCAAAATACTTGTCCATGTACAGCTGCGCTTCGTGGCGCGGAATATCCAATTGTTGCGCCAGCCCAAACGCCGACATGCCGTATATCAAGCCAAAATTTACCGCTTTGGCGCGGCGTCGCTGTTCACCGGTTACTTGCTCTAACGGCGTACTAAACACCTCCGCCGCGGTCGCGGCGTGAATATCGCGACCTTTCGAGAACGCCTCAAGCAGCTGCTTGTCTTGCGACAAATGCGCCATGATCCGCAGCTCAATTTGACTATAGTCAATAGCGACAATTTGGTAACCCGCTGGCGCGGTAAATGCTTTACGAACGCGCCGGCCGGCTTCGGTACGAATTGGAATATTTTGTAAGTTGGGGTCACTCGATGATAGCCGCCCCGTCGCTGTCACCGCCTGATGGTACGAGGTATGAATACGATTAGTGCGTGGGTTTACCATTTTCGGCAGTTTATCGGTATAAGTCGATTTCAACTTGCTCAGCCCGCGATGGCGCATGATCACATCAGGTAACGGATAATTGAGCGCTAGCTCTTGTAATACGTCTTCTGCGGTTGATGGTTGTCCGGTTGGCGTTTTCTTCAGCGCAGGAATACCGAGCTTGTCGAATAATATCTGCTGTAACTGCTTCGGTGAACTTAAGTTGAACGTTTCGCCCGCGATCTCGTAAGCCTGCTGCTCTAGTTGCTGCAAATCTTTAGCTATTTCGTGGCTTTGCCGTGCTAATAACGGCGCATCAATCTGCACCCCACGTTGTTCCATGTCGACCAACACCGGAACCAGCGGTAATTCAATGTCCCTGAGGACCGACACCAACTGCTGATGCGGCTGTAATTGCTTGCCCAACTGCTGGTGCAAGCGCAGAGTGACATCAGCATCTTCGGCGGCATACGGCCCCGCCTGCTCTAAGGCAATTTCGTTAAAGGTAAGCTGTTTAGCGCCTTTGCCGGCGATATCAGTAAAACTGGTTGGGCTATGGCCTAAGTAATGGCGACTGAGCGAATCCATATCGTGACGGGTTGCGACACTATCCAGCACATAAGAGGCAAGCATGGTGTCATCAGCAATACCTTGCAAGCGAATATCGTAACGCCGCAAGATATGGCTATCGTATTTCAAGTTTTGCCCAATTTTGGCGGGAATAGTCGCCTCTAATAAAGGTTTTAATTGCTCAAGTACCCACTGCCGCGATAACTGATCGGGGGCACCCGGGTAGTCATGCGCAACGGGCACATAAGCAGCTGAGCCTGGCTCTACCGCAAAACTAACACCGACCAATTCAGCCTCCATATAGTTCAGGCTGGTGGTTTCGGTATCAAAGGCAAATGCCGATGCCTGCTTTAAGCGCTGCAGCCAGGTTTTAAACTCCTGCTCGCTAGTGATCACTTGATACCCCTTGCTATCAACTGCCACCGGCGCCTCTACCGGCGCTGCGGCAGCGCGTGCATCAGCGCCTCTCACATAGGCCGATACTGCGCCATGCGCTTTAAGCTCAGCCAGCCAGCGGCGAAATTCACACTGCTGATAAAGCGCTAATAAGGCATCATCGTCTGGCTCGGTGATCATCAGCTCATCGGGATGAAAAGCCAATGCTACGTCGAGCTTGATGGTCGCTAAATCGCGCGATAACAGCAAAATATCTTTATGCTCGCGCAATTTATCTGGCATCGTTTTAGCGCCGCGAAATTCTAACGTTGCCACTTGTTCGGGGTCTGCGAGCATGGCATCAATGCTGTCCATACCTTGTAACATTGCCAGCGCGGTTTTCTCTCCCACCTTCGGTAGGCCCGGAATATTATCAGAGCTGTCGCCCATTAAGGAGAGCAAATCAATCATTTGCTCCGGCCGTACCCCGTACTTTTCAACGACCCCAGCGTCATCAAGCAAGGTATCGGTCATCGTATTGATTAACATCACATGGTCATTGACCAACTGAGCCATGTCTTTGTCGCCGGTACTGATTAAGGTAAAACGCCCCGATTCAGCGGCCTGCTTCGCTAACGTACCAATCACATCATCGGCTTCAACACCATCGATACACAGCAATGGCAATCCTAATGCCTGAACAATTTTATGCAGTGGTTCAATTTGTCCACGCAAATCGTCAGGCATTGGTGGACGATTTGCTTTGTAAGGGGCATACATATCATTGCGAAAGGTCGGCCCTTTGGCATCGAAGACAACTGCCATATGGGTTGGCTGGTATTTGCTAATCAAACTGCGCAGCATGTTGACCACACCATAAATGGCGCCAGTCGGCTCGCCGGCGGAATTGGTTAAATGCGGCGGTGCGTAAAACGCGCGAAATAAATACGATGAGCCATCCACCAGAATAAACGGATTGGTAGGTACTGTTGCAGTCATATTAGCTCTACTTGCGACGATGAAACATGCTGCTAAGAATGCCACAGCCACGCGCTGCAAGCCAGCGTGCTCGAGGTAATCCTAACGGGCTAAAAATGTGGATATGCTGTGGATAAGTCTGTTGACAAGATCTTTTCACCAGTGCTAGAACACAATGTTCTCTGGTGTGATTTTATAAAAACTGTATATTTACCAAGGAATTGTGCAAAAACAAATTCCGGACAGCTTATTTTTTTATTGTTGTGTCAGTTGTGGAAACTGCCTTTCGGGGCGAACCCTGTGTTCTTTTAGGAACAGCTTAAGACTACCATAATGTCAGCCGAAAGCTAGTCGCTAATTAGGTTTTTTTAGATCAATTTTTGCGCAAGTGTTACTGTCTTTAGATGCAAATGTAATCAATAAATAGTTTTTATTAGGCTATAATTAATATTATATATCGCTGGCGCTTTTTGGTTTTTTTATCTACGCTCAAAGCAGGGTTACTATGGATGTACAGCCGATGAAGCTAACCAAAGAAGAGTTACAACAACTCGAAGACTTCGAGCGGCGCCGCATCGCACTGAATCAGTCGGAGTGGTGGGAGCGGTTGTCCATGGACCAAAAGTTTGGCGTCTACCAGCTACAAAAGTTTGGTTATGACCTTGCATTTATTCGCAACGACCCGAAGGGTGCTGTTGCTGTGGTAAGGCGCGGTGCAGAATTCGCGGCGGTGAATAGCGAAGGTGACGTCGATCTAAATCCTGATATCGTCATTCGCGATTAGTACTATCAAGCTATCCCTGCAAAACACTCCGCAACTGGCCCAGCACCTCCTCAGTAGCTGGCGTTAAACCGGGATGCCACAGCGCAAAACTAGCGGCGGCCTGTTCCACTAGCATACCTAAACCATCGCTCCGGCCAAGTGCTCCAGCTTGTTCAGCTTGCTGCAGAAATGGCGTAGGTGTTGCGCCATAGTTCATATCATAAACCCATATTGATGGGCGCAAGCTAACACCAGCCAGGGTTAGCGATTGACCATGCCAGCCAGCACTAGTGGCATTCACGATAATAGCCTGGTGACAATGCTGCGTGGTTACATCACTCAGCGCTACCACGGCCACTCGTTGTCGCTCACCGTGACTGAGATAGGGCATAAGCTGCTGCAACAACTGCTGCGCACGGCTCAGCGTGCGATTGGCCACAATGATGCTGGCTACACCCGCCTGCAACAGTGGCAGTATGACACCGCGAGTAGCACCACCGGCGCCAAGCACAAGCACCTTTGCTCCGTTAAGTTGGCCAAGCTGACGCTGCAGATCGGTTACCAAACCTAGCCCATCGGTATTGTCACCATACAACTGACCGTTGGCGCGCCGCTGTAGGGTATTTACTGCGGCCGCCGCCTGCGCTCGCGGCGAGTAAGTGCTGCAAAGCGCATAGGCAGCTTGCTTGAACGGCACCGTCACGTTGGCACCACCACCGCCATGGCGAAAAAACTCACTCACCGTACGAGGAAAGCGTGCTACTGATGACAAACTGCGGGTATAGCGCAATTCGATACCAAATTGTTGCGCAAACATGTGGTGGATTTGTGGCGACAAGCTATGCCCCACCGGATTGCCTATTACCGTAAATAAAGTCATATTCGAGTGTCTCAACAACAATCCAGCCAATCACGCGGCCGCAAATAATTGTCATACAAGTCAGCCTCGGCACTATTCGGCTCAGGCTGGTAGCCATACTCCCAGCGCACCAATGGCGGCATCGACATCAAAATAGACTCGGTGCGACCACCCGTTTGCAGACCAAACAAGGTGCCGCGATCCCATACCAAATTAAACTCAACATAGCGACCGCGGCGATACAATTGAAACTGACGCTCACGCTCACCATACGGGGTGTTCTTGCGCCGCTCGATGATCGGTAAATAAGCCGCTAAATAGGCATCGCCTACGGCACGCATAATGGCAAAGCACTGGTCGAACCCGCGCTGGTTCAGATCGTCAAAAAATAGCCCGCCGACGCCCCGTGTTTCGCCGCGATGCTTCAACCAAAAATACTCGTCACACCATTTTTTGTAGGCTGGATACAGTTCTTTACCGAATGGATCGAGCGCTGCTTTGGCAACTTGGTGCCAATGCTTCACATCATCCAAAACCGGATAAAATGGCGTTAAATCAAAACCACCGCCAAACCACCATACCGGCTCGGCACCAGGCTTTTCGGCAATAAAAAAGCGGACATTGGCATGACTGGTTGGAACGTATGGATTGCGCGGGTGCTGGACCAACGACACCCCACAGGCATTAAAGCTGCGGCCGGCCAGCTCGGGCCTATGGGCGGTAGCAGATGCGGGCATATGCTCACCAAACACGTGCGAATAACCTACCCCGCCTTGCTCCAGTACGCCACCTTCACGCAATACCCGCGAACGGCCTCCGCCGCCACCTGGTCGTTGCCAGCTTTCCTCAACAAATTGACCACCACCATCAGCGTGCTCGAGCCCGGCACAAATTCGGTCTTGGAGCTCAGTTAAATAGGCGTTCACTTGGCTTAGCATCTGGTGTTGCATGATTATTCTCGAATAACTCGTTGTGACATCGGGTCAACAATACGGCTCGGCCGCTCGGCTCCGCCTGTTGCTTGGTGCATGACCCATCCTAATTCATCGGCAAACTGCGCCGCTACCGCATCGGCATCGCGCAGCGCTGGTTCGCCGCTACGGTTGGCGCTGGTGGAGACAATCGCACTGTTGAGCGCTTTACAGAGCTGCCGCGCGGGTTCAAATGCAGTTATTCGCACGGCAATTTGGTCATGCGCACCACGTAACGCTGCCGGCACATGAGCGGCGGCTGGTAACAGTTGGGTAACAAACCCCGGCCATTGAGAAAAAATCGTAAAGCGAAGACTCTGCGGTATAGCACGATCATCCACAAACGGCAGCAATTGACTATAATCCGCTGCCAACAAAATGAGCCCTTTATCTTGCGGCCGCTGTTTTAACGCTAATAATTTCTGCAACGCCTCAGGATTACGCGGATCACAGCCGAAACCAAACACCGCTTCGGTTGGGTAAGCCAACAGCTGACCTTGGCGAAAAGCTTCGCGTGCAGCTTGAAAATCATCATTCATACAAGATATCCACTAACTCATTGTTGATTTGTAATCGCATTCCGGTTGCGCACAAATCAGCCTCTCGCCACTGCTTGAGCGTTTCTTTAATAGCAAGGCAAAGCCACATTTGGGACACGCTTCAGCCACCGGTGGCAGATTAACCGAAAATTTGCAGTGAGGGTATTGGTCACAGGCATAAAATGAGTTACCAAAGCGGCTGGTTTTTTGCACCAACTTACCGTGTTGGCAGTTGGGACAAGCCACGTTGGTGGTGGGATCAAAATCTGCTGCGGTCATATAATCACAGTCAGGATAAGCGCTGCAGCCAACAAACAAACCGTAACGGCCCTTTTTTAGCTGCAGTTCACGCTCACACCGGGGGCAAGGCACACCCAGTGATTGCGGCTCTAGAAACGTGTCGTTGGTCATTTAATGCAACAGACCTTCCGCCTGTTCAAACAACAAACCTTCCATCTGATCGTACGCGGCTTCGTGACCTGGCACATTAAACAGCACCATCAGCACCACCCACTTGAGATCTTCCACAGAAAATTGTTGTGTGTCGAGTTCCATCACCCGGTCAACCACCATTTCACGGGTCGAGAAATCGAGCACCCCGAGATTCTCGAGATACATTAAAAAACCACGACTGTCGACGTCTAGTCGCGCCGTTTCTTCAGCTGTGTACACACGCGTAGCGCTGTTTGGAGAACGGTTTAAGTAGGGTTTGGTTTGGCACTCTTG
>DIVC01000028.1:6984-18245 GCA_002423905.1 Idiomarina sp. UBA6142
CCAACAATACCAACTGCTCAGTGACAATAGCGACCGGTAGTCCGCTGCGCGTCACGATAGTATCCAATGCGGTGACCTCAGTGCCCACATTAGCCAACAAAAGCGGGTTTGCCAAGCATTCTGCTGATTTATTTTGTGACCCTTTGGTGACAGCCTGTGGCGCTATCGAAAAACCAAGATCATCGATGATGTCGCCGACGTTGGTAACTAACTGTGCACCTTGCTGCAGTAACTGCAAACAACCCGCCATACCGACATCCCAAATCGACCCCGGCAAGGCCCATAACCGCTTATTTTGCTCAATGGCTAAACGCGCGGTATTCAGGGTTCCACTGTGGCGCTTGGCTTCAATCACCAGCACGCCTTGACTTAACCCACTTAAGATACGGTTACGGCGGGGAAAATGATCGGCGCGTGCTCGCGTTCCTGGGGTAAACTCAGTAACGACCGCCCCCGCCTGAGCAATTTGTTGTTGTAATTGGCGATTTTTAGCTGGGTAATAGCAGTCAGGTCCGGTGCCCAAAACCGCTAGGGTTTGTCCCTGTTGTAAAGCGGCTCGGTGAGCCGCTGCATCAATGCCGCTGGCAAGTCCACTAGTGACCAGCAAACCAGCCTGCGCCAGGGCACCAGCAAAATGCGCGGCGCTATGTTGCCCGACGGGGCTAGCATTCCGACTACCAACTAACGCCACTTGCGGCCGTTGCAGTAGGCTCACATCGCCATGCACAAACAGTAATGGCGGCGGCATGGCAATGTGCCGCAAGGTGTCAGGATAGTCGGCGTGATACCAATGCAAAAGGCTATGATGGTCATGCTGCAACCAGGCTAAACAGCGATTCACTTCACGCTGGTCGATATCTACACTGGGCAATTGGCTTACCGCCTGTGCCAAGTGACTGCTGCGCATAGCTTGATGACGATTACGAGCAGGACTGCGCTGCAGGTGAAGCAGCGCAGTAAGGGTATCAGCATCCATGCTGAAGCAACCTTAGGCGCGTTTAGCGCGCGTTGTTAAGATACTTTGGAACAAAATAATCACCGACACGTAACCATTCTTTCGCACCCACGACCATCGCAAAGCTAACCGTGGCATCGACTTTAAGAACTAATAATTCCGCCGTCACTGCCGCTGGCAGCTGCGTCGTTGCGCGCCAAAAGCGTGACAAGTCATCGGCTGGATCGAAACGATTCACTAGCCGTGGTTTATCACCGCCAGTAAAAACTTGTACACCGGCCCGAACCGCTTGATACATTTGACCTATTTCAACACCATCACTGCTGCCGTAAGGCAGCAGGACAATATCGTACAAACCTTGTTGTTGACGATCATTGAATGCCGCAGCGATATGACCTGTCAGCGGCTGCCCAGAGCTAACATTGATCCGCTCGGGCAGCACTGGATCAGCGTCTTGTAGTAGCACATCACCCAATTTTACTTCGCGCTGTAAATGGCTCAGGGTGCCTTCGACTAACTCACTAAAATTTACCGTCAAATCCGCTTTGGCAACGTAGCGAAGTATGGTGTTCTCGCCAGTTTTGCCAACTGGGGTATAAATGCGATATTGCCCCAGTGCTGGCTTACCACTGACATAGACCGGCGCCATACCATTAACCCGAGTGGCCTGGCGGTTATCGCCCATAACTCGCGGAAGGCTGGCTAACTGATCGGTAGCAATCACCCGGTGATCAATCATAAATGGCTGCAACCATTCACCAGGAAACCAAGGAATGGCGTCACCTTTGGCAGCAACCGTGCCTTCAGGCAATAACACCTGCTGAGCTTTGCGGGTCAGTTGTGGTTTGCCATTCAGCCAAATCAGCGATAACCGATCGCCAGGATAAATAAGGTGTGGATTGGCAATATCATCGTTGATTTGCCACAATTCTGGCCAACGCCAAGGATCATCAAGAAATATCTCTGCGATGGCCCATAGCGTATCGCCCCTTTCCACCACGTACTGGTGCGGGGCGTCAGCGCGCAAGCGCAACCCATCGCCTTGGTTGGCTGCGAACGCAGCTGGTACGCGAGTCAATGACCATGCGATAATCGCTAAACCTAGTAGTCGCCCGATTTTCATGTTGAGCTCCATTGTAAAACCGTGTGTTCAGCCACAAATTACGTTAAAATTGACCGAGATGAAACTAGTGAATGACAGCTTATGAGTAAATTGACCATTTTAAAATACCCTGATCCGCGTTTACGCACGGTCGCGAAACCTATTAGCGAAGTAACCGACGCCGTGCGTCAGCAGATCGATGACATGTTTGAAACCATGTATGAGGCCAATGGTGTGGGCTTGGCTGCAACCCAAGTCGATTATCATTGGCGTTTGTTCGTGGCTGACTGCAGTCAGGATCAGAACGAGCCCTTGGTATTTATCAATCCCGAGATTACAACAAAAGACGGTTTATTCGGTAACGAAGAAGGCTGTTTGTCGTTTCCAGGTGTGTACACCAAAGTTGATCGCGCTGGCACGGTTACCGTAACCGCCCTTGATCGCAACGGCGAGCGCTTTACGCTGACCACAGATGGTTTATTAGCGATCTGTATTCAGCATGAGCTTGACCATTTGAACGGGGTGTTATTTGTCGACTATTTATCACCGTTAAAGCGCGACCGTATTCGTAAGAAGCTCGAGAAAGACTACAAGCTAGGCGTGAGCTAAGGCCCATGCGGGTTATTTTTGCCGGCACCCCAGATTTCGCCGCACGCCATTTACAGGCGTTACTCAATTGCGCAGATTTTCAGGTGGTTGCGGTATACACCCAGCCCGATCGACCGGCTGGGCGTGGGCAAAAATTACAACCGTCAGCGGTCAAACAACTGGCGCAACAGCATGGCTTAACCATTGAACAACCAGCCTCTTTCAAGTCGGCCGAAGCACAAGCACAAGTAGCCCACTATAACGCCGACGTCATGGTGGTGGTTGCCTACGGCTTGCTATTGCCGCAAGTGGTGCTTGATACACCACGTTACGGCTGCGTCAATGTGCATGGCTCATTGCTACCGCGCTGGCGCGGAGCTGCCCCCATTCAACGGGCGTTGTGGGCCGGCGATAGCCAAACTGGAGTGGCCATTATGGCCATGGAGCTGGGCTTAGACAGCGGTCCAGTGCTAGCCAGCGCAAGCCTTGCTATCGATGCCGACGATACCGCAGCCAGTTTATACGATAAATTAGCGGCGCTTGGTCCCACCGCATTAATAGACTGTCTGCGCCAGTTGCCGGAACAACTAGCCCACGCACAACCGCAAGACCCCGCGCTAGTAACCTACGCTCATAAACTCAGCAAAGAAGAAGCACAGCTCGACTGGCAACAACCCGCGCAGGTGTTAGAGCGCTGGATACGGGCGTTTAATCCCTGGCCTATATGCTGGTTAATGGTTGCTAGCGGTGACGTGGTCAAAGTGTGGCGCAGTAGTGCCGAAGCCAGCCACAGCAAGGCCGCACCCGGCACTATTTTAGCTGCCGATAAGCACGGTATTTTGGTGCAAACAGCACAAGGTGCGCTGCGCTTGCTGGAATTGCAGCCAGCGGGTAAAAAACCGTTAAGTGCGGCAGATTTTCTCAACGGCCGCAGCCATTGGTTTGCCGTCGGAAGCTGTTTGCCCAGCCTTACGAATACCGCTGAAGGGGTCGATCATGGCCGCTAGTGGCGCCGCCAGCCGTGCTGCGGCAGCGCTAGCGCTGTACCAGGTGCTCGAGCAGCAAAAATCACTCAGCCAAGTACTTCCCGGCCTAATCGAATCGCTCGAAGGCCGCGACCGCGCCCTCACACAAACCATTTGTTATGGGGTATTGCGAGTATTACCACAGCTCAATTTCATTACTCGACAACTACTGAGCAAGCCATTAAAGAAGGATATGTTGGTACTGCACAGCCTATTATTGGTCGGCATTTACCAACTGCTCTACATGCGCACCAGTGACCATGCAGCCGTTGCGGCCACTGTTGAAGCCACTGTATTGCTCAAGCAAAGTCGACAAAAGTCACTGATCAATGCCATTTTGCGCACTGTGCAGCGTCAGCGCGAAAGCTTTGAGGCGCAACTCTGTGATCACCCAGAGTTACAACATAATCATCCGCGTTGGCTAGCGGAGTTGGTACAGCAGCATTACCCTGAGCGCGCCAGCCAAATATTTTTAGCCAATAACCAGCAACCTCCCATGTGGTTGCGTATTAACGAACAACGTACCCAGCGCTCTGAGTATCTGGCCTTATTAGCCGCGGCCGACATTGCCTTTTTGCAGGAATCACCATTACCCTCGGCGATTCAATTAATCCACCCGGTTGACGTACACCGCCTCCCCTATTTCGCTGATGGCTGGGTATCAGTACAAGATATCGCGGCCCAACATGCTGCTTGGTTACTGGGCGCTGAAGCCGGTGAACGGATCTTGGACTGTTGTGCCGCACCAGGTGGCAAAACCGCACATATTCTCGAGCGTCAACCGCAAGCCCAGGTGCTGGCGATTGATGTCGAGGCACAACGACTGCTCCGCGTTGAGGATAATTTGCAACGCTTACACCTGCACGCCAAGGTGCAATGTGCCGATGCCAGTGATCCTGACAGCTGGTGGGATGGGCAGCTATTTGATCGTATTTTACTTGATGCTCCGTGCTCAGCGACCGGCGTAATTCGCCGCCACCCAGATATTAAGTGGTTGCGCCGCGCCAGCGATATCCCGGCACTGGTGAGCTTGCAGCAGCAGATTTTGAATGCGCTCTGGTCGACACTCAAACCAGGTGGTACGCTGTTGTACGCAACGTGCTCGATACTACCGGCTGAAAACTCAGAGCAGATTCAAGCGTTTTTGGCCAGTCATAGCGATGCAATGCTGGTGCCCTTGGGGGTGCAAAGCGAGGCAGATTGGCAATGGTTGCCTGGTGATTTAGCCGGTGACGGCTTTTATTTCGCAAAATTGGAAAAACGGCGATGAAAATTATCATTCTCGGTGGCGGTCAAGTAGGCGGTACGCTCGCAGCAAACCTGGTCGGTGAAGACAACGATATCACCGTGATCGACTCAAGCCCTGAGCGTCTAGCCGAACTGGGTGACAGCCATGATATTCGCACCATCTTGGGTCATGCCTCGCACCCCCGCGTGCTGCGTGATGCCGGCTGCGAAGATGCCGACATGCTGATTGCGGTCACTCCCAGCGATGAAACCAACATGCTTGCCTGCCAGATTGCCTACACACTATTTCGCACTCCGCGCCGCATCGCACGAATTCGTTCAGAAGCCTTTATTGATTACAAAGACCAACTGTTCCACAAAGACGACATACCGGTTGACCACTTAATTTCACCTGAACAGCAAGTTACTATGTATATCAAACGCTTAGTGGATTATCCCGGCGCGTTACAGGTAATGGAGTTTGCCGGCGGGCGCGCTAGCTTAGTGGCGGTTCGTGCCTATTATGGCGGTAAGTTAGTCGGCCATGCGATTGCCACGCTCAAAGACCACATGCCCAACGTCGAAACCCGCGTGGCGGCTATTTTCCGCCAAGGCCAAGCGATTAAACCCATGGGAACCACCATTATTGAAGCGGGCGATGAGGTGTTTTTCATCACCGACACCCGCTATGTCCGCATGGTTATGGAAGAAATGCAAAAACTCGAGCATCAGTATCGCCGGGTGATGATAGCCGGTGGTGGTAATATCGGTGCCGGACTAGCCAAAATGCTCGAACAAAACCATACCGTGAAACTGATTGAGCGCGATTTAGCCCGTGCCCAGAAACTCAATGAAGCTCTCGAGCACACCACGGTACTTGAGGGCG
This sequence comes from Idiomarina sp. UBA6142, assembly GCA_002423905.1. Classification (GTDB taxonomy): domain Bacteria; phylum Pseudomonadota; class Gammaproteobacteria; order Enterobacterales; family Alteromonadaceae; genus Pseudidiomarina. The sequence continues at coordinate 12,768 of DIVC01000028.1, forward strand.
ATGCATCTGAATCGCGGCTGCTCAGTGATGAGCATATTGAAGATATCGATGTATTTATTGCCGTAACCAACGACGATGAAGCAAACATCATGAGTGCCATGCTGGCGAAAAAAATGGGCGCCAAGAAGACCATGGTGCTGATCCAACGCGAGGCCTATGTCGATTTAGTCCAAGACAACGTGATTGATATTGCTATTTCACCCCAAGCAGCAACGGTATCGGCGCTGCTATCACTGATCCGTAAAGGTGATATCGTTAATGCCTACTCACTCCGCAAAGGGGCTGCAGAAGCGATTGAAGCGGTCGCCCATGGCGATGAAAAAACCTCAAAAGTGATTGGCCGCACCATCAGCGAAATTAAACTTCCACCGGGCACCACGATAGGCGCCATTGTACGGGGCCACGAAGTGCTGATCGCGCACGATGATACGGTGATTCAGCCAGACGACCATGTGATCATGTTCTTGGTCGATAAAAAATACATTCGCGATGTAGAGCGGCTGTTCCAGCCGAGTGCGCTGTTCTTCTAAGTGCTTAACGACCAGCTCTTATGAACGCCAGAACGTAGGCGTTAGTAATACCAAAATCGTGAATACCTCAAGCCGCCCAAACAACATGGCGACGACCAATAACCATTTCGCTGGGTCAGGTAAGCTCGCGTAATTGGCCGCTACCTCACCAAGTCCAGGGCCAAGATTGTTCAAACAAGCCGCCACCGCTGAAAAGGCGGTTAAGTCGTCGACACCGGTCGCTAATACACCGAGCATGATCACCACAAATACCAAGGCGTAGGCGGCAAAAAAGCCCCACACCGCTTCGACCACACGTTGTGGCAGCACCCGATTGCCAAGCTTCACCGAAAACACGCCAGCCGGATGCACCAACCGGTTCAGCTCACGCACACCTTGGCGATACAGCAATACCACCCGTACCACTTTTAAACCACCGGCTGTTGAACTGGCGCAGCCACCAATAAAGCTTGAAAAAATTAACAAAATCGGCAAAAACAGCGGCCAGCTAGCAAAGTCCGTGGTGTTAAAACCCGCTGTAGTGCTAATAGAAACTGCTTGGAACATGGCCTGATTAAAAGCGGTTTCGGTGTCGGCAAAAATACCATGCACGAACACCGTCATAAACACCGTCAAAATGAGTGCGGCTTGAATAAGAATAAACGCCCGTACTTCTGGGTCGCGCCAATAGTTGCGCAAACTACGACCGGTAATAGCCGCATAATGCACGGCAAAATTCATCGACGACAGCAACAGAAACACCACACAAATGGTATTAATGGTGCTGCTGGCAAAGTGGCCCATGCTGGCGTCGTAGGTACTAAAACCGCCCACCGCAATAGTCGAGAAGGCATGCCCAATGGCATCAAACCAACCCATTCCGGCGATCCGATAGGCTACCGCGCAAGCGACGGTAAGTGCCACGTAGATATACCAAAGATGCTTGGCGGTATCAGCAATGCGAGGGGTCATTTTGGCGTCTTTGAGCGGCCCCGGAATCTCCGCCCGATACAGCTGCATGCCGCCGATACCGAGCATGGGCAGAATAGCCACCGCTAATACGATGATACCCATGCCACCCAACCATTGCAGCTGCTGGCGGTAATACAAAATACTTTTCGGTAACAGCTCTAACCCTGTTACTACGGTAGCACCGGTAGTGGTGAGCCCAGAAAATGATTCAAACACCGCATCGGTAACCGACAAGGGCAGCTCTTCAGCAAACCACAACGGCACAAAACCGACCATACCCAACACGGTCCAGAACAGCACCGTTAACAAAAACCCATCGCGGACTTTTAAATCGGAGCGTTCGTGACGGTTGGGGTACCACACCACAAAACCAATCACCAAACAAACCGCAAAGGCCAGCATGAAGGCTACACCGCCGCCATCTTCATAAATCAACGCCACCATTGCCGGCGGCAATAGCGACACGCTGAATAAACAAATTAGAAGCCCTAAAATCCGAAATATGCCGCTAAAGCGCACGCTGAGTCCTCATCCAGACCGGTTCATACAACTTGGCAAGTGGTGGTTTTATCATGGCACAAACTATGCGGCGTTTGCGCCTTATCCGCAACCCGAATTTTGCGCTTTTTCATGGTGCTAACGCCCGCCAGCTGTTTTACTGATTTGCATCGGTATCAGCGGGGTAAACACGGAATCCTGGTTACCGCTTAATTCGCGGTATATCTGCTGATAAGCTAACACGTTTTTGACATAATCACGGGTTTCCTTAAACGGAATGGTTTCTATCCAGCGATCAACATCGATGGGTTGCGCGGGCAGCCACTCATAGACCCGATAAATGCCACCGTTATAAGCGGCCGTAGCCAGCACCCAATTATTGCCCAGCCGACCGCGCAATTCCGCGAGATAGCTGGTACCCAGGCGAATATTGGTGGGCACCTGCTGTAACTCATGCTGCGATACCAATTTACGTTCAAGGTATTCTGCCGTTTTCGGCATGATTTGCATCAGCCCGTGGGCACCTGCGTGGGAATGCGCATCAAAACGAAAGGCACTTTCTCGACGAGTAATGGCAAGAGCCCAGTCGACATCAATACCGGCACGTTCAGAGAACTGTTGGTGTTGGTCAAAATAAGCCAAAGGAAAGCGCAACGTTACCGCGTTAAACCCACCTATTTGCGCCAACGTATAAATTGCTTGGTCATGCCAGCCCCATTGATCCGCTAGTACCGCGAGCAGCTCTTGCTGTCTACCATCAGAACGCTGGGTCAACTGCAACCATTCCCGCCGCGCTTCAACGTAACGACGCAACTGCAAAAACTCGTACACCCGCTGTACCGCAGGTAAGTCACGCAACCGCTGCAAATCTTGCTCACTGTATACCACTTGTTCGCGCACCAATTGCTTGGGTTGGCCTAATCGCGCTGCCGCCAAGAAGCCGTAATAGCTGCGTTGCTGAGCAACCCTCTGTAACGCCGCCTCAGCCTCAATGCTGGCGCCCGTTTCGGCTAAAGCGCGCGCATACCAGTAGCTCCAACCGCCGCTATCGGCGGCTGCTTGAGGTAATTTCGGAGTGAATGCCAACAACGCCTGCCAATCGCCTTGGCGCACCCATTCGGCCAACTGCCATTGCAAGGTTTGTTCGGTGTGGTCAGCGGGCTCGAGCTGCGCTAACCATGCCGCCGCCTTAGGGTGATTCTTCGACGTTAGGGCCACAGCGAAGCGTTGATTAATAAAGGTTTGCTGTTCGGCGCTCAAAACAAGATGTTTGGGTAACCGAGTGAAACTGGTCAAGGCTCTGTCGGGGTCGCGCCAGATTAAACGCCCATATGCATAAGTGACAATATCAGCCTCATGCTGGGGATATTTCCCCGTCAGAAATTGCACCCGTGTAATCACCGCCGGGTCGCGCCGAACGCGTTGATAATGCTCGGCTAAATAACGCATTGATTCTGGTAGCAAGCCACCTAAATAAGGTAACAGGCTATGTTTACCACCTTCGGCTGCGAGTTTTATGCGTGCCCACACCAGTTCGGTGGTGCGCTGCCCTGCTTGCTGCCAAGTGGTCAGCAGTGGGTCGCAGGCTTTCGGTAGGGATTCTCCGGTCTGCCACAGTTGATCGACCGCGCGGTAAACCGCCTGCTCTGGCATACCTTGCAGGGCTAATTGGTAGCGTAAATAGTAACATTGCTGTTCAATACTGGCTGGCACGCGATAATCACGTACATAGCGCTGTTGCAGGTTTTTACTTTGCAGGTAATTGAGCCAATGACGGCGTAGTTGGTTATCTAATGGTGTGCCTTCGTGTTCGGTCAGAAAAGCCAGCACCTGCTCTTCGTTGGCTAAAAAGCCAGTTCTCCGCAGTCGCTCTAACTGCAGATAGGGTAATAACGGGTAGCCTTGCAACTGGTCAAGCAACAGCTGATACTCCGCCAAGCGTCCGCGCCGCGCGGCAAATTCAGCTTGCGCGAATAATTCACGCTGCTTCACTCGCAGATCATTAGCCGCCAACACGGGGTCGGTAATATTCGGCTCGGCCAGCGCTTTGGTCGGCAATCCAGTGACCAACAACACGCCAATCAACGCACAACTAGACACCACTTGCTTTAGCATAATTTCAAACGCACGTTTAAATAATCATTGAAAAATTGGCTGGTTCAAGCCAAACTCTTGGGGTTAACACTACCACATTAACCGAACGCAAGCCGAAAATCTGTAGCTACGGAATGTAAAGGAGACCGTTTATGATTTATCAGGGTGATAGCATTCGGGTTGAGTTTGTTGAACAGGGCATTGCTGACCTGCAATTTGCAGCAGCCGGCTCGGTGAACAAATTTGACCAGAAAACCTTGCAAGAATTCAGTGCCGCATTGACCGCGCTGAAAAATACCGCCGATTTACGCGGCGTGATCGTCACCAGCAGCAAGCCAACCTTTATTGTTGGCGCTGATATCACCGAATTTCTCACTTTGTTTGCCGATGTTGAACAGACCAAAAAATGGGTCGCCATGGCCTCGCGGGTGTTCGACCAGCTGGAAGACTTACCAGTGCCCAGCGTTGCCGCAATTACTGGCTTTGCCTTAGGCGGCGGCTGTGAAGCGGCGCTAGCCTGTGATTATCGTGTTGCTGATACCACCGCAACCATTGGCCTGCCAGAAGTGAAACTCGGCCTGATTCCTGGTTTCGGCGGCACCATGCGCTTACCGCGTATTATTGGTCCCGATAACGCCATTGAATGTATCGCTACCGGCAAAAACAACAGCGCTGCCGATGCCCTGAAAGTTGGTTTGGTGGATGCCGTGGTGGCGCCAGAGAAGCTTCGCGATGCCGCCATTGCGGTGGTCAAGCAAGCGATTGACGGTGATCTGGATTGGCGTGCTAAGCGCCAACCTAAACTGGAAGCGCTGAAAGCCAATGACACTGAATTAACTATGACCTTGGTAACCGCCAAAGCCATGATTGCGGCGCAAGCTGGCAAGCATTATCCCGCCCCGCACGCTGCCATCGCCGCCATTGAAAACGGCGCACGGCAGGCGCGTGAAGGTGCCTTGAATGCCGAGAACGAAGCCTTTGTTGGGCTAACCCAAACCGACGCTTGTCGCGCGCAAGTGGGTATTTTCTTAGCCGACCAATTGGTCAAAGGCAAAGCCAAGAAAGCCGCCAAAGTGGCCACTAAAGCCATCAACCGTGCCGCCGTGTTAGGCGCTGGTATCATGGGTGGCGGTATCGCCTACCAGTCAGCCTACAAAGGCGTACCGGTGGTGATGAAAGATATTCGCCAAGAAGCCTTAGATCTGGGCATGAAAGAAGCCAGCAAGATCCTTGGCAAACTGGTCGAAAAAGGCCGCATGGACCACAACAAGATGGCTAAAGTGTTGTCGTCAATTACTCCAACCTTGTCGGATGATGCGGTCAAAGGCGTCGATATCGTGGTCGAAGCGGTGGTTGAAAACCCAGACGTGAAAGGCAAGGTATTGGCCCATGTAGAAAGCTTGGT
>DIVC01000028.1:18278-19101 GCA_002423905.1 Idiomarina sp. UBA6142
GTTGAAGTCATTCGTGGTAAAGACACTTCGGATGAAACCGTTGCCGCCGTCGTTGCTTATGCTGCGCGCATGGGCAAAACCGCTATTGTGGTCAATGACTGCCCAGGCTTTTTAGTCAACCGTGTGCTGTTCCCGTATCTGGCTGGTTTTGCCGGTATGGTCGATGAAGGCGTTGATTTTGCCGGCATCGATAAGGTCATGGAAAAGCAGTTTGGTTGGCCGATGGGCCCGGCCTATCTGTCTGATGTAGTTGGTATTGATACTGCTGACCATTGCACCGTGGTGATGTCTGACGGCTTCCCAAGCCGTATGCCGCGTGACACCAACAGCGCAGTGGCGAAATTAGCCGCAGCTGAACGTTTCGGCCAGAAGAATGGCAAAGGCTTCTACAATTATGGCGTCGACAAGAAAGGTCGTCCGTCGAAAGAAAAAGCCCCTGAAGTGTATGAAATGCTCGGCATTTCTGGCAAAGAACTCAGCGCCGAAGAAATCATCGCCCGCTGCATGATCCCAATGGTCAACGAGTGCGTGCGCTGCCTGGAAGAAGGCATTGTTGATAGCGCTGCCGAATGCGATATGGCACTGCTGTACGGCTTAGGCTTCCCGCCATTCCGCGGCGGCCCATTCCGTTATCTGGAAACCGTTGGCTACGCCAATTTCGTTGCCTTAGCGGATAAGTACGCGCATTTAGGCGAAATGTTCCAAGTCACTGACGGCCTGCGTGCAAAAGCACAAAACGGCGGCTCATACTTAGCGGGTTAACGGAGGAATTTATGAAAGACGTAGTGATTGTCGATTGCATCCGCACCCCGATGGGGCGCTC
>DIVC01000079.1:0-951 GCA_002423905.1 Idiomarina sp. UBA6142
CACCAATTACCGATAACTATCCACGCTCGGGCAGCTACAAATCAGGTTGCGGTCGCCGTACACGTCGTCGATACGGTTCACGCTTGGCCAGAACTTGTTCACTTTCACTGCAGCTACTGGGTAAGCGGCTACTTGGCGGTCGTATGGGCGCTCCCACGAACTATCAACGATATCGGCCAGGGTGTGTGGCGCGTTGTGCAATGGGTTATTGTCTTGCGGCCACTCGCCCGAGGCCACTTTGTCGACTTCTTGGCGAATGCTGATCATGGCTTCAATGAAGCGATCCAGCTCAGCTTTCGACTCAGACTCGGTTGGCTCAACCATTAACGTGCCCGCTACCGGGAAGCTCATGGTTGGTGAGTGGAAGCCGTAGTCTTGCAAGCGCTTGGCAACGTCCATTTCGGTCACGCCACAGCTTTCTTTCAGCGGCCGCAGGTCAATGATGCACTCGTGGGCAACGCGGTCGTTACGGCCTTTGTACAAAATTGGGTAATGTTGGCCCAATTGCTTAGCCACGTAGTTAGCGCTCATGATCGCTACTTCGGTAGCTTGACGCAGGCCACGGCTGCCCATCATGGCAATGTACATCCATGAAATTGGCAGAATGCTGGCGCTACCAAATGGTGCGGCAGATACTGCGCCGTTGTTCAGGGCTGTACCTTGAATATGAATCACGCTGTGGTTGGGTAAGAATGGCGCTAAGTGCTTCTTCACACCAATCGGACCCATACCTGGGCCACCGCCGCCATGCGGAATACAAAAAGTTTTGTGTAAATTCAAGTGCGATACGTCAGCACCCACATAGCCTGGCGAGGTTACCCCTACTTGCGCGTTCATGTTGGCGCCATCCAGATACACTTGGCCACCGTGCGCATGGACGATGTCACAAATGGTCTTGATGCCCTCTTCGTACACGCCGTGCGTCGACGGGTAAGTCACCATGATGCACGA
>DIVC01000079.1:1067-10690 GCA_002423905.1 Idiomarina sp. UBA6142
CTGAGCAGCTCAGCATAACCGGCAGCTTGGTCTTCTGGGCAGAACGGATGCAACTGGCCAAACTCTGGCCAAGTGACCGGGATCATCTCGGCAGTAGCGTTCAGCTTCATGGTGCATGAACCCAGTGAAATCATACTGTGGTTTAACGATAAATCTTTGTTTTCCAATTGCTTGATGTAGCGCAGCATCTCAGTTTCTGAGTGATAGCTGTTGAATACTGGATGGGTCAGAATGGCTGACTCGCGGCGCAATTCAGCTGGGATAGAGGTCACGTCGCCAGCGGCAGCACGCGCATCGAGTACGTCAATTTCGAGCCCGTGGTCGGCACCAAACAGTGCCACAAATAACGCTTCAATGTCGGCGCGGGTCTTGGCTTCATCAAGACTTAAGCCAAAGCGGCCGTTGCCATCTACCCGAAGATTCAAACCTTGCGCTACGGCGCTTTGGATTAACGCGTCGGCATCGCCCTGCCAGTCGAAGGTCAGCGTATCAAACCAATGGTTATTGACCAGTTTGACACCCTTCTCTTGCAAGCCTAAAGCGACAATATCGGTTAACCGGTTAATGCGCGAGGCGATCAGCTTTAAGCCTTGTGGTCCATGGTAGACCGCATAGAACGAAGCCATGTTGGCTAGTAATACTTGCGCGGTACAGATGTTGGAGTTGGCTTTCTCGCGGCGGATATGCTGCTCACGGGTTTGCATAGCCATACGCAAGGCCATGTTGCCACGGCTGTCTTTCGATACCCCAATGATACGACCTGGCAGCGAACGCTTGTATTTTTCACGGGTCGCAAAAAACGCTGCATGTGGCCCACCGTAGCCCATGGGCACGCCGAAACGTTGGGCTGAACCCAGCACCATGTCGGCACCCATTTCGCCAGGCGATTTCAACAGTACCAAGCTCATGATATCGGCTGCTACAGCTACGATACCGTTGTTGGCTTGAATGCCGGCAATCAATTTCTCGAGGTTGTGCAACGCACCGGTGCGGTCAGGGTATTGCAACAAAGCACCAAACACGTCGTGTTTCACGGCATGGGCTGCTGGCTCAACAATGACCTCAAAACCGAACATTTCGGCGCGGGTTTTCACCACGTCGATGGTTTGTGGGTAGACATTGTCGGCAACAAAGAAGGTGTTTGACTTACTCTTACTAACACGCTTAGCCATCGCCATAGCTTCAGCAGCGGCAGTGGCTTCATCCAGCAACGATGCGCTGGCCATGTCTAACCCAGTCAAATCCATGGTCATGGTTTGGAAATTCAATATAGCTTCTAAGCGGCCTTGGGCAATTTCGGGCTGATACGGGGTGTAGGCGGTGTACCAACCTGGGTTTTCCAAGACATTACGCAGAATCACGTTAGGGACTAAGGTATCGTAGTAACCCATCCCAATAAATGAGGTCAACACCTTGTTCTTCTTGGCGATGCTACGCAGTTTTGCTAGCGCTTCACGTTCGCTCATCGGCTCGCCGACGCTAATGAAGGGATCGCGCAAAATGCTTCCTGGCACGGTATCACGGGTGAGCGCTTCGAGCGAATCTACACCCAGCGTGGCAAGCATTGCCGCCGTTTCATCAGCGCTTGGGCCAATGTGACGAGCAATAAATTCACCGTGATTTTCAAGTTGATGCAAGGTTGTTGTAGTCATTTACTTCTGGCCCCTTGGGTTCGGGTTAATTGGCTATCAATAAATCTGTCCATGTGCAGATGCGGTCGTTCTATGGAACGACAAAACCCCGGCTTTAAGGTCCGGGGTTGTCTGGCTGCAAGGTGCTATTAATCTTCGTCAATAACGGCTTGGTAACCGGCGGCATCTAATAACGCGTCAAGTTCGCTGACATCATCAGCTTTAATTTTGAACAACCAGCCATCGCCATATGGATCGCTGTTGACGGTTTCCGGCGCATCTTCAAGTTCGTCGTTAATGGCAACAATTTCACCGGCAATCGGTGCGTAGATGTCTGATGCAGCTTTCACGGATTCAGCGACCGCAACGTCATCGCCAGCGGCAACATTGGCACCAATTTCTGGCAACTCAACGAACACCATGTCACCCAATAGGTCCTGCGCGTGTTCAGTAATACCAACGGTATAGATTCCGTCACCTTCGTTGCGCACCCACTCGTGAGTTGATGCGTATTTTAATTCTTTTGGAATAGTGCTCATGAGTCTTGCTTCCTTCAACAATGTTGCGATCAACGCCGCTAATGCGCGCGTTTACAGAACTGATTTACCATTACGGACGAAACTTGGTTTTACAACCTTCACTGTAACCATTTTGCCACGAATTTCCACTTCTGCTTGGCTATCGGTTCCAGCTGGTACGCGCGCCATGGCAATAGAGTAGCCCAAGGTTGGTGAGAAGCTGCCTGAGGTGATTACCCCTTCGCCACCATTCACCAGCACTCGCTGACCGTGGCGCAGCACGCCTTTGCTTTCCATCACTAAACCGACCAGCACGCTGTGGCCGTCCGCTTTTTGCTGTTCTAACACGGCGCGACCGATGAAATCACGATCGCTCGGCTCAAATGCCACACTCCAACCCATATTGGCTTGTAATGGCGAGACGCTCTCGTCCATGTCTTGGCCGTATAGGTTCATACCTGCCTCTAAGCGCAAGGTATCACGTGCACCTAAACCACATGGTGCCACACCGGTGTCGATGAGTTGGTTCCATAAGGTCACCACGCCGCTGGCTGGCACGGTGATTTCGTAACCACGCTCGCCAGTGTAGCCAGTGGTAGCGATAAATAACTCACCTACTTGCACTGACATAAAGGGTTTCATACCTGCCACGCTGGCGAAGTTATGAGCACCTAACACCTCAGCGAACAGTGCTTCGGCTTGTGGGCCTTGCAGCGCAATCATGGCTAAGTCAGGTCGCTCGGTAATAGTCACATTAAAGCCGCTGGCTATTTCGGTCAGCCACTGCATATCGCGGTCGCGGGTGGCAGAGTTCACCACCAGACGGTAATCGGTGCTACTGAAGAAATACACAATCAAGTCATCGATTACGCCGCCCTGGGGGTTCAGCATGCTGCTATATTGGGCTTTACCTGGCGTAGTTAATTTGGCCACATCATTGACCAGTAAGTAGCGCAAATAGGCTTGGGCTTGCTCGCCCTTTACGTCAACCACAGTCATATGCGAGACGTCAAACATGCCGCAATGGGTGCGCACTGCGTGGTGCTCTTCAATTTGTGAGCCGTAGTTCAACGGCATATCCCAACCGTGGAAGTCGACCATCTTGGCACCAGCACTGAGGTGCGCGTCATAAAGTGGAGTACGATTTGCCATTGCCGCAAAGATCCTATTGAGCTACCTAGTAAGTGGCATGAATTATAGAACTCCTCGGGCTCTGCAACAAATGAATATTACTTATACTAAAATAAGCATTATAAATACTGCTATAATCTTTATTGCTAAATTCAATAACTGAGGTGACTCATGCAACACCTACCACTGGATGCCGTGCGGGCGTTTTTGAGTATTTATGAGCTACAGAGCTACACCGCCGCAGGGCAGCAGCTAGGGCGATCTCAGCCAGCCATTAGTTTGCAACTGAATCGGCTGGAGGAACTCCTTGGTAATACCCTGCTGCAGCGCAGCGGTGGGCGCATTAACTTAACTCAAGCGGGAGCCGAGTTTATCGATTCGGCGCGCCAGTTGATCAATTTAAATGACCAAATTTTGGCGCGTTTTACCGAGCCATCCTTGAGTGGTCGGGTACGACTGGGGATTCCGAGTGAATTTGCCAGTAAACTGTTGCCGCAAGTGTTGGGGCAGTTTGCCGCAGCCTACCCCAATGTCACCCTGGCGGTCACGTCGGCACTGTCAAAAGAGCTGCTGCGCGAGGATAACGCCAGCTTCGATATCATTATTGCGTTGATTGAACCGGAACTGCGAGTCAATCGCAGTGGCTTGCTGGAGTTGAAGCACGAGCCATTGGTGTGGGTTGGCCCCAACGCTGATTACCAGCCGCTGGGCAGTACCTTGCAATTGGTGATGGCGCCGGAAGGCTGCATCTATCGCCGTCGTGCGCTGGCGGCCTTTAAACAGTTAGGCAAAACCGTGCGTATTAGCTACACCAACGCTGATTTCTCTGGGCTCACTGCGGCCATTGGCAGTGGCTTGGGGATTACGGTATTAGCGCAAAGTACCGTACCCGATAACCTTGCTCGCTTGCAGCGCGGTAGTTTGGCTCATGAGTTACCGGAGCTGGGTGATGTCAGTGTGGTGATGAAGCTGACCGATAGCGACAATCAGGCGGCTAAGCAACTGGCGCAATTTATTCGTGAGCGTATTTAATCGCCAAGCGCCACCTGCATAAGCTGCTGTTTCAGCGGCGCACAACGACTGGCAAATTTCAGCCCACTGCCACGCAGTAGCTTTAACACTGGGTGATCACCAGCAAAACCACGTTTGAATGCCTCCATGGCAGCAATCATCGTTATGGCAGCGGTTTTGCGCTCACGCTCCCACTGCCGCAAGCGGCATTGATAATTGTCGGCCGGCTCAGCAAATACCTGAAGCAATTGGCTGACATCGGCAAAACCTAGATTGGCACCCTGCCCAGCTAATGGGTGAATACTGTGCGCTGCATCACCAATCACCACTAAACGTTGCTGCAACCAACGCTGGCAATACTGCATTTTTAAGGCAAACGCCTGACGGTCCGAGCCCAGCGTTAATTGGCCCAAGCTGTTGTTGCTAAAACTTTGTAAGCGTTGCACGAATTGCTCAGGGCTCAATGCCAGCAAGGCGTCACTGTGCGGATCATCCACCGACCATACCAACGAAATGTGCTGGGCATCAGCCAGCGGTAACCAGGCAATTGGACCAGTTGCGGTAAAAGCTTGGCGAGCAATACCTTGGTGCGGTAATTCGGTGTGCACGGTGGCAACAATGGCATGTTGTTGATAATGCCAAAAGGTCAGCGGCAATTGCGCTCGCTGTCGTATTTGCGATTGCACGCCATCGGCGGCGATCAAATAATCGGCACTGAGCTGTTGTTGGTTGCTTAATTGAAGACTGACTTGATCGTCGCTGATTTGCTCAGCCACACTGGATACGCCGCTATGTATAATCACCCCAGCGGCTATAGCTGCTTGCCATAAATAATGCTCAAGCAGGTGGTTCTCGACAATCGCGCCTAAATCGGTGCGTGATACTTCGGCCGCAGTAAAATCAATACGAGCAAAACTATCGTGCTCCCACACCGACATGCCGCTATAGGGACCTAAGCGCTCAACTGGTAGCTGTTGCCACACCCCCAGTTGTTGCAGCAAACTGCGGCTGCTATGGGCAATGGCACTCACTCGCAGACCAAATTCACTAGTTAGCACGGGCTGCTGGCCGCGCTCTACCACCTGCACTTGATGGCCTTGTTGGCGCAAGCCCAGCGCCGTACTCAGGCCAATCATGCCGCCACCGCAGACAACAAAACTTAGCTTACGAGCGCGGCCGGTCATGCTTTAAACCCCATGGTTTGGCGGGCAAATTGATGCCGCAATGGGGCAATGTGGTCGAGCCCCATTAATGCAAGGCTACGTATACTGGTAAGTGGCCATAATTGATTAGAAAAACCACGCACTAAGCCGTCGGTTAAGCCAATAATAGTGCGATAGTCAGCCTCGCGCAGCTGCCAATAAGCTGCCACGCTGGAGTAGCTCCCAGCATCACTGCTGCCTTGCAGGCTCTCGCTTAGCGCAATGGCATCGCGCACCCCCAAGTTAAACCCTTGCCCAGCAATGGGGTGCAGGGTATGCGAAGCGTTGCCCACCAGGACCGCTCGATGAGCCATGCTGTGTTCGGCTAAATGCAGTTGCAAGGGGTAATGCGCCCGTTGTTCGATAGCGCTGAACAGTCCCGCGCGGTAACCGAAGGCCTGCTGGCATTGGCGCACAAAACTCGGTTCATCGGCATCGAGCAGTTGCTCGGCTAGTTTGGGGCTGACACTCCAGACTAAACTGGCGCGATTATCAGACATGGGTAGCAGCGCAATCGGTCCGCTGGTGGTGAAGCGCTCATAAGCCCAGCCATTGAGGCTTTGTTGTAGTTGTAAGATACCGACTATGCCGACTTGCTGATAATCGGTACTGGTGGTGCGGATACCGAGTTGAGTACGTACTTCAGAGCGCTGCCCATCGGCGCCAACCAAGAGCTGCGTGTGTAATTGTTGCAGTTGCTGGTGTTGCTCAAAACAAACAAGGCGATGATCACGCTCAGCGTGGGTACTGACAAAACGGGCACCACTGTGCCAGATAATAGTGCGCTGCCGCTGAGCAGCCTGATACAGCGCAGTATTGAGCAGCGCCGCAGCAATGACATAACCGAGTGCCGGCACGCCATGTTGCTTGGCATGCAAACGGGTCATGCCCAATTGGTGACGATCGCTGACATGAATATGTTCGATAGCACCGGCCTGTGGCGCTAGGTCTTCCCAGATACCAAGCTGCTGCAGCAGCTCAACCGTGGCGGCTGCCAAGGCAATCACCCGCTGGTCTTGCGCTGGCCCATGGCTATTCGGTTCGAGCACATGAATTTGCCAATCTGGTCGCTTCTGTGCCAGCAACAACGCCGCCAGTGCGCCCACCAGACCACCGCCGCTAATTACCAGCGACGCTGGGCTATTTGACGTAGTTAGCTGCGCATCCATTGCTCTATCTCGGCTATCGTTTTCGGTACGGCGGCAGTAAGATTTTCGTAGCCATCGATGGTAATAAGAATATCGTCTTCAATGCGAATACCGATGCCTTGCCAGCGCTCATCAACATCACTTAAGCCGCGCGGAATATAAATCCCCGGCTCAACGGTCAATACCATATTCGGCTCCAGCACACGTTTGCTGCCTTGCACCTCGTAGGTACCGACATCATGCACATCCAGCCCCAACCAATGGCCCAAACCATGGATCAAAAAACGCCGATAACTGGTTTGTTCTATGTGATGCTGCAGGCTACCACTGAGAATTCCCAGCGCCAATAGGCCTTCAGTGATAGCTCTCGCTGCTGCCTGCTGGGCTTGCTCAAGGGTGTTACCGGGGCGCAACTGCCTGAATGCTGCAGTTTGTGCTTCGAGCACCACCTCATACAAGGCTGCTTGGTCGGCGCTAAAGCGGCCATTGACTGGAAAGGTACGCGTGATATCACCCGCATAACCGCGGAACTCGGCACCAGCATCAATCAGCACTAAATCGCCATCGGTTAAGCACGCGCTGTTTTCGGTGTAATGCAAAATACAGGCGTTATCACCGCTGCCGACGATCGTGCCGTAGGCCGGGCCAGCTGCGCCATGGTAGGCAAAGTGATAATGCAGTTCAGCCGCTAATTGGTATTCATACAGCCCGGGTTTACAGGCCTTCATGACCCGTTTATGGGCCTCAGCAGAGATCTGACAGGCCTGCCGCATCAGGGTGATTTCAGCGCTACTTTTAAACAACCGTTGCTGCGCCATATAGCCACTTAAGTCGCTGTATTGTGCGGCGCCATGATAGCCTGATTTGGGGCGGCGCATGGTGCTGCCAAATTGCTGCAGCAGATCGGCTAAGTCGGTATCGTCGAACAGATAAAACACTGTTTCCACGCCATTTAATAGCTCAGTCAACTGCTCTAAATCGTCGTTGTAGCTGTAGGCTTGATCTACTCCAAGCTGTTCGCAGGCCGCATCTACGCCCAAACGTCGACCATGCCACACTTCTGCATGCGGGTCGCTCGGCTGCACAAAAATATGTTGTTTAGCGGCGATATCTGGGCGTAACAGCAACAGCGCATTGGGTTCGTTAAACCCAGTCAAATAGTAAAAGTCGCTATGCTGGCGATAGGGAAAGTCGGTATCGCGACTGCGTTGTTGCTCCGGATTAGCCGCCAACACCGCCGCTGCAGGTCGTTCTTGGCTGGCCAAAAAGGCTAACAAACGGGCGCGCCGATCGGCAAATTCAGCTGGACTAATCGACTCCACGGGGTTGCTACTCCATCGTTACTACTTAATTTGATTGCCTCATGCTAATGCAAGGTCTTCTCGGTCTTACAATCGATGCTGACCTGTTCTCCAACTTCGCAAAAACACATGATCACCGACACCCGAATATATTCAATAATTTCAAAATAAGCGCGGTCAGCATCGTCGTCATCTTCGACACTGAAGTCGAGTTTCGCTAATTCAACCATGTCATCAATAGCTTCGCGGACATCCGCCGAGAATCCTGCCAGATTGCTTTGATTGACGCCAAAGCCGACTAAAAACGATTGCACCCAACCAATCATCGCCTGTAAGCGTTCTTCAATGGGCTGCTGGTCTTCGGGCAACATTAACTGAAAATTCATATCAGGATCACGCAATGATGCGTCAATGCTTTGCGCCAATTGATTTAATTTATTACGGACCGGTACCGGAAAAGTTTGCCCTTCATGCAATAAATCGCTCAGCAGCGCCAGCCAATGCTCGCTGCTTGGGTTAGCTCCACCGGCTAACATGCCGCACAGCATGCCATGCACCTCAGCAGCATTCGGCAACAACCCCTGCTGCAGCAAAAATTGACTGAGGCGATCAAAGTTGTCGACTGTAGATTCAGGGTTAGTTGCGTCGGCCATCGCGTTGTTCTCGTGTTTAATGATAGCTGCCATACTATCATTGCCGCGATGCTCAGGCTAGCTGACAAAGCCATCCGAGACGTGTCATAATAACTGGTAGACGCCAACCATCAGCAAGCATAAGGATTACCGCATGACCCAGCGCAGCATCGATATCCGTTTGATGGACCGCCAATACAAGGTCAACTGCCCAGCGGACCAAGAGGCAGCCTTGCAGGCGGCGGCGTCACGATTAAATGAAAAAGTGAAGCAAATTACCGGGGGTACGCGGTTGTCGCACCCTGAGCAAATTGCAGTTATGGCAGCCCTGAACTTATGTCACGAGGCGGCCCAACAACAGGCTGAACAACAGCAACGCATCGCTGAGTTAGAAGAACAATTAAAATTGCTGCAGGCTACCCTCGAGCAGGTGATGTCTGAGCAACGGCCAGGTCGTTAAAGAAGTTTGTAGTTATGATTGCCTGGGATGTTCGCCAGCAACGCTGATGTCCCTGAGCCGATAACGTCATACCCAGGGGTTCATTGGGCGACTATTGAGCATGCTCGACTTGTATCGAGAAGCCTGCGGTCGAACACTTGCGCCCCGCCTTGAACCAAAGGGTTCAAGGGCTAAGGCACGCAGCGGCATCCCGGGTAATCACCCTTTGTTATTGAGGCTTGGTAGCCGCAGCCTGTTTGGCCTGCTCTACCAGCATTCGCACATCAAGCAGCAATTCGTCGACCGGATACACAATGCCGTCTTTAATGGTGTAGCGGATGCCTTTGGTGCGCATGGGTTGGTTGTGCTGATCAAGTTGGTAATGACCCGTGCCATACAACACTTTGAAATTACGCAATGGATTTTCGCGCACAATCACCAAGTCGGCTTTCTTACCTGGAATCACACTACCTATTTCGTGATCCAAGCCGAGCGCTTCAGCGCCATTGAGAGTAGCCGCTTGAATCACCTCGTAGGCGTTAAAGCCGGCCTCGCGCAGCAATTCCAGTTCACGGATATAGCCAAAGCCATAAATTTTATAGATATAGCC
>DIVC01000080.1:0-20912 GCA_002423905.1 Idiomarina sp. UBA6142
TGTTGCAGCAACAATTCGCTATTGAAATGGTCGATTGGCAAGTCTCCCCGCACTTTCGCTGGCCGGCCGATTATCGCTTGCAGGCCCCGAGTTGGAGTGAATTGCTCGAGCGTTTACTCAAGCCCTATCAACTGGCCGTTACGCTTTATCCGAATAACTCGGCAATGATCCGCTACGACATGGCACCGAGGGCTGGGCTATGAAGTATTGGGCAAAAATTACGGTAGTTGCGGCCGCACTAACGGTTATTGCTGGCTGCAGTAGTCACTCANNCCTGCAGCAGTGCTACCTGACCGAGTCGCTTTTAGTGATGAACTGTACGTACCAGCCATTGCTGCGAATCACCAGCACCAACCTAGTTGGTATAGTCGCCCGGTCGAGTTAGCGGTCGAACACTTACCGTTAACCGCAGTGATGCAGCAAACTGTTGGCGCACACCAGGTGCGGGTTCGCTATTTAGACGGCGCGTTAGCGCAACATCCAATACAGCTTGCTTATCAAGGAGACCTTGGCGGGTTGTTGCAGCAACTGCAAGCGCAGTACGGTTGGCATGTGCGTATTGATGAGCAACAGATTAGTTGGAGCAAAATGCGGATTGCTGAATTTGATGTCGCCTTTATAGCCGGTAACACCAATTTTTTTATGGGTAATAGTGATAGCCAACAAAGCACTAGCGCAGCTGGTCAGCGACAGCTCGGCGCACAGCTAAATGATGGCCAACGTAGCGAGCAATATCTGAATTTTTCGAGCCAACAGCTGTCGGTTTGGGATGACCTTGAGCGGGCACTGACAATGTTGTTATCAGAGCACGGTAGCGTCAGCATCAACCAAAGCTCGAGCTCGGTATTGGTGCGCGATTTGCCGGAGCAAGTCGCCGCGATCGAACATTATTTGCAGCAGCAGAACGAACGTTTAACGCGGCAAGTAGCCATTGATGTACAAATTATTGAAGTGACCTTTAACGACAATCAGCAATTTGGTGTGGATTGGCAAGCCTTACTGAATAGTGCTGGGGGTGAAGGTGTGTTAGGTCTGTCATCGAACTTTCTGAATGGCGCTGGCACTATCGCTGGGCAACTCAGCTGGCAACAACTAACTGGTAAGGCTGCCGGTTCGGCGCTGTTGTTGCAGGCTTTGGCCGAGCAAGGGCTGGTGCAAACCAGCAACCAACCGCGGCTACTGAGCTTAAATAATCAGATTGCCAAAATTGTTCTAGAAGACAATGCTACCTATTTAGCGGCGGCCGGCAGTACCGCTACCGCCAATGTTGGCACCTCCGATATGCTTCAGCCCGGGGTAGTGACTACCGGCTTTGAATTGTATGTATTGCCAAGTATCCGGGCTGGCGAGGTGATTTTACAGCTATCCACTGAACTGTCTGACTTACAACGCATTGATGAGGTGCGTTCTGGGGATCAGCTGATTCAAACACCCCATACCACGCGCAAAAAGTTTTTTATGAAGGCCTTAGTTGCTGATGGTGAAACCTTGCTGTTGTCGGGTTTGCGTAACGAGCGCGAGCACACCAACCGTCAGCAGAGTTGGTGGAGCCTTGCCCTTGGTGGCCGGGATGATAGCAGTCAACGGCACAGTGAGACCTTGGTACTGGTGACGCCTCGTATTATCAACAAAGTGAAGCAGTCATGAGTCGGCTTTGGTTAATCAATGGCTGGCGTCAACACTACAGCAGTCAGAAAGCATTGCTGGCGGGTATTCAGCAAGCCAAACTACTGGGCTTGGATAGCTATTGCAGCCATCGCTATGGTCAGCAGTGGTGGTTATGCTGCGCCCCGGTGGGTGCTCGACAACAACAGCAACAAGATATTGTGACGGCGTTACGACAGCAGTTCCAGCAGGCTTTGCAAGTGGTCGCTGTCTTGCAGCATTCGCAGCAGTGGGTGTGTGTGTGTTGGGATCATCAGCAACTTCTTACCGCCCTTGCAGTCAGTAACGATGATAGTGGCTGCCAACAAGTGCAATTGGTGTTGCAAGGGGTGTGGCAACGTTCGGGTTTTCAACCACTGTGTCTGGTCAGTCCTGAGCTGCCCGAGGCGTTGCAACAGTGGCTTGATGAGGTGCCGCATACGCGCCTGCAACAGTTCAGTTTGGCGCAGTTACAACCGCATAAAACAGCACAATTGCAGCTGCTGAGCCAATTACCGAGTTGGCGTCGACGACGGCAGCTGCTGCTAATAACGATGACGCTGATCGGATTGATAACCACGCTATCATGGTATTACTGGCCTGCCTCAGCGCGGGGTGATAGCAGCATCGATGCTTCCCAGTTAGCGGTTCCCTTAGTCGGGATGCCAGTAGATAGCCTGTTACTTATTCGCGAGCACTTGCAGCAGTTAGAATTGTTGGCCGGATGGCAGGTCGAGCAACTGACCTTGCACGATGACCAATTAGTGGTGCTGTTGCGGCAGGGCTACGGTCGTTTTGGTGAGTTACAGCAACAACTGCAGCCGCATTGGCAGATTCGACAAACTGCGCAGCAGGTGCAATTGCAGCGCAATTTAGCCAGTATCGGCGGTGACTTAGAGTTTAATCAATCACTCAGCCAAGCCCAGCAACAACTTCACCAGCAACTTTTGCAGTTATTGCCCGCAGTACACTGGCATCTCGGCAGCACCGGAATAACCGCGCAGCATCACTGGCAGGATCTGTCCGTACGTTTTGATAGTTGGTATTGGCTTGAGTTGAGCGATGTGCAGCAATTGTTGCAAGGCTTTGATGTCCGTGTCATGCAGCTAAAGCTGTCGCGACAACCACAGTCGCAAGTGGCCATGGAATTACGTTTATATCAGCCAGTGATGGCGACCGATGATATCCCCACGATAGGTCAAGGAGAGACCGATGATACAACTTTGGATGTTAGCTCTAGCAGTTACTAGTAACGTGACCGAACCACCAGCTAATAGTGCTGCTTTTGATCGTATTCAGGCATTACGGGCGCAAGAATTGCAGGAATTACAAGCAGCTTCGCGAGCTCGGCAAATGCAGCACGAATTGACCGTAGCAGCAGCGCAGCAGCAAATTGAGCAGTTAGGGCAGCTGCCGCCACGGATCACTCAGGTTGGCCCCGCCCTCAGTGAATTTGAATTAATGGGGGTTGTGCAGGGGGCACAGCAGTTGGTGGTGCTAAAGCATCAGCAGCAACTGATCCGTTTAGTTCCGGGACAAGCCGACACTAGTGGCTTAGTGGCGACTATTGATAGCGCCCATGTGCGCTTGCAACGCGGCAAAGAACAGCGTTTTCTGGCGCTGCCTCGAGGTTGGTAAGATGCACATGCTGACTAGCCTCGCCCTCAACGATTTCAGCATAGCCGAGTCGTTATTAGATATCTGTTTGCAGCTGACCGATGCCGGCATGGATGATGATAGCGCTGCATTAGTCAGTAGTGATGGGGTGCTGGTGTGCTCAGCTGCGGCATGGCAGCTGCATAGTCTGGCGTTGGTCAATGTGCAGCAGTTACAGCAACTCCGTCAGCTCTCGGTGCGTGGCTATTTACTGGCCGACGCGCGTGATATTCGCAGTCGTTTGCACGATGCGGATGCCGCCCGTCAGCGCCTTCATCAGCCCAATCCGCTGCACCTGGATCACACGCGTGCGCAGCAGGCCTTGGAAGATTTGGTTGAACAAGCATTGCAGCGTGATGCTTCCGATATTCACTTACTTTTTGATCAGCAACAGGCCAGTTTAGCCTTTCGTGTGCATGGACGCATGGTTGGCCGCGTAGCGCGCAGTCGTGAAACTCTTGCAGCGGCAATAGCGGCCGCACTGAATACCCGTTCAGATGATTTTCATGAGTTGTTTGATGAGCAGCGCTTATCCAGCGCCAGTATCAATCTCAATTTAGTGATGCATGGACAACCGCAGCGGATTCGTTTGCGGGTCCAGAAATCACCGACTCGTAATGGTTTTGCGGTCACCATGCGGATTCAATGTGAACAGCCTCAGGTGGCTAATTTGCAACAGCTAGGATTAGCGCCGAGCTTAGTGGCGCAGTTACAACAGGTACTGCGACAGCCAGCTGGGTTGATCATTGTTGCCGGACCCACCGGGCAGGGCAAAACCACTACCTTAGCGGCGTTAAATCAAGAGCTGCCGAGGAGCTATAAAGTCATTAGCTTAGAAGACCCAATTGAAATTATTCAACCGCACATTGAACAAAAACCAGTGCTCGCTGAACACCCAGAATTGAACTTTGCCAATATGGTTAAAGTGGCCTTGCGTGAAGACCCCGACGTTATTTCGATTAGTGAGATTCGTGACAGTGCGACCGCTAAGGCGGCCTATACCGCGGCCTTGACTGGTCATTTAGTGACCGCGACCATTCATGCTCATGATTGTTTTGGGGTATTACAACGGCTCTTTGACTTAGGTGTTTCAGCTGCGGCATTAGCCCAACCAGGCGTGCTGCGAGCTATTCTGGCACAGCGTCTGGTCGCTAGCGCCTGCATAGATTGTCAGGGCAACGGTTGCACGCGCTGTGATCAAAGTGGGGTTGGTGGGCGGCGGGTCATGGTCGAACTGTTGGTGGCCGATCGGGCACTGTGTCGAGCGTTACGCGAAGAACGTCTGCCCGAGCTGCGCGACAGCCTGATAGAAAGCGGTTGGCAAGCACTCGATAGCCAATTACAGGAGTCCAGCCCATGCGTTTGACCCGAACTCGGCAATTGGCTTTGTTAGAAGATTTCGCGCTGGCATTGAACGATGGGTTGAGCCCATTGCAGGCCAGTATGGAACTGGCGCATCATGCCCGGCAATATGGTTTAGCAGCTGAATTAGCCTTAAGTGAAGGGCTGGTGCAAGCGTTAAATCAGGGGCAGAGCTTTGCCAGTGTGTTACCGCAATGGTTTGATGCTGATTTATGTATGTTGGTCAGTGTGGGTGAGCATAGCGGTGTGCTTGAGCAGTTACTGCAGCAACACCGACAGTTTGAACTGCAACGCCAACACGCTCAGCAATTATTTTGGCGACCGCTGATTTACCCAATGATCATGCTGGTGATTGCGGCGTTAGCTAGTGTGCTTATCGGTCGTCAGGTCATGCCTAAATTGGCCACCGGGTTGAGCCGCGAGCATTGGCCGCTGCTGAGCGAGCTATTATTGCTGGTGAGCGCCGGCCCGAGTCTATTTCTCATGCTGCTTGGGATGGTGGTGTTGGTGTTGATGAGTTGGGGCCCAGCGTTGTTGATTAACTGGCGTTGGGATTGGTGTCGATGGTTGGCGGCGCAGGGCGCCTTCACGATTCGGCGCTATTTCAATGCTGTGTTATTACTCCAGACCATCACCGTACTGTTGCAAGCGCGGTTAAATCTAGACCGCGCTTTACAAGCGATCGAGCGCTTTGGTGATCGGAGTTTGAGCTACGTAACCCAACAGATGCGGCAACGACTGGCGCAGGGTGAGCGCCAGTTGGCGCAAGTATTCGGCAGCGAACTGTTGTCGTCACGAATGCTATTTCGACTCAGTAATGGCGGTCGAAATGCAACTGAACATGGCACATTATTGCGGGTTGCGGGTTACGCCGGAGCGGATGCGTTAAGCGCTCTTCAGCGTTTACGGGTGACTCTGCAGGTAGTGTGTTATGTGCTGATATTTCTGCTGTTAGCAATGGTTCTCGGTGGTATGGGCGCGATGTTGATGGCGGTGACTCAGCAAACTATGCGGTAAATTCAGCAATTATTCGGATCTATTTACAAGGAGTGTTTCTAATGCGTAAGCAACGCGGTTTTACATTTATTGAAGTACTGACAGTGTTATCGATTATTGCTATTGCCACTATTGGCAGTTTGGCGGTGCGAGATTGGGCGGTGGGTAACTCGCGTGTTAGCGAGGCGAAAAGTCAAATTATCACGATTCAGTCGGGCACGCAGCTGTGGCGCCCCAAAAATGGCAACTTTACCGGTATCAGTATGGCTTCGATGTCGGGCATCGCGGCGGTTCCTGAAAGTTGGGGAAGCGGTACTGAACTGAATCCATGGGGCGGCAACATTACGGTAACCGTGGATAGTGCCGATGCGACCCGCTATTTAGTGACCCTAACCGGTATCGATCAAGCTGGTGAAGGAGCGCGCTTAGCGCGTGATTTCAATGAGTATGCGGTGGATACCAGCTTTAGTAACGGCACCTTAGTGGTTAGGTTCCAAGGTTAAACTGATGGACGGTTGGCGGGGCTTTGGGGTGCTTGAGTTGTTATTAGTGCTGGTGCTGGCTGGGTCACTGAGTGCCCTGTTGTTGGGGTTTGCTCAGCACGCGCAAAAATCTACCCTAACCACCCCTGCAAGCTGGTCTAGCGCCACTAGTCGTGCTCAGCTGCAACTGCTGCGTTTGCAGGCTCAGCAATTGCAGCTGCTGCACTATCAACAGCAAGAGGAGTAGGCCATGCGGCACCGCAATGGGTTTTTGCTCATGGAATTTATTGCGGCGCTGACCTTGGTGTCCGCGCTGTTACTCATAGCCGGTCAATGGTGGCAGCATCAAAGCAAAGTGCAACAGCGGCAGCAATGGCTCGACCATACTGACTATTTATTGCAAGCGACTGAGCGTTTTTGGCTGGAGCAAGGGCGTCCGCCACACGACTATACCGAACTGAGTCAAAGCCTCGAACTTGAGGCTTTGGTATTGCCCTGGCAGCAACCATGGCGACTGACGTATGAGGTGAGTTTGTTACGCTGGCACATCAGCGCGCCCAGCCAACAGCAGGCGCACTGGTTTGCCAGCCATTTTCAGGCTGCACAGGTGGTTGATGATGAGGTTATTTTAAGCCAATGGGCGCCTCTGCATGAGGCTTCAGGTGAGCAGTATCTGTATCGGGTGGCGCGCCCAGATAAGCCAGAGTTGAATCAATTAGCCGTGCATTTAAACATGCAGCAACACGCTGTGAACGGGATTGGCAATCTGCTCGCAAGCCACGGGAATTTGGCCCAGCTAGAGGTTGATAGCCTGCTGGTGAACAGTGCCACTATTGCCGATTTGACCACGCAATTGCTGACTGCATCAAGTATTCAAACCGAACACGGTGATCTGCAGCAGTTTTTTGATCAGATCAGTGCCTATGAGGCGCTATGGAACGAGTGCCGCAGTGCCGGCGGCTGTCAGTGATGCGGCCACATGGCCAGGCCCTGATTGAAACGGCGATCATACTGCCAGTGGTGGCGCTCGCCAGCCTGTCGCTGGTGCAGCTGCTGTGGATAAGCTGGGTCAATTACAATCTTTGGACGGCAAGTAGTTATGTGCTGCGCACTGCGGCCTTGCATAGTCTGGCTGCCGATAGCATGCGGACGACGTTGGCGGCCGCCATGGCAGCAGTGCAGCCGCAGCTTAGTATGGATACCAACAGTGCGAGCAGCAGTTATCGGCAGCTGTTACTGGCGCAGGGTAAAAGTCAGTTAAGGTCGCAGTGGGCATCGCGGATCGAGGTTTTACAACCGAGCCGAGAGCAACTTCGCGATCAGGGTGGGGTGATTGCGGTGGACCATAATGGCTTACGTTTTGCTGGCAGTGATGACCAAGCGGCTTATATTGCTGCGCGCACCATTGAGCTGGAGATCTGGTGGTGTATGCCATTACAAGTGCCGCTAGCAGCGGAGGCTTTGGCGGCCCTGCGGCAAGCGCTGGCTAACCCGGTGCAGCGTTTTTGCCAGCAACGCCAGAGTTTCAGTAAAGCCCCGTTATGGGGGCTTCGCTATCGGCTGCAAGGACCGTTGCTCAGCACCTATCAGCTGGTTGATTAGGGTTGTGGTGCGTGCCATGTATCGCAGGCTTGCAGGGTGTTTTGCAGCAGCGTCGCTACGGTCATGGGGCCAACACCACCGGGTACCGGGGTAATAAAAGCAGCGCGTTCAACAGCAACGTCAAATTCAACGTCGCCGACCAAACGGCCATCGCCACGACGGTTAATACCCACATCAATGACCGTAGCTCCAGGTTTGATCCAGGCACCAGGAATAAAATTGGGTTTGCCCACCGCCACCACCACAATATCGGCGCGCTGCACATGTTGCTGTAAATCGTTGGTGAAGCGGTGACAGACCGTGGTGGTCGCACCGCCGAGCAACAGCTCCAATGCCATCGGCCGGCCGACAATGTTGGAGGCGCCAACAACCACTGCATTGAGGCCATGCAGTGGCAGTTTGATCGACTCAAATAAGGTCATAATGCCACGCGGTGTGCAGGGTCGCAGTGCTGGGTTACGCTGCGCCAAGCGGCCCATATTAAACGGGTGAAAACCGTCGACATCTTTAAAGGGGTGGATACGCTCTAAAATAGCTTGTGCGTTTAAGCCCGTTGGCAACGGTAGTTGCACTAAAATACCGTCCACTTCGGGGTCGTTATTTAACTGGTCAATTAATGCCTCAAGTTCAGCTTGTTCGGTGTGGCTCGGCAAGTCGTAGGCCACTGAACGAATACCAACCTCTTCGCAACCGCGCCGTTTACTGCCGACGTAAACCTCTGATGCTGCATCGTTACCGACCAACACCACCGCCAAGCCGGGAGCCCGCAAACCCGCCGCTAAGCGTTCGCTGACACGTTGTTTTACTTGGTCGCGCACTTGCTGGGCAACACGCTTGCCATCAATTAATTGAGCTGTCATAACTACCGCGTTGCAATGGAATAAGAGGGCGCTATTTTGCCATGTTTCGGCAACAGTTTGTAGAGGCATCGGCAGCTATTGACGACGGATTGATTTAAAAACCAGCAGTCGGCTCATTGCGGCAAAAAAGTATTTGACGCTCTGCATGCCAACAGGTAATATTCGCCCCCGTTGTCAGGCCGCGTCCTGCACGGGTTTTTCGAAGATGTCGGCGAGTAGCGCAGCTTGGTAGCGCACTTGTTTTGGGTACAAGGGGTCGCTGGTTCGAATCCAGTCTCGCCGACCATTTCTCGTCATAATACGAAGTGCGCCCGTAGCTCAGTTGGATAGNNGGATAGAGCAACGGCCTTCTAAGCCGTGGGTCGCAGGTTCGAATCCTGCCGGGTGCGCCATTATCGCACTAATGAAAGTCCTGGCACCTGTTCGTTGTGGTGGCTGTAGCTCAGTTGGTAGAGCCCCGGATTGTGATTCCGGTTGTCGTGGGTTCGAGTCCCATCAGCCACCCCATTTTCTAAAATTCTTCCCGTAGAATCTGCATATGTCGGCGAGTAGCGCAGCTTGGTAGCGCACTTGTTTTGGGTACAAGGGGTCGCTGGTTCGAATCCAGTCTCGCCGACCATGCTGTTATTGTTCTGTTGCCAATCATTACATCTTGTGTTTGACCTTTGCTATCATGCTTACCATACTTGCAACAGATTCCGCGACTTGGATAAGGTAATGACGATGCGCCACCAAAGCTACCTGCTTATCATGACGATCACAGCACTGATAACGTTCACCAGCAGTGCCTCTGATAACCCCAATGACCGATTGTGCAGCGATACTGTTTGTCAGCAGCAACTCAGTCAGTTGCTTGACTATGCGCAAGCAGGAAGCCCTGATGCACAAATTATCGTTGCCGGAATGTTTGCCTCGGGTGAGGGTCTTGAGCGTGATGATAAGCGGGCCCGCCGTTATCTCAATTTTGCCTTGCGTAATGGCCATCCAACTGCTTGGTATACCTATGCGGTATGGTTGCGCGAAGGTATTGCGTTTGAGCGCAACCTAGACAAGTCACAGCAAATATTGCAACGTGCCGCCGAGCAGCTTAAACATCCGCAGGCACAATATGAGCTCGCCTTACAACGTCTGGACTGGCAGGGCGGTGATAATAACGCCGCAGCGCTATTATTAGAGCAAGCTGCGGCCGAGCAACACCAGCCTTCACGCTATTTATTAGCGCAACTGTTAGCAGCGGGTTATGGCGTGCCAGCCGATCGAGAACGAGCGCTTGGGTTATTTTATCCATTGGCGCAACGTGATTATAAACAGTCATTGAAACGCTATCAGCAACTGTTAGATGAGCTTGAAGGCGATGCTGGTAGTGCTGCGGTGGCAGCCATTACCGAGCGCCTGCAGGCACCGCGCAATGGTGACGTTGAGGTCATTGTGGTAAGTGGCCAGCGGATGCCCTTTGAACAAATGCTTGATGCCATGATTGAGGTTGTGGAAGCGACCAGTTTGTATACTGGCGGCAGCACAGGAAGCGGCATCAGCGGGCAAGTTTGTGGTCAGGGAACGAGTCAGTGCAGTATTATTTATCGCCGCGGTGCAGATAGTAAAAAGAGTACTGGTTTTACGGTACTCGATGCACTGCAACGCAGCGCATTCTCGAAGTTTTAACGTCGAAAGATTCCCAGCCGGAGCCGTTGGCGCAAAAAGTGCTACGCGGCTCTCGACTCGCTGGACCGCAGTCGCTATAATGCGGCGTCATTTTGAAGGGTCCCGAA
The DNA here is from genome assembly GCA_002423905.1 of Idiomarina sp. UBA6142. GTDB lineage: Bacteria > Pseudomonadota > Gammaproteobacteria > Enterobacterales > Alteromonadaceae > Pseudidiomarina. Next base: position 10,372 of record DIVC01000080.1, read on the forward strand.
TGTAGTGGGCTCAAGGCCAATAGTGAAGCCGAGGTAATAAAGCAATGCAGGTTTCTGTAGAGACAGTCCAAGGATTAGAGCGCCGCGCGACCATTACTGTGCCGGCAGCAACCGTTGATAACGAAGTAAAACGCTTGCTAAAAGATGAGTACCGTAACCGCCGTATTAACGGTTTTCGTAAAGGTAAGGTACCACCGAACGTGTTGCACAAGTTATTCGGTAAAGAAGCCCGCGCCCGTGCTTCATCGAATGTGATGCAAAGCAAATATTTCGAAGCGATGATGCAAGAAAAGCTGAACCCAGTGGGCATGCCTAGCATTACCCCCGTGGTGAATCAAGAAGGCAAAGACTTGCAGTTTGCTGCTACGTTTGAAGTCTATCCTGAAGTGACCGTACAGGCGCTGGATAAACTGAAAATTGAAAAGCCGGATGTGACGGTGACCGAGGCTGACGTAGACACGATGCTGGAAACACTGCGTAAACAACACGGTGGCTGGAAAGAAGTGAAACGTAAAGCGAAAAAAGGTGAGCGTATCACCATTGATTTCGTTGGTTCAATTGATGGTACTGAATTCGAAGGTGGTAAAGCCGCTGACTTCGCTCTGGAATTAGGTCAAGGTCGAATGATCCCTGGCTTTGAAGAGCAAGTGATTGGGATGAAAGCCGGTGAAGAAAAAACCATCGAAGTGACTTTTCCAGACGATTACCACGCCGAAAACCTGAAAGCTAAACTGGCGCAGTTCGTGATCACCGCGAAGAAAGTTGAAGAGCGTGATTTGCCTGAGCTGAACGACGAGTTCGTGGCCTTATTTGGGATCAGCGAAGGTGGTGTTGACGCATTACGTGCCGAAGTTCGCAAGAATATGGAACGTGAGCTAAAAACCACCGTGAACGGCAAAGTGAAAGAGCAAGTGCTGAAAGGTTTGGTTGAGCACAACCAGGTTGACCTGCCAAAAGCCATGATTGATCAAGAAATTGACAACCTGCGTAACCAAGCTATGCAGCGCTTTGGTCAGAACATGGCGCAAATGCCACAGTTACCAGCGAACTTGTTCGAAGAGCAGGCGAAAGAGCGGGTTAAAGTCGGTTTGTTGTTAGGCGAAGTGATTCGTAGCAACAACATGAAAGTCGATGATGCCAAGGTAGACGAAATTATCGCTACCAACGCTTCAGCTTATGAAGACCCAGCCGAAGTCATCGCTTACTATAAAGGTAACAATGAACTGTTGCAGCAAGTACGCAATGTCGCTCTTGAAGAGCAAGCAATTGATTTCATCGTAGCGCAAGCCAAAGTCAAAGCGAAAAAGACCAGCTTTGATGAGCTGATGAACCCAAAACAGAAATAAGCTGTGACGATCCGGCAACATAACGTTGACGGCATCTAGCGCAACTTGGTTTAATGGCTCGTATATCGGTATACGAGCCATTTTTATTTCGGGAGTTGTTGATTATGTCTGAGTTCGGATTGGATCCGGTGGCGCAATTGGTGCCAATGGTGGTTGAGCAAACCGCAAAAGGCGAACGAGCCTATGATATTTACTCACGCTTATTAAAAGAGCGGGTGATTTTTTTGGTTGGTCCGGTAGAAGACCACATGGCGAATTTAATTGTCGCGCAGCTATTATTTCTGGAATCAGAAAACCCTGATAAAGATATCCACTTGTATATTAATAGCCCCGGTGGTGCAGTCACGGCTGGCATGGCTATTTACGATACCATGAAGTTTATCAAGCCCGATGTGAGCACTGTGTGTATTGGTCAAGCCGCCAGCATGGGAGCGTTTTTACTCGCCGGTGGCGCGCAGGGTAAGCGCTTTTGCCTGCCCAATGCACGGGTCATGATTCACCAGCCGTTAGGCGGCTTTCAAGGTCAGGCTTCTGATTTTGAGATTCATGCCCGGCAGATTTTAGATATCAAAGATAAATTGAATCGGATGCTGGCAGAAAACACCGGTAAAGACGTAGAGCAAGTGGCAAAAGACACTGACCGTGACTATTTTATGTCGGCGCAAGAAGCGGTGGATTATGGCCTGGTGGACAAGGTCTTGAGCCAGCGTACTGGAGAGTAGCATGACGAGTAAAACCCAAGGTAATGGCGACAAGCCATTGTTTTGTACCTTTTGTGGAAAAAGTCAGCACGAAGTTCGCAAACTAATTGCCGGGCCTTCGGTGTTCATCTGCGATGAATGCGTTGATCTGTGCAATGACATCTTGCAGGAAGAAATTAAGAATATTTCGCCCACTGAACGTAGTGATCAATTACCCACACCACGGGAAATTCGTGCTCACCTTGATGAGTACGTTATTGGTCAAGACTTAGCAAAAAAAGTGCTGGCGGTGGCGGTTTATAATCACTACAAACGCTTACATAATGCTGGTAAGAGCTCGGCCAACAAGAGCGAAGACCACGTTGAACTGGGCAAGAGTAATATCTTGCTGATTGGTCCAACCGGTTCGGGTAAGACCTATTTGGCGGAGACCTTAGCGCGTTTCTTAGATGTGCCCTTTACCATGGCCGATGCCACCACTCTAACTGAAGCGGGTTATGTCGGTGAAGATGTTGAAAACATCATTCAAAAACTGCTGCAAAAGTGCGATTACGATGTGGAGAAAGCGCAGCGCGGTATCGTCTACATTGACGAAATTGACAAGATTTCTCGCAAATCAGACAATCCGTCGATTACCCGCGATGTCTCCGGTGAAGGTGTACAACAAGCCTTATTGAAGCTAATTGAAGGCACTATTGCGGCGGTCCCACCGCAAGGTGGACGTAAGCATCCACAGCAAGAATTTGTGCAGGTAGATACCTCTAAGATCCTGTTTATCTGTGGTGGCGCCTTTGCTGGACTGGATAAAGTGATTGAGCAGCGCATCAGCGTTGGTACCGGCATTGGCTTTGGTGCACAAGTGAAAAGTAAACGGCCGAAAGCTGAGGGTGAAACCCTAGCAAAGGTAGAGCCAGCTGATTTAGTGAAGTTTGGCTTGATCCCGGAGTTTATTGGTCGCTTACCAGTGCTGGCAACTCTGACCGAGCTGGATGAAGACGCGCTAGTACAAATTCTGGCCCAGCCAAAGAATGCCTTAACCAAGCAATATGCGGCGTTACTGCAAATGGAAGGGGTGGACTTAGAGTTCCGTGAAGATGCGTTGCGAGCGATTGCCCGCAAAGCGATGGAGCGCAAGACCGGCGCACGTGGGCTGCGCTCTATCGTTGAGGCAGTGCTGTTAGACACCATGTACGATTTACCTTCGGTTGATAACGTAGCTAAAGTAGTGATTGATGAATCAGTCATCAAGGGCGATTCACAGCCTATTTTGATCTATCACAATCAAGCGAAAGAAAAGCACGCTGCGGGTGAATAATTCACTTAGTTAGGCTAAAAAAACTGCAAAAAGGGCCATTTAGGCCCTTTTTTTGTGCAAATCATTGAACTTTATCTGTATCGCCCCATATTACAGAGTAAGATAGTTGTACCTCACGATGTTAGCGACCTGGAGAAGTATATGAGCGAAGAACGGGTTGAACGCCTTAGTATCCCAGTCTTACCCCTACGCGATGTAGTGGTCTACCCACACATGGTGATCCCGTTATTTGTTGGGCGCGAGAAGTCTATTCGCTGCCTAGAAGCTGCTATGGCTGCCGACAAACAAGTATTTTTGGCAGCGCAAAAAGATGCCACGGTGGATGAACCTGAGCAGCAAGATATTCACCCGATTGGCACCGTAGCCACTATTTTACAGTTACTGAAGCTCCCTGATGGCACGGTCAAAGTGTTGGTCGAAGGTGGACAACGTGCGCAGCTGGATGTATTTGAGGAATCCGACGACTTCTTTCGGGCGCAGGTTCATTATCTAGCTTCAGATCGGATGGAAGACAAAGAAGAAGAAGTGATGATCCGTTCCGCGGTGAATCAGTTCGAAGGCTATGTGAAACTGAATAAAAAGATCCCGCCGGAAGTGCTCACGTCGTTGTCAGGAATTGATGAAGCTGATCGTCTAGCCGATACCATGGCCGCGCATATGCCGTTGAAATTGGCGGACAAGCAGCGGGTGTTAGAAATTACCGATGTACGCGAGCGGCTAGATTTCTTAATGGCGTTGATGGAGGGCGAGATCGACCTATTACAGGTGGAGAAGCGCATTCGCACGCGGGTTAAGAAGCAGATGGAAAAAAGCCAACGCGAGTACTATTTGAATGAGCAAATGAAGGCCATTCAAAAAGAACTGGGCGAAATGGAAGATGGCCCCGATGAATTTGAAACCTTGCAGCGGAAAATTGATGACGCCCAAATGCCGGCTGAAGCCGAGCAGAAAACGCGGGCAGAATTGCAAAAACTGAAAATGATGTCGCCGATGTCGGCTGAAGCAACCGTGGTACGCGGTTATATCGACTGGATGGTATCGGTACCGTGGAAAAAACGCTCACGGATTAAAAAGGACCTCGCCAACGCTGAGAAAATTCTCGATGCTGACCATTATGGCCTAGAGAAAGTGAAAGAGCGCATTCTGGAGTATTTGGCGGTGCAGCAACGGACTAACAAAGTCCGCGGTGCTATTTTATGTTTGGTCGGCCCACCAGGCGTGGGTAAAACCTCGTTAGGGCAGTCGATTGCCAAGGCGACTGGGCGGAAATACATTCGCATGGCACTGGGTGGCGTGCGTGACGAAGCGGAAATCCGCGGTCATCGGCGCACTTATATCGGTTCAATGCCGGGTAAACTGATTCAGAAGATGTCTAAGGTGGGTGTGCGCAACCCATTGTTCTTACTCGATGAAATCGACAAGATGGCATCCGATATGCGCGGTGATCCGGCCTCAGCACTGCTGGAAGTGCTTGATCCTGAGCAGAATATTAATTTTAACGATCATTATCTTGAAGTTGACTACGACCTGTCTGATGTAATGTTCGTGGCAACTTCAAATAGCATGAATATTCCTGGGCCATTATTGGACCGGATGGAAGTGATTCGCTTGTCGGGTTATACCGAAGACGAAAAGCTCAACATTGCAAAGCGCCATTTGTTGCCGAAACAAATAGAACGTAATGGGCTGAAGAGTAAGGAAATTAAGGTCACCGATGATGCCATCAACGGAATTATTCGGTATTACACGCGTGAAGCCGGGGTACGCAGCTTAGAACGTGAAATTTCACGGTTATGCCGTAAAGCGGTGAAGAAAATTGTGCTGGATAAGCGCGTCAAGCATGTTGAGATCAATGGCAAGAATTTGGCCAGCTTCTTAGGGGTGCAGCGGTTTGACTTTGGTCGTGCCGAAGACAATAACCAAGTCGGTCAAGTGACTGGTTTGGCGTGGACTGAAGTCGGCGGTGACTTACTCACCATTGAGGCGACTAACGTAGCCGGTAAAGGCAAGATTACCTCGACGGGCTCGCTGGGTGACGTGATGCAGGAATCCATTCAAACAGCACTCACAGTAGTACGCAGCCGCAGTGATAAACTCGGTATTGCCGATGATTTCCATGAAAAACGCGATATTCACGTGCACGTTCCTGAGGGTGCGACACCCAAAGATGGCCCGAGCGCGGGTATTGCTATGGTCACTGCCCTGGTGTCGTCATTAACCCATATTCCAGTGCGCGCCGATGTGGCGATGACCGGTGAAATTACCCTGCGTGGCGAAGTGCTTGCTATTGGTGGTTTGAAAGAGAAATTGCTGGCGGCACATCGTGGTGGTATCAAACATGTACTGATTCCAAAAGATAACGAACGTGATTTGGAAGAAATCAGTGCTAATGTGAAGGGCGATTTGACCATTCAGCCGGTGCAATGGATCGATGAAGTGTTGGCTGTAGCACTTGAAAGTCAGCCAAAACCGAGCAAATAGTCGTTGCAAAACGAGAAAATGCGGTCTGTAGGGGTGAAATATGCCGCTAGACCGCATTCTTTCGTCAAAAAATTTGTGAAAAAGGGTTCTCAAGATAATTTCTTGTGGTAGCCTAGAGTCAAAGTGAGTTTCCAGTATAAAAACCGTTAAGGCTAAACTGGCATATCACTTGAACAACAGGGAGTACGCGAAGCAGTCTGCTAGCCTGTTGAGGAGCTTGAACAAAGTGTGCAAGCTTGTTATAACCTTCGCTGGCCCATTGTTGTAAACAGAACGCACATGGAACCATGCAAATCTCATAAAAATAATCTAAGGGGATGATACTGTGAACAAGTCTCAGTTAGTTGACAAAATCGCAGATGGCGCAGAAATTTCTAAAGCTGCTGCTGCACGTGCACTTGACTCTTTCATTTCAGCAGTAACTGACGCTCTGAAAAGTGGTGAGCAAGTCGCTTTAGTCGGTTTTGGTACCTTCAGTGTACGTGAGCGTTCAGCACGTACTGGCCGTAACCCGCAAACTGGCAAAACCATCCAGATCGCAGCAGCTAAAGTACCTTCTTTCAAAGCAGGTAAAGCACTGAAAGATTCGGTAAACTAATCACTCAGGAGCGGTAGTTCAGTTGGTTAGAATACCGGCCTGTCACGCCGGGGGTCGCGGGTTCGAGTCCCGTCCGTTCCGCCAGAGATTATAAAAATAGCCCGAAGCTTGTCTTCGGGTTATTTTTTTCTGTCACAACCAGATATAATGGCGCGCGACATTACAGAATAGCTTGAGGTTGAGAGAATTATGTTGGAGTCAATACGGGAAAGGTCAGGTAGCTTATTTGTTAAGGTCCTGCTGGTGCTGATTGCGTTGACCTTTGCGTTGACTGGTATCAGTGGTTATATCACCAGCACTGCTGATCCAGCAGTTGCGAGTGTCAATGGCGAAGACATTAACCGCATCGAGTTTGATCGTGCGGTGGAAAGTGAGCGCAACCGTCAGCGTGAGCAATTAGGTGATTTTTACGCTCAGTTAGCTGCTGATCCGGGGTTCAACCAGCAATTACGTCAGCGTGTATTAACTGACTTGGTGAATCAGCGGCTAGTCGTTCAGTATGCTGCGGCGCAAGGTTTACGGGTTTCTGATGAGCAAGTCAAAGAAGCTATTCGTAACATTCCAAGCCTGCGCGTTGCCGGACAGTTCGATAATGCCAGTTACCAATTCACCTTGCGTAGTTTAGGCTACACGCCGGATGGATTCGCAGAAATGATGCGGACCGACTTAACGCGCAGCCAATTATTACAAAGCCTAGTGAATAGTGAGTTCGCCTTAGCGAATGAGACTGAGGCACTGCAGGCTTTGATTAACCAAACACGTAGCGGTGCCTATGTGACGCTACCACTGGACGATTATCAGGCACAGGTCGAGGTGACTGAGGAACTCGTGAATGATTGGTATCAGCGCAACATAAGCCAATTTGCCGTAGCCGAGCAGGTAAAAGTTGAATACTTAGCGCTCGATGCTGCCGATCTGATGGATCGTGTCAGTATTGATGAAGCCGTGGTGGAAGCTTGGTATGCCAACAACCGCGATAGTTTTGTGACGGCGTCGCAATATCGCTTTTCGCACATTCTGATCGAAGGTGACGATAGCGCGGCGCGAGCTCGTGCTGAAGAAGCATTAGCAGCGCTGCAGCAAGGTGCTGACTTTGCCGCCCTAGCTGAGCAATATTCCGATGACTTATTCTCGGCTGAGCAAGGTGGTGATTTGGAGTTCATTGAACCTGGCACCATGGATGCAGACTTTGAAGCAGCTGCATTTGCACTCACTGAGATTGGCGACACAACCGGTATCGTGCCGACTTCATTTGGTTTTCATATTATTAAGTTGACCGACCGTATTGAAGGTTCGACGACGTCGTTGGATGAAGTGCGTGATGATATCATCGCGAATTTAACCGAGCAGCAGCTGAAGCAGGTTTACTATGAAGTGCAGCAAACCGCAGCGCAATTGGCATTTGAGATCCCAGATAGTATGACTGAGCTAGCTGCTCAAACCGGTTTGACAGTACAAACAACGGACTGGATTAATCGTAGTAATAGCCCTGCGGTACTCAGACATGGCGCGGTTGTGCAGCAAATCTTTAATCAACAATTTATTGCCGAAGGTCTCAATAGCGACATTATAGAAACCAGCGATACCACTGCGGTTGTTGCTCGAGTTATTGACTACCTACCCGAGACCACGCGAGCACTAGACGAAGTCCGTGATACGGTTGTTGCGGCAGTGCTCAAAGAGCAAGCGCAACAGTTAGCGGAAGCTGAGGCCAAAGCGCTGATGGCGCAGCTGCAAGCTGGCGAAGCGCTCAGCAAACAGCTGGTTTACATGAGTGCGGTGACCCGTCGTTCGAGTGACTACCCGCGTGCAGTGATTAGTGCTTTATTTGACTTATCAGCACCGATAGCAGGCACTGCGCAAGTAACCACGACAACGGTTACCAATGGTGATATTGCAGTGGTTCAACTGACAGACGTGCAGGCCGGTGAGGTTGATGCAGCAACGTTGGTACAAACCCAAGAGCAATTTACCAATAGCATGACCCAAACCATCTACGGGGCTTTTATTGAGGCACTCCGAGCCGACGCTCGCATCGACATACGGCTGTAATAGCCGGTTCTCTGCCTCAGGTAAAAAGCCAGTCGTATTATCGACTGGCTTTTTTTATGCAGGGGGCTGTTTAGCCTGGGTAGAGTGGCGGCAATATATTGCTTTGAGCAGCTACCGCGTGGGTCTGCCGCTGCACCGCCTGAACCGCCCGCCACAGGGCTTTGCCTTCTTGCCATGGCGCTTGGTCTGCAGCGTAGCGGCACTGGCTTAAATGCTCTAGTTGACTGCGTAATGGCGCATGGTTGAAGTAATTCGCTAAGCTGGGCAAGTACGGTGGTGTGAGGCCAAGCTGATGCTGAGCCCAGTGTTTGAGGGCTAGTTCAGCATGCTCAGCGTGATTGTCAGCACAGGCTTTGCGTAATTGTTTAAAGTCATAGATCACTGGCGTGGTAATCGCTGGTTGCTGAGAGTGCAAGCGCAGGCGCTGCAGCTGCCATAGCAGCACCACAGTGGTGGCAGCCCACAAAGCGATCACCAGCATCATCAGATAGGGCCACCACCCAGCATTATTGTGCTGGTTCACCAACAATGCAGGCGTAGCAATGGTATCGAGCGGTTGAGTGACTGCCACCGCTGTTTGTGGTGCTTGTGGCTGTAAGCCTGAGGCGGCGGCAATATCGATGTCAAGCGGCTGACTAATACTGCGTTCGATGCGGCCACTGACGGTATTAAACCAGACTAATTCTTGTGCTGGAATCGTCAGTCGGCCACTTTGTCGTGGAATAATCGTGACTTGGGTGAGCTGTTGTGCAACTAGTTTGCCATTGCGTTCGCTGGTTTGCCGTTGGCTGGGCTCTGCATAGCTATCGGCGTTGTTAATCGCAGCGGGAATGAAGCGCGGTAATAAATCACTTTGAACACCAATGGCAGTGACCCGGTATTTTAGGGTCAGCGGTTCACCAACCTTGCCTTGAGTCACCTCATCGGGGTTCAAATCAACACTGATAGTCGCCAGTTCTGCCGGTAACCAACTGGCAGTTGCCGGCCAGTCAGGCGGTACCGGTAACACCCTAATGGTCAGCGGTGGTGCTGCCGTAGTGACTGTTTCAGCGCCGCTCATTGAGGAGAACGGTGAGAGACTGCGGCCGCTGTTGATTTGTCCATTAAAAACCGGCGCCTTGATGACCAGTTCACCCGAGCGTTGCGGGGTAATAAGATACACGCGTTTGAACACCTGAAAACGCTTACCGTTGCGCATTTCATAGCTTTCTTGGTCTTTACCAAGCTGGCTAATTTCGGCGTTTTCGAGTTGTGGTGGCAAAATATTGCCACTAAGTAAATTGGCACCTAAATAAAGCTTGGCGGTCATTTGCAGTTGCTGTTGCACGTATAATTGATCGCGGTCAAGTTCAACCTCCATAAAGGCAGCGGGTATTTGTTGTGCTTGTTGTTCAGCTGATAGGGGTTGAACTTCAAGCTCAATACTATTGCTCAGAGCCCCTGCTACCTGAACTGGGCCAATACGATAGATGCCGGGCTCGGTTGGAGCTTGCAAAACGGTCCGAAATTCAGTGCTTCGTGAGGTTTGGCCGTTGATGATCTGGGTGCTGGAGCTGACTGAGGTCGATAGCACGCGGAACTGATCCAACTGCTGTTCCGGCTGCCAAGCGGTTCGCGATAGGTGGTCGTCAGCGATTACCATGAGGGTAAAACTACTGCCGCTGGTTACCGGATTGTTATCGACGCTAATATTTACGTCAACGGCTAACCCGCTTGGGCTAAACCAAGCAATCCCCAATGCTAGTGCCGTTGCTCGTAGTTTTGTCATGACCGTTACCACTGTTGCTGTACTCCTGCAGGTGGACGTTGCTGACGCCGTTGCTGGGCTTCAAGGCGCATTTTATTGCGCAGCAAAAGGGCAGGGTCGTCGTCAATACGATTAAGCCATTGCTCTAATTGCTGCCGTTGTTCGTCAGTGAGCTGCTGCTGCCGTTGTTCATCAGACAACGGTTGCTGTTGCTGTTCATTCTGTTGCTGCTGTTGTTGATCCTCTGACTGTTGTTGATCCTCGGACTGTTGCTGGTCTTCGGACTGTTGCTGGTCATCGG
>DIVC01000080.1:20942-27003 GCA_002423905.1 Idiomarina sp. UBA6142
GACTGTTGTTGCTGTTGCAACAAACGCTCCGCGAGTGCTTTATTCTCCTGTGCTTCCAGCCAGTCTGGTCGGGTCATTAAGGCTTGTTGATAGGCATTGATTGCTTGTTGATAGTCAGCCAATTGCATCCAACTATTACCTTGGTTGTACCAACCTATAGGGCTGGTGTCATTGGCGAAATCTGCCAGTGCTTGCTGGTAATTGCCAGCGCGATAGTGAGCTGTTGCGCGCTGCCAAGGGTCTTGTGCAAGCTGCAGTGCTTGCTCATAGTCACCTTGCTGAAGCGCGTCATCGGCCTGTTGATAGGGCGTCTGCCACAGTTGTTGATACCAAGGTGGCGGACTACTGGCGTGGGCGCTAGTTAAGCCAACAGGAAGTAGTAGCAGCCCCAGTATACTGGTCTGTAACACGCCACGGCGCGCTGCTGGTAGGATTAACAGGAGCACCAGCGGCCACAACCATGGGCCGCGATCGAGCCACTGGTCGCCGACCTGATGGTCCGCCTGTTGTTTACTATCGCGTTGCTGCGGGCCGGCAGCAGTTAAGGTGACTAAATCGCTACCGTCACGTTGCCAGATACTAAACTGGCCGCCACTTAGAGCCGCAAGTTGTTGTAGCAACTCGGGTTGCAACCGAGGAATGACCAATTCGCCATTGCCGTCACGCAATAAGTTACCGTCTTGCTGCTTGATCGGCGCACCGCTGCTGGTGCCAAGCGCTAAAATGGAGACGCGGTTTCGCTGTTGGCGGATATAGTCAGCCAAGGCTGCATAGTCACTGGTGTGGATGCCATCGGTGAACCAATAAATATCACCATTTGGGTACCCCGACTCTTGCAGCAGTCGTTTTGCTAAGCGCAGCGCCGATAGCGGCGAACTGCCGTACTCAGGCATGAGTTCCGGGCTTAAGGCGCGAATCAGATGGCTAATCGTGGCGCTATCACTGGTCAGGGGGCTAATCACGTAAGCATCACCGGCATAGGCAATTAAACCGGTCTCGCCATCAAGATGTTGACTGACCAGCGCCATTGCTTTGAACTGTAATTGTGTCAATCGGTCGGGAGTAAGGTCGGTGCTGCGCATCGATAACGACATATCGACCAGCATAACTTGACCGTTATCGAGTTGATACACCGGTTGCGGCAAGCGCTCCCAGCTTGGTCCGGCTACGCTTAAACAGGCAAGCAGCAGCGCTAATAGTACTTGCCAGCGATGGCTGGAAGGCAGCTTACCGGGGTCGCGAACCAAGACCTCGGCCAAATGTGGTGGCAGCCACTGGTGCCAACCACCGTGTTGTTGCCGCCGCTGCCACCACCACAGCAACAGCGGTAGTAGCACAAGCAGCAATAACCACGCTGGGCGAAGGAAATGAAACTCAGCCATTAGTCCCCCTTAGCAGTGAGCTGCGCAACGGACGCTGCGCAGCAACCAGCCAGAGGGCGGCCAGCAGCAGCGCGAAGCTAGCAGGCCAATGAAACAGACTACGTTGCGGGCGTAATAATTGCTGTTCTCCAGCAACCGGTTCATAGTCATCCAAGGTTTGGTATATTTGTTCTAATTCTTCGGTATTGCGGGCTCTAAAATAAGCACCACCGGTTTGTTCAGCAAGACTGCGCAGCATATCTTCATCTAAATCACGGCTCGGGTTAACGCGGCGGGGTCCGAAAAAACCATCAACGACAATTTCATCGGCGCCAACGCCAATGGCATATATTTTAACGCCATAGAATTTTGCTAATTCCAGTGCTTGTTGGGGTGATACGCTACCGGCGGTATTTTGACCATCAGTGAGCAGTACCAAGATATTATTACTTTGCTCACGTTCACGGAAACGTTTCACGCTCAGGGCAATAGCATCACCAATCGCGGTGCGCTCACCAATTAAGCGCAAGACAGCTTCGTCAAGTAGTTGCTGGACGGTGTTGCGATCGTAGGTCATCGGCGCCTGCACGTAGGCGGTGTCGGCAAATAGAATTAAGCCGAGCCGGTCACCGCTGCGACGGGCAATAAAATTGCTTAATACGTGCTTGACCATGGTCAAGCGGTCAACTTGGCGACCATTGATGCGCATGTCGGCAATTTCCATACTGACCGAAAGGTCCACCGCAATGAACATTTCACGCGCCTGATTTTGTATCGGTACGGGTTCACCTAACCATTGTGGTCGCATCATGGCGATGACAGCCGCTGTCCAAATACAGAGTGCTAACGCGAGTGGCCAAGCGGCGCGGTTATGGAACCCAAACTGAGTTGATTGAGTGGGTATATGCGGCAACCACAAGCGTGAAAACCGGGGTGGTTGGTGCGGCGCTAACCAGCGGATCAGCAACGGTAGTGGCCACAACAAGGCTAGCCACGGCCAAGCAAACTCAATCATGATGAGGGCTCCGTGGTGGCAGTGCATGGCGTAACCAAAAGCGGGCCAGTTGCTGATACTCGGCACAGTTGCTGGGGTGCTGCTGGTAGGCTTGCTGCGCTAGCTGGGTGAGGATTTGGCGCTGCTGCTGTTGGGCTGTTGCCGGTAACTGTTCGATTAAAAAGGAAAACCAGGCTGGTCCAGTTAAGGCAGCGATGCGATTGGCCGGAAAATAGCCTAAACAGGCTTGTTTCAGCACTAAGGTGATGGCATTGATGTCGGGTAACGGCTGCCGCAACGCTCTAAGCGCTGCATTGCGAACACGCCGCCGCCGCTGCCAGCGCCAGATTGCGGTGGCGGTTAGGACAACCAGGGCAATCAGCAACGCCGCTACCAGATACCAAATCGGAGCGAGTGGCCACCAATGCGCCGCCGGGGCGGCAACAATGTCATGCAGTTGTGCTAATGGTTGGCTACCGATAGTCATAACCGTAGCTCCGGCCATTGCTGTTCTAATGCTTGTGCCGCATTCACTTGGGTCAGTAGCAAACCATGCTGCTGCATGATGTGCTGCAATTGCTGTTGTTGTTGGGTGGCAAATTGCTGAAACTGCTGACGCTGGGCACTGGCATGCGCTGGCATCAACCATTGTTGGCTATGGTTGCTAAAACTGAGGTTTTGGTCAGCTAGTTGCGGCGGTAATTCACGCTCCAACGGGTCGAATAGTTGAATAGCATGGACTTGGCAATGACGTTGCAACGCTTGTATTAGGGTTAAATGGTGCGGTTGATGTGCCGTCCAATCACTGATCAGATAAATACGCGTGCCAGGTTTAGCAAGTTGTTGCGCCCGTTGTAATAGATTTTTCCACACCTCGGCAGCAGCTATAACTGCCAGCGCACCTTCATCACCACCGAGCTGACGCCAACTGTTGAGGCTTTGGTGTTGTTGCTGCAGCAGTTGCTGAATAATCCGCATCACCCCATGATGGCGCGCCTGCGGACGCAGTTCACTGTGGCCCTGTGGATTACCGATTAAGGCACCGACCCGATCACCACGGCTAACTGCCTGCCAGGCTAAGGCAGCGACCAAATGACAAGCTTGTACTGATTTGAGTAGTAATTGCGAGCCAAAATGCATCGCGTGGCTTAGATCAACGACAAATAGCACCGGCCGTTCACGCTCTTCACGAAATAATTTGGTGTGCGGTGAACCGGTGCGTGCGGTGACTCGCCAGTCAATGGAACGTACATCATCGCCCGCCTGATAGTGGCGCACTTCGTCAAACTCCATGCCGCGGCCTTTGATCTTGGATTGGATGGCGCCCGTTTGGCTGCGTGCAGGTCGCATTCGTTGCAGTCGCGCAAAGGCGGCTACTTTACTGCGGTAATACATGAGCTCAGCGCTAGCCACTGTCACGCCATCACTTTGCCAAGCTTGTAGCCAGTCTGCAGGACGCATCATTAGGGGGCAGGCACCGCCTGCAAAATAGCGTGAAGGACCTGATCAGGGCTGACGCCCTCTGCCTCTGCTTGATAGCTCAAAATAATGCGATGGCGCAGGGCATATAAGAACACCTGCTGAATATCATCAGGAGTAACAAAATCACGTCCAGCTAACCAAGCTTTAGCGCGAGCACAGCGGTCTAGCGCTATGGTGGCACGTGGCGATGCGCCATAGCTCAGCCAGCGCGCGATGTCGGCACTGTAATGTTGAGCTTGGCGGGTGGCGATGACCAGCTGTACCAGATAATGTTCAACCGTGGCATCCATATAAATCGCCAATACCTCTTTGCGGGCAGCAAAGATATCGGCTTGCCGCACTGGTTTGGGCATGGTGGCTTGGCCACTGAGTTGCTCGCCACGGGTCAGCTGTAAGATCTTTAGCTCGGTGTCAGCGGCGGGATAGGTTAAATTCAGCTTCATCAAGAAGCGGTCTAATTGTGCTTCAGGGAGCGGATACGTGCCTTCCTGCTCCAGTGGGTTCTGAGTAGCCAGTACTAAAAACAGCTCAGGTAACGGGTAGGTGGTTTGACCGACGGTAATTTGCCGCTCAGCCATCGCCTCTAGCAGTGCCGACTGCACTTTGGCCGGGGCTCGGTTGATTTCATCAGCTAAGATTACATGATGAAACAACGGACCTTGCTGAAACACAAATTGGCCGGTTTCAGGGCGGTAGATATCGGTACCAGTTAAATCGGCGGGCAATAGGTCGGGGGTAAATTGAATACGATGAAAACTACCCTCAATGCCACCAGCTAGGGCGTTTACGGCACGAGTCTTGGCCAAGCCAGGAGGGCCTTCTACTAACAGATGGCCATCGGCCAAAACAGCGATCAATAAGGCCTCGGTGAACTCGGGTTGACCTAATACTTGGCTGTCAAGATAGTCGCGTAGGGCTTGAAATTGTTCGGCTGCCATGAAAATCCTTCGTCGGTTAAACAACATCACTATACTGTAAGGGTGCACTTTACCGAAAACAACGGTTTTATTCTTGCCGCAGACCCGCTAAAATTTGTAATCAAGTGTGAGGTCAGACCAGATTAACGATTCATCACCGAATTCATGTACAGGGGAATACAGATGGCAGCACGACAACAACTGCTTACCGCAGCTGGCGACCGCATTGCGATTGTCGCTGGTTTACGGACACCGTTTGCGAAGCAGGCAAGCTATTTTCACGGCGTACCGGCATTGGATATGGGCAAAATGGTGGTGCAGGAGCTGCTCAATCGTTATAACCTCGACCCGCGTGAAGTTGAGCAGTTGGTGTTTGGACAAGTGGTACAAATGCCAGCCGCACCCAATATTGCTCGTGAAATCGTGCTCGGTACCAGTTTACCGGTGAGCACCGATGCCTACAGCGTATCGCGTGCTTGTGCGACCAGCTTTCAGGCTACGGTAAACGTGTTGGAGAGTATGTTAGCCGGTACCATTAGCGTCGGTATTGCTGGCGGTGCAGATTCGTCTTCGGTGCTGCCGATTGGTGTGTCACGTCGATTAGCGCATGCTTTAGTTGACCTCAATAAGGCCCGCAGTTTAGGCCAACGATTGGCGATTTTCCGGCGTCTACGCTTTGCCGATCTGATGCCAGTCCCGCCAGCGATAGCCGAGTACAGCACTGGCTTGAGTATGGGCGATACCGCCGAGCAGATGGCCAAGAGCCACGCAATTAGCCGCGCCGACCAAGATGCTCTGGCGCATCGTTCGCATACCCTCGCGCACGCCGCCTGGGAAGCCGGCAAGTTAGACGATGAAGTGATGACCGCTTACGCCGAACCGTTTAAAGATTTCTTGCGCCGTGATAATACCATTCGCAGTGATAGCAAACTCGATAGCTATGCCAAATTAAAGCCAGTTTTTGATCGCAAACATGGCACGGTGACGGCGGCCAACTCAACCGCGTTAACGGACGGCGCAGCGGCGTTGTTGATGATGACCGAGAGCAAGGCCAAGGCGCTTGGCTACGAGGTGTTAGGCTATGTGCGCAGTTATGCCTTCAGTGCCATCGATGTTCAGCATGACATGCTGATGGGGCCATCTTATGCCACTCCCATCGCGCTCGAGCGCGCTGGTATGCAATTGGCTGATCTCGATTTAATTGAAATGCATGAAGCCTTTGCCGCACAGGCCTTAGCCAATGTAAAAATGTTTGCGAGCAAGCGCTTTGCGGAGCAGCATTTAAATCGTAGCCATGCCATTGGTGA
>DIVC01000080.1:27039-29971 GCA_002423905.1 Idiomarina sp. UBA6142
TTAACAACAGCTTGTGCAGCAGGTGGCTTAGGTGCAGCAATGATTCTGGAGAGCAACTAATGAGCGACATGATGGCAACGAAACCAGCTTTTACCTTAGAAGTGCGTGATGATCTGGTCGCGGTATTACATATTGATGTGCCCGGCGAATCCATGAATACACTGAAAATGAGTTTTGCTGACGACGTAACCAGGGCCTTGAATCAGCTTGAACAGCGCCGTGATTTGAAGGGCCTAGTGCTTATTAGTGATAAACCTGGATCCTTTGTCGCCGGGGCTGATATCAGCATGATCGACCAATTCGAAACTGCGGCCGATACTGAGAGTGTTGCGCGTCAAGGGCAGGCCATGTTTGACCGCATTGAGCAACTGCAGATCCCCGTAGTGGCAGCCATTGATGGTGTGTGTTTGGGTGGTGGCTTGGAACTGGCGATGTCCTGCCATTATCGTATTAGCAGCGATTCAGCAAAGACTGTATTCGGTCTGCCCGAAGTTCAATTGGGCTTGCTACCAGGCTCCAGCGGTACTCAGCGCTTACCGCGCCTGATCGGCATACAAGCGGCATTACCAATCATCTTGACCGGCAAACAACTGCGCCCAGCACAAGCAAAAAAATTAGGCATTGTCGATGACGTAGTGCCATCGAGTATCCTACTGGATGCTGCGATTGAGCTGGCGCTTAACAGCAAGCCGAAGGTGAAACGGGTCCGTTTAAGTCTGCTCAATACACTGCTCGAGCGCACCCCTTTTGGCCGAAACTTCTTATTTAGTGCCGCGCGCAAACAAGCACAGGCCAAGGCCAAAGGTAATTATCCAGCTATTGATAAAATCATCGATAGCATTGCGTATGGTGCCGCGCATGGTTTTCAGGCCGGTTTAGAGTATGAAGCGCGGATGTTTGCTGAGCTAGCGATGACGCCTGAATCAAAGCAACTGCGTAATATCTTCTTCGCGACTACCCAGATGAAAAAAGAAACCGGTGCCGGTGCGGTAAAACCAGCCAAAGTTGAGCGCGTTGGTATTCTTGGTGGTGGCTTAATGGGTGGCGGCATTGCTTTCGTGACGGCGGCCAAAGCAGGTATTCCCGCGCGTATCAAAGATATTCGTGAGCAAGGCATTGCCCATGCCTTGAAATATACCTATGACCTCTTAAACAAAAAGGTCAAACGTCGGCATATGGCTCGGGCTGAACTGGAAAAAACCATGTTGCGGCTCAGTGGTAGCCTTGATTACAGTGGTTTTGCAGGCGCTGATGTGGTGATTGAGGCGGTGTTTGAAGATTTAGCGTTGAAGCAGCAGATGGTCGCCGATATTGAGAATGTGTGTGGTAAACACACCATTTTTGCAACCAATACCTCGAGTTTACCGATTACCGATATTGCCGCCAAAGCGGCGCGGCCAGAAAACGTGATTGGTCTGCATTATTTCTCCCCAGTGGATAAAATGCCGTTGGCTGAAATTATTACCCACGCCGGCACCTCGCCGCAGACTATTGCCACCACCGTCGCATTGGCTAAGCGGCAGGGTAAAACCCCGATTGTGGTGAAAGATGGTGCTGGTTTTTATGTCAACCGTATTCTCGCTCCATATATGAATGAAGCGGCTCGCATCGTCCTCGGCGGTGAACCGATTGAAGTCGTCGACAAGGCCATGGTGCAATTCGGTTTCCCGGTTGGTCCAATCAAGCTTATGGACGAGGTGGGTATTGATGTGGCGGCGAAAGTGGCACCTATTCTAGCGACTGCTTTCGGTGATCGTTTTCGTGCGCCAGAAGCATTTAGTAAACTGCTGGATGATGACCGTAAGGGCAAGAAGAACGGTAAGGGCTTCTACCGCTATGGTGGCAAAGTCAGCGGCAAAAAAGTCGACGACAGTGTGTATAGCTTACTTGGTGTCCAGCTCAATGGCCAATTGGCAGCGGCTGAAATTGCTCAGCGTACGGTCCTATTGATGCTTAACGAGGCGGCCTATTGTTTGGCTGACGGTATTATTGCCAGCCCACGTGATGGTGATATTGGCGCTATTTTCGGTATTGGTTTTCCACCTTTCCGTGGTGGCCCATTCCGCTACATGGATGCGCTTGGAGTGAGCGAAGTTGTGACACGTTTACAGGCGTATGCAAAACTTCATGGCGAGCGTTATAGCCCAGCACCATTGTTGGTCGAATACGCTGCCACGAATAAGACCTTTTATTGATTCATTGATTGGAGTTGTCGAGTGATTATTGCGCTGTGTTATTTGTTGTCTGCGCTGACACTATATGTTCAAGCACTGAAAAATGCCATGGGGGCCAAGCGCTGGGGCTTATTGGGGCTTACCCTTGGGCCGTTGATGGTGCCGATGTTTATCAGTCACCAGCGGTTATTAGCGATGAAAGCGGCTGGCCGTGACCATGTGTACTGGCCCCTGCGTTAATTGAGTAGGGTGCCAGCAGGCGGTGCCGCACTAATGGGTTTGGCGATTTGCTGAAGAAACTGTTCGCGGCCGAGCGGCTTGGAAAACAGATAGCCTTGCGCAAACTCGCAATCCATGGCGGCCAAGGTGGTTAATTGCGCATGATTGACGACCCCCTCAGCGACTACATCCAGGCCCAAGTTATGGGCCAGCGCTACTATGGACGCAACCATATTACGATCGCGCTCATCGGCGTTGATATCATCAATGAAAGCCTTGTCGATTTTTAAGGTCTGGATGGGAAAGCGTTTCAAGTAGGCGAGTGACGAATAACCCGTACCGAAGTCATCCAGAGCAAGATGAATACCGCAGCTATGAAGCTCACTCATGATGCTAATAGCGCGTTCTGGGTCTTCCATCACCATACCCTCGGTAATTTCAAGCTCTAAATACTTCGGTTCCAGCCTGTACTCATTAAGAATCGCCAGAATCCGTGCTGTGAGGTCGGGTAGCAGGAATTGTTTGGCTGACAGGTTGAC
>DIVC01000101.1:0-13508 GCA_002423905.1 Idiomarina sp. UBA6142
CCTTTGCCGCGTGGAGTATATAAACCCTTGCCGTCGCGCAACGGTAATCCATCGTTGCTTCGATAAAGCCAATTAAATTTGCGCCAGCGCATGAAACTAGCAACGCCGCCGGGCATATCCACCAACAATGAGTTGTTCTCACCACCCGCCTCAAATAGCCCAACCTGATGAGGCGATGCACTCAGGCGATTGGCTACCACGCAGCCGGCGGAGCCGCCGCCAACAATAATGTAATCGTAAGTCACTTGCGCTGTTGGATTGGTCATAGCTAGAGATTCTCAACGTAGCGGTAGAGGTCATGTAATAACCGCATTTTTTGCGGTTGGTCTTTATAGTCTTCTGCGGCCAGTTCCAGTTGTTCAGCAAAGCTGCTGAGCGACAAGCCGCCGCGTGGTGGATCGCTCAGACGCTGTTGACAGAATCGCCGCCAGCGCTCTAACTCGGCTGCTGTTAAGGTTGCTGGATAATTGCGCGCACGGTAGCGAAACAGCATTTCGGCAATACGGGTATCGCTGAAATTTAGCTCAAGACCGACCAATTGCTGGGCGTCCGTATCACGAATAATGTCCATACTGGCGCGGTCTTGTGGGCTAAAAAACGGCCCTGAATAGAGCATTAAGTCGGGGTCGCTAGTGGCCGCGAACTCGCGCTGTTCGGTCAGCGCATCGATAATCCGTTGACGCAGTTCGGCATCGCTGATCAGCCGCTGGCGATGCTGTTCAAAGCGCTCTAGGTCAAGTTGCCAGCGCTGGCACACAGGTTCGGTCAAAACATTGCTTGGGGCTAAAAATGGACAGCGATTAAGAGCTAATGATTGCCCCCCAAACGGCTCTCGTCCTGCTAGCTCTTGGCGTTTGGTGAAGCGTCGCTGCAGCATTTCTGCGCTACTCATGGCGGCAAATGCAGCCGGGTCACAGCGCAAATCCCAATAGAGTAATTGATTGGCTTGTTGTGGATGGTAAGCCAAGGGTACGATTTGGCTCAGATAGCCCTGTTCTGCGCCATACCAGCTGCTGACATGAGCCAGTGGGGTGAAATTATGCAAAGCAATGAGCTGTTGTAGGTCTTTCTTCTGGCGAATCTTATAGGCGTAATCAAATAATTTAGGTTGTGCTTTGCGCACCAGCTGGGCGAGGCCAATAGTGGCACGGACATCACTGAGCGCATCGTGGGCACTGCCATGCTCAATGTTATTAGCGCGGCTGAGATCCTCTAACCGCATACTTACGCGCCCGTCATCCTTGCTTGGCCACTCGATACCGTCTGGGCGCAAGGCATAACAGGCGCGCACCAAATCGATCAGGTCCCAGCGCGAATTATGTTCTTGCCAACTGTAGGCGTAGGGGTCATAAAAATTGCGGTAGAACAGCTGTCGGCTGACTTCCTCATCAAAGTTAATGGAGTTGTAACCTACTACCGTAGTGTTGGGTTGACTAAATTCAGCATGAATCTTTTGCGCAAAAGCGGCTTCTGACATGCCTTGGTTAAAGGCGTGTTGCGGCGTGATGCCGGTAACCAGCACGGCGCGCGGATGCGGCAAGAAATCGGCGGTGGGCTGCGCATAAATAGATAGTGGTCTGCCGATAACTTGTAGGTCGGCATCGGTGCGCAAGCCAGCAAATTGACACGGACGGTCGAGTTGCGGGTTGGCGCCCCAGGTTTCATAATCGTGCCAGTAAAAGGTTGGATTCTGCATGCGGTTCCGCGTAAGTTAATCGTTATTGTCGCTCGCTTGGTCGCTTTCGCTCTTGCCACCGGCGCTTGATTCATCAATAGTAAAGCCAATTACATCAAATTACGAACAGGTATTGAAGCTGTTCGAGCACGAGGAGTTGTCATGGTTCGTTTTCTCACCCTAATTGCTTTGTTGGTAGCGGCGCCAACGGCAGCTGCCGAACAACCGCCATTTGGTATTGCTATTCATGGTGGTGCCGGCACGATTCTGCGCGCCCAGTTTAGCGCTGAACAACAACAAGCCTATGAAGCCAAGCTGGCTGAGGCGGTCAACGCCGGTCACGCCGTGTTAGCCGCTGGTGGTGAAGCCATGGACGCGGTCATTGCGGCGATTCAAGTGATGGAACAGTCGCCGTTCTTTAATGCCGGAAAAGGCGCGGTCTATACCTTTGATGGCGGCCATGAGCTGGATGCTTCATTAATGAATGGGACAACGCTGGAGGCCGGTGCGGTAGCCGGTGTTACCACGGTGAAAAGCCCGATAGCGCTTGCCCGCGCGGTGATGGAACAGTCGGTCCATGTGCTGTTAAGTGGCAAGGGCGCGGAACAATTTGCCGCTGAGCACGGGCTCGAATTAGTGGATAACAGCTACTTTAATACCGACGCGCGTTATCAGCAGTTACTTGACGCGAAGCAGCGTCTTGGCGTGGCTGATTATCAAGCTTATCGTGAATTGGATGAGCGCTTTAAATACGGTACGGTCGGCGCAGTTGCCTTGGATAAAAACGGCAATTTGGCTGCCGGTACCTCAACCGGCGGCATGACCGCAAAACGCTGGGGTCGCGTTGGCGATGCACCGATCATCGGCGCTGGAACTTGGGCCGATAATGCCAGTTGTGCGGTGTCGGCCACCGGCCATGGGGAATATTTTATCCGCTACCATGTCGCCGCTGATATTTGCTCACGAGTGAAATATCAAGGTATTGATATTGTCAGTGCTGGTGATACGGTGATTCATGATGTGTTACTCCCTGCTGGTGGTACCGGTGGAGTGATTATCATCGATCGCCAAGGTAATGTGCACATGCCGTTTAACACCGAGGGGATGTATCGTGCCAAACGAGTTGGTACTGAACCAGCCGAAGTGGCAATCTATAAAAATTAACTATACTGCAGGGAAGCAGAATTCACACAGGAGTCACCGCCATGCATTCATTACAAGTGATCGACTATATGAATCGTCACCCGCTGGTGTTTAACGCCGCCATGTCGATCGAGCAGGCAGTTGATCTGTTGCTACAACACAAACAGACCGGTGGGCCGGTGGTCGATGCGCAACAGCGATTAGTTGGTTTTTTATCGGAACAAGACTGCTTAGCGGCGATGCTTCGCGATACCTATCATGCCGAACAAAGCGCGAGCGTTGCCGATTGCATGTATCGTGGTACCGTGTTGTCAGTGACCACCAGCAGCAGTGTGATTGATCTGGCGCAGCAAATGGGCAATCAGCGGCCCAAGGTTTATCCGGTAGTTGACGAGTTAGGTGTGTTAGTTGGCGTTATTACTCGAGCTGACGTGTTGCGCGCTATCAATTTTCAACTACAAGATAGTTACGCTGCGCATTAACATCGGCTGGCGCTACTGGTAAACTGCAGTACGTTATCCACTGCGTTGTCGGAAGCCTCGTGCAGCAAGAGCATCAAGTACCTCAACAAGCGATTCTGTTTCCAGCCGAATTACCGGTAGTACAAGCGAAAGCCGAGATACAGGCGGCTATCGTGGCACACCAGGTGATTATTGTTGCTGGCGAAACAGGTTCAGGCAAAACCACCCAGCTGCCGAAGATGTTGCTTGAATTGGGCTATGGGCGAGCCGCACAAGGTACCCGTATTGCCCACACTCAGCCGCGCCGCTTAGCCGCACGGAGTGTAGCCCAACGTATTGCGAGTGAACTGCAGAGCGAATTGGGCCAGCGGGTCGGTTTCAAAGTTCGTTTTAGTGACCAAACCTCTGCTAGCACGGAAATTAAATTACTCACCGACGGTATGTTATTGGCCGAAGTGCAACAAGACAGTTTGTTGCACGGTTATGACGCTATTATTATTGATGAAGCGCACGAGCGCAGCCTCAACATCGACTTTCTGCTCGGGGTGCTGGCGACCATTCTGCCGAAACGACCTGATTTAAAAGTTATCATCACCTCGGCCACTATTGAAACCGAGCGTTTCGCCAAGCACTTTAATCAGGCGCCAATTATCACCGTCGAGGGCCGCACTTTTCCAGTGGAAGTGCGTTATCGCCCGCTGAGCGAGGATATATCGAGTGGCGATGACGGTGATGTCGTGCAGGGCGTGGTGAATGCGGTGCAAGAACTGCAAGCCGAAGGGCCGGGTGATATTTTGGTGTTTGCTAGCGGTGAGCGCGAAATTCGTGATTTTGCTGAAGCCTTAGCCGATGCTGACTTAGGTGATACCGAATTACTGCCATTATTCGCTCGATTATCTGCCGCTGAACAAAATCGAATTTTTCAAACCCACGGCAATCGGCGCGTGGTTATTGCCACCAATGTTGCGGAAACATCCTTAACGGTGCCGGGTATTCGCTATGTGGTGGACCCAGGAACGGCTCGCATCAGTCGTTATAGTTATCGTACGAAAGTTCAGCGTTTGCCGATTGAGAAAATCTCCCAGGCCAGTGCTAATCAGCGCAAAGGGCGTTGCGGGCGGGTTGCGGCGGGGGTATGTATTCGGTTGTATAGCGAAGAGGACTTGTTAGCCCGACCACAATACACCGACCCAGAGATATTGCGCACCAACCTTGCCGCCGTCATTCTGCAAATGACTTCGGCACGATTGGGTGATATTCGTAAGTTTCCATTTATTGATCGGCCCGATGAGCGTTATATCAATGACGGTTTAAATTTACTGCAGGAACTGCATGCGATTAAACCCGCAGCACGGACACAACGGCGCGGTAAAGCTAAGGGTCCACAACTAACGGCGCTCGGTCAGCAATTAGCTCAGTTACCGGTTGATCCGCGGCTGGCGCGAATGATTATTGCTGCACGTGATACTGCTGCTGTGCAAGAGGCGCTGGTGGTTGCTGCGGCGTTAAGTATTCAAGATCCACGCGAACGACCGCAACAGTTTCAACAAAAAGCGACTGAGTTACATGCCCGCTTTCACGACAAAGAGTCAGATTTCGTCAGTTATTTGAAACTCTGGCAGTACGTGAACGAACTTGAGAAGAGCCTCTCGAAAAGCCAATTTCGTAAGCGCTTAAAAGCCGAATTTATTCACTTTTTGCGCATCCGCGAATGGCAAGATGTCTATACCCAGCTGCGTCAGACCGCACGTAGCTTAGGCTTTCGCTTAAATACCGAAGCAGCTAGTTATGCAGCACTGCACCAAGCCTTGCTGAGTGGCATGCTGTCGCAGCTCGGACAAAAGCAAGAGGGGCATGAATTTTTAGGCGCGCGCAATCGAAAGTTCTATGTTTTCCCCGGCTCGGGATTATTTAAGAAACCACCGAAGTGGTTGATGTCTGCTGAGTTAGTGGAAACCTCTCGGCTGTTTGCTCGCATGAATGCGCGTATTGAACCCGAGTGGATTGAGCCACTCGCCACACACTTGGTCAAGCGCAGCTATTTTGAACCGCATTTTTCAGCCAATAGCGGTTCGGTGGTGGCGGATGAGCAAGTGACGCTGTTTGGTCTTATCATTGTACCGAAACGGCGTGTTCAATATGGCCCAGTCGACCCCGTAGCAGCGCGCGAGATCTTCATTCGTGAAGCCTTGGTGAATGGCCAATTGAAACGGAAATTGCCATTTATTGCACATAATTTGGCGCTACTGGAGGATGTGCGTGAGCTAGAAGAAAAATCACGTCGTCGCGATATTGTGGTAGATGATGAGGTGTTGTTTGCAGCCTATGACCAGCAGCTCCCAGCCAACGTCTATAACGAGCAATTATTAGCCGGCTGGTGGCATCAGGCAGTGAAACAGCAGCCGCGTTTGTTATTTTTTGAACGTGACACAGTGATGGCGCAATCTGCTGCTCATGTGACGGCAGCCGACTATCCGGAATTTTGGCAGCAAGGCAATTTGCGCTTACCACTGAGCTATGTGTTTGCGCCTGACGATGTTGCTGATGGGGTGACTGTGACGTTACCACTGGCATTGCTGAATCAACTCCAGCAGGATGGCTTCGATTGGCTAGTGCCGGCATTCAGACCGGCACTGGTGACCGCACTGATTAAGAGTTTGCCAAAAAGTTGGCGGCGAAATTTTGTACCAGCACC
The DNA here is from genome assembly GCA_002423905.1 of Idiomarina sp. UBA6142. Classification (GTDB taxonomy): domain Bacteria; phylum Pseudomonadota; class Gammaproteobacteria; order Enterobacterales; family Alteromonadaceae; genus Pseudidiomarina. The sequence continues at coordinate 5,975 of DIVC01000101.1, forward strand.
AAATTTTGCTGAAGCTTTTTGTGCTGATAGTGCCGTGAACGATCCCACTAAGCAGCCGTTACTGGTCGCGCTAACAGATAAGTTGCGGCGTATGACCGGGGTTACTGTGCCGGCTGAGGCCTGGGATCTGAGTCAGTTAGATCAGTATCTGCGGATGAACTTTGCGGTACTAAATGACAATGGGCAGTTGATTGCTCAGTCACGTGATCTCGTTGCGCTGCAGCAAAGTCTGCAAGGGCAGGTCAAGCAGGCGCTACGACAAGCGGTTAACACCACAGCAGCAACACCGAAGGTCGCGACCGATTGGCAGTTTGGGCAACTGCCCGAGGTGCTCGAACAGCAGCAACATGGATTTTCCATTAAAGCTTATCCGGCACTAATACCGGCCGCTGACGGCGTCCGCCAAGAGCTGTTCGATAGCGCAGAACGAGCTGCTTTTGAACATCAGGCAGGGCTTCGTAAATTGTTGTTACTGCAATTACCATCACCTATCCGGCATCTGCAACAGTCGTTATCGAACCGCGCGAAACTGGCTATGTATTACAATCCGTGGGGGAAAGTTGAGGAACTGATAGATGACTGCATCGTTGCCGCACTGGATGAGTGTATTGCCGAAATTGGCGCCGTGCGCGACCCGGCAAGTTTTTCACGACTTTATGATTTAGCGCGCGCCGAACTCAATGAACGGGTGACTGCAATGGCGAAACTGGTGGAGCCGGTATTGGTATTGAATCAACAGTTACGCAAGCGGTTGAAAGGGAGTATGAACCTGCAATTGGTGCAGGCCTATGGCGATATCGCGCAACAATTACAGCGCTTAATTCGGCCTGGTTTTGTCAGCGCCGCTGGCAGTGCGCGTTTACGTGATCTTGAACGTTATTTGAAAGCGGTTGAACGTCGGCTTGATAAAGTGGCGGTCGACCCACATAAAGACCGTCTGCATACCTTAACCTTAGATGCGCTGTGGCAGAGCTATGAACAACTGGTCACCAAGTGGCCACGGCATAAGCCACAGCCAGAAAAATTGCGTGAATTACCATGGATGATCGAAGAATTGCGGGTGAGCTTTTTTGCGCAGCAACTAGGCACACGCTACCCAATATCTCAGCAGCGCATCAACCAAGTGCTCAATGAGTTACAGCAAAAGAGCTGATACTAGAGCCCTAAATGCGCGCGGGCGTGGGCTTCGAACTCAGTACAGCCACCAATATGTTGATCGTCAATGAATACCTGTGGAACCGTATAAACCGGACCACCGGTCAGTTTTTCCAGATCTGTTTTACTGATGCCTTGTGCATACATATCGATGTATTCAAAACTAAAATCGTCGCGTTGTTGGCTTAACTTATCGGCAATTTGCACGGCGCGAGTGCAAAAACCACAGCCAGGGCGACCAAAAATAACGGTTTTCATGATGATAATTCCTTGCGTTAGCGGTGTTCGATTTTTAGGTTTGAAGCAGGCACACAACAACAGGGTAGACAGTCACCGGGTCGAATAAATGCGAGTGGCTCATTGATGTAGTTGACTTGGCCTTCTATTAACTGGGTGCGGCAGGCGCCACAAAAGCCATTGCGACAATGATAATGGCTTTCAATGCCAGCCGCCTCAATCGCCTCGAGTAAAGTGCCTTGTGATGGATCAACGGCCAGCTGATGCTGACCGTTGACGATGACCTTAAAGGTGGTTGTCATTGCCTGCTTAGAGCTCAAAGCCCCCAAGATCGGCTGCACTTACTTCATTGTCAATTTGACCAACGAGATAAGACGAGATCTCAGCTTCTTGTGGAGCGACTTGTACGTTGTCAGAGACCAAGTATTTATTCATCCACGGCAGCGGATTACTGCGTTGTTTAAAGGGAGCATCAAAGCCGATCGCTTGCATGCGCATGTTGGCAATGTACTCGACGTATTGGCATAAAATTTCTTCATTTAAACCAATCATGGAGCCGTGCTTGAACAAATAATGTGCCCATTGCTTTTCTTGTTCCACCGCGCTCATGAAGATTTGGTAGGCATCCTCACGCAATTCTTCAGCGATTTCGCGCATTTCAGGGTCATCTTTACCATATTGCCAGAGATTGATGATTTGCTGAGTGGATGATAAATGGAGGTTTTCATCCCGCGCAATCAAGCGAATAATTTTTGAGTTGCCTTCCATTAAATCACGTTCAGCAAAAGCAAAGGTACAGGCGAAACTGACATAAAAACGCACCGCCTCGAGGGCATTCACTGAGTTGATACAGAGAAACAGCTTCTTTTTTAAATCACGCAAGCTCACGGTATGTTGTTCACCGAGTACTTCAACAGTGCCTTCACCGTGGGTTTGCCACAGTTGGGTGTAGAAAATTAGGTCATCATAATAGCGCGAGATATCGGTCGCTCGTTTCTGAATTTCGGTATTAATGACGATGTCTTCAAACACTTCGCTTGGGTCGGTAAACAGGTTCCGTAAAATATGGGTATATGACCGCGAGTGGATGGTTTCTGAAAACGACCAGGTTTCAATCCAGGTTTCCAGCTCAGGAATTGATACGATCGGCAATAACGCGATGTTAGGGCTACGGCCTTGCACTGAATCGAGCAGTGTTTGATATTTTAAGTTGGATATGAAAATGTGCTTTTCACTGTCCGTCAGAGAATTAAAGTCGACCCGATCACGGCTGACATCAATCTCTTCTGGGCGCCAGAAAAAGCTCAGCTGTTTCTCGATCAATTTCTCGAAAATCACATGTTTTTGTTGATCGTAGCGGGCCACGTTCACTGAGTTACCGAAGAACATCGGCTCCAGTAATGGGTTGCTTGCGGTCTGATTAAACGTTGAATAACTCATCTTCGTTACTTCCTCTATCAGATTTTGCAGGCGCCGCCGGCACAATCATCATCTTCAGCTACCAACGCTACGGTTGCAGCTTGGTTCGATTGTTCGGTTTGCTTTGCATCAATTTTGTCGCGCAGGTCAACTTGATTATCTGACGCACCATCGCGAGTGTTGTGATAATACAAGGTCTTGATACCGAGTTTGTATGCATACAATAGATCTTGCAGCAATTGCTTCATGGGTACTCGACCACCATCAAATTTATTCGGGTCATAGTTGGTGTTCGCAGAAATGGTTTGGTCGACAAACTTTTGCATGATGCCAACCAGCTCCAGATAACCTTTATTACTCGGAATAGTCCATAACAGTTCATAGGCATCTTTCAACCGCTCATATTCCGGTACCACTTGCTTAGTGATGCCATCTTTAGAGGCTTTGACGCTAATATGGCCGCGCGGTGGCTCTATACCATTGGTCGCATTAGAAATCTGTGATGAAGTTTCTGATGGCATCAATGCCGACAGGGTAGAGTTGCGCATACCGTGCTTGACGACGTCGGCGCGTAATTGTTCCCAATCGAGATGCAATGGCTCTTGGCATACTGCGTCGAGGTCTTTTTTATAGGTATCGATTGGCATCACACCTTTGGCATAGGTGGTTTCATTAAACTTTGAACAAGGGCCTAATTCTTTGGCTAAATTAACCGATGCTTTCATCAAGTAGTATTGAATGGCTTCGAAGGTACGATGCACTAAGCCATTGGCTGAACCATCGGAATAACGAACGCCATTTTTGGCCAAATAATAGGCAAAGTTGATCACGCCGATACCTAGGGTGCGGCGCCCCATAGAGGCGTTAAATGCAGCAGGTACTGGGTAGTCTTGATATTCCAATAAGCTATCGAGAGCACGAACCGCTAAATCAGCGAGTTCTTCAATTTCGTCCAATGATTTTATGGCGCCTAAATTAAAAGCTGACAACGTACACAGGGCAATTTCACCTTCTGGGTCGTTGACATGCCCTAACGGCTTGGTCGGTAGGGCGATTTCAAGACATAAGTTACTTTGCCGAATTGGCGCTACCGCTGGGTCAAATGGACTGTGGGTATTGCAATGGTCAACGTTCTGCAAGTAGATACGACCGGTTGAGGCGCGCTCTTGCATGAATAACCCAAACAGCTCGATAGCTTTAATTCGTTTCTGGCGAATTGAATCGTCTTTTTCATACAAATTATAGAGCCGTTCAAACTCATTTTGATCGGCAAAGAACGCATCATATAGGCCTGGTACATCGGATGGGCTAAATAGCGTGATGTAATCATCTTTAATTAACCGGTTATACATAACACGGTTGAATTGCACCCCATAGTCGAGATGACGCACGCGGTTTTCTTCCACACCGCGATTGTTCTTGAGTACCAACAAGCTTTCTACTTCTAAATGCCAGAGCGGATAGAATAGGGTAGCAGCGCCACCGCGAACACCACCTTGGGAACAGCTCTTGACCGCCGTTTGGAAGTATTTATAGAACGGAATACAGCCGGTGTGGAAGGCTTCACCACCGCGAATTGGGCTACCTAAAGCACGAATGCGTCCAGCATTGATACCTATACCAGCGCGTTGTGAGACATATTTTACAATGGCCGAAGCGGTAGCATTGATGGAATCAAGGCTATCTCCTGCTTCAATCAGAACGCACGAGCTGAACTGTCGTGTTGGCGTACGAACACCCGACATGATCGGTGTCGGTAAAGAAATTTTGAATAGCGATGTGGCATCATAAAAACGCTGCACATATTGCATGCGCGTTTCGCGCGGGTAATTGGCAAATAGGCAGGCAGCAACTAAAACATAAAGAAACTGTGCACTTTCGAAGATCTCACCGGTCACCCGGTTTTGGACCAAATATTTGCCTTCAAGCTGTTTAATGGCGGCATAGGAAAAATTCATATCACGATTATGATCAATAAAGTCATTCATCGCTGCAAATTCAGCTTGGCTATAGTCTTCGAGCAAATGTTTGTCGTAGCGACCATTAGCTACCATTTTTTTCACTTGGTCATACAGGTGTGGCGGTTCGAACTGGCCAAAGGCCAATTTACGGAGGTGGAAAACAGCAAGCCGCGCAGCTAGATATTGATAATCAGGAGCTTCTTCTGAGATTAAATCTGCGGCCGCTTTAATAATGGTTTCGTGAATATCTTCGGTTTTTATGCCGTCATAAAATTGAATGCGCGATTTGATCTCTACTTCAGAGACAGAAACATTGTTTAGCCCTTCCGCGGCCCAGTCGATAACACGGTGGATTTTATCGAGGTCCAGTGGTTCACGTTCGCCACTGCGTTTGGTCACAAAGAGTCGTTGATTCATGCGGCACACCCATAAATTGTCATTTTTGATTATTGTACGTCGCCACAAGATATAGTGGGGCTGGTGGCGGTTTGACCCGATTGCACACTATATCTAGGGTTGCGATAGATAGTGCTAGATTAGCACTTCTGCTTCACTGATCAAGCGGGAGATGATCTAAATGCTGACATTTTGGCCGAGTAAACATCAGTCATGGCGCGGAAAGTCTTGTACTAATAGCCTCTTAGCGAATGCAAGTGATTTAAATTATTTTTTTATGAAATTTTGATCTTTCATAGTCACTATTAAGACAGACTGGATATAAGCCAATAACCACGTGGCTTACACAACATATAGCGGGGTTTTTTGTGGTCGCTACTATATCTTGTGTTACCACTCTGGTTTATCCAACTAGGGTATGAGTTGTAATAGCTGTTGTGGCCGCTCAATATCGGCATGTGCACCCCACTGCTCGGGTTGGTCATTCGCATGAATATAGCCATAACGTGCCAGCACCGTATGCATACCGGCTGCTTTACCGGCTTGAATATCGCGTTCGGCATCGCCCACGTACCAGCATTGTGACGCGGCTAACTGTAACAATTCAGCGGCATAGAGCAGTGGTTGTGGATGAGGCTTGGCGACTGCGAGGGTATCACCGCTAACCACCACCGGCAGCGCTTGCAGGCATGGAAAATAAGGCAGTACAAGGTGGGTGAGGGCTGCTGGTTTATTGGTAACGATGCCGGCCTGAATGCCACGTTCAGACAAGCCATTTAATAACTGTTCAACACCGTCGAATAAGCGCGAATGAACCACCACTTTAGCCGCATAGTAGCGCAAAAACTCACGCCTTAACTGGTCTTTACGCGGCTCAAATTCGTCACCGAAAGCGAACCGCAATAACCCATACGAGCCATGCGAGGCGATTGGCGTGTAACAGTCAGCACTGACCGCCGGCCGCTGCTCCGCAGCGAGGACAGCATTCAGGGCGGCGCCTAAGTCATCGGCGGAATCTAACAAGGTGCCATCAAGGTCAAATAAGACCGCTTGTGGTGTTACAACGGTTTGCATAAGCACACGATATAATTGACATCGACATTGCTCTGGTCAAGATAAAAGCCACGCCAGGGCAGATAATGCAGGCCGGTCATTGCCACCGGCTCGAGACCGACAGCATCGGTCATGCGCAATAATTCGGCGGGTTGAATGAACTTATCATGTTGGTGCGTACCTTTGGGCACCCATTGCAGCAGATATTCCGCTGCGACAATACCCAATAGCCACGATTTTATTTTTCTATTTAAGGTCGAAAAGAAAATTTTACCGCCCGGTTTTAATGCCTTGGCTGCGGCTTGAATAATTGCTGCGGGGTCGGGCACATGCTCCAGCATCTCTAAACAGGTCACTAAGTCGAATTGTTCGCTATGCTGCTCGGCAAATTGCTCCGCGCTGATGAACTGATAATCAATGCTAACCTTGCTTTCCAGCGCATGCAGCCGCGCTACTTCTAATGCGGCATCGGCTAAATCAATGCCAGTGACCTGAGCGCCCGCATTGGCCAATGCTTCAGCTAAAATACCGCCACCGCAGCCGATATCTAATGTTGTTAAGCCGAATACGCCCGCACAGTGCTGTTGAATAAACTGCATGCGTAACGGATTAATTTGATGTAGCGGCTTGAATTCCCCCTCGGGATCCCACCAGCGCGAGGCGATGGCACTAAATTTTTCGATCTCTTTGGGGTCAACGTTATTGGCCTTGGTTTGCATGAGGTACTTCTGCTGCGGCTGAAAAGTAGGTACAGTGTACCCAACCTCTGGCGGTAAAAAAAGCGCCAGAAAAAAGGATGCGATGCGACAGTGCTACGGGTACAATGCACGCATTCATACAATTATAAAAAGATAGTCGTTTAGGGATAAAGCTATGAGTGATCTCGGCAGAGAAGTCGTTCCGGTCAATATTGAAGATGAGCTAAAGAGCTCGTATCTCGACTACGCTATGAGCGTGATTGTCGGTCGTGCGCTACCGGATGTTCGTGATGGCCTCAAACCGGTCCATCGTCGGGTGCTATTCGCCATGAATGAATTGCGCAATGACTACAACAAACCCTACAAAAAATCGGCCCGTATTGTCGGTGATGTGATTGGTAAGTATCACCCTCACGGTGATAGTGCGGTGTACGATACCATTGTACGTATGGCCCAGCCGTTCTCGTTGCGTTACATGTTGGTCGATGGTCAGGGTAACTTTGGCTCGGTCGATGGTGACTCCGCCGCTGCCATGCGTTACACCGAAATTCGTATGGCCAAAATTGCCAGCGAACTGCTGTCTGATCTGGATAAAGAAACCGTTGATTTTGTGCC
>DIVC01000101.1:13546-17901 GCA_002423905.1 Idiomarina sp. UBA6142
AATGGCTGTTTGGCGATGATCGACAACCCGGATATTACCATTGAAGAGTTAATGGAATATATTCCAGGCCCTGACTTCCCGACCGCTGCCAGCATCTCTGGCCGTGCTGGTATCATTGAAGCCTATAAAACCGGGCGTGGCCGTATTCACTTGCGCGCCAAAGCGATCATCGAAACCGATAGTAATGGCCGTGAAGCCATCATCGTCAACGAAATCCCGTATCAGGTGAATAAAGCCCGCTTGATTGAAAAAATTGCCGAACTGGTCAAAGAAAAGCGTATCGAAGGTATTACCGGTCTGCGCGACGAATCTGACAAAGACGGCATGCGTATCGTGATCGAAATCAAACGCGGTGAAGTCACCGAGGTTATTTTGAATCACCTGTACGCCAATACCCAAATGCAAGTGGTGTTTGGTATCAACATGGTGGCGTTGGACAAGAACCAACCGCGGTTATTCAACTTACCGGACATGTTGAAGTGCTTTATTCTGCATCGGCGCGAAGTAGTAACACGGCGTTCGGTGTATGAATTGCGTAAAGCGCGTGAACGGGCTCACATTTTAGAAGGCCTCGCCATTGCACTGGCCAATATTGATGAAATTATTGAGTTAATTCGGGCCTCGAAAACGGCTGCCGACGCTAAGCTTGGCTTAATCGCACGGGCTTGGCAATTGGGCGATGTTGCCGCCATGCTTGAGCGCGCTGGAGTGGATGCCGCGCGTCCCGATCATTTAGAAGAGCAGTATGGTATTCGTGAAGGCCAGTACTTCTTAACCGAAGAACAGGCGCAAGCCATTCTTGATTTACGCTTACAAAAATTAACTGGGCTTGAACATGAAAAGATCTTAGACGAGTACAAAGAGATCTTGATTCAAATTGAAGCCTTACTGCACATTTTGAACAGCTCAGCGCGGTTGATGGAAGTCATTCGTGAAGAACTAGAAAAAATCCGTGCCGATTATGGTGACGCCCGCCGTACTGAAATAACAGCGGCTGCGCACGACATTAGTATGGAAGATTTAATCAACGAAGAAGATGTGGTGGTGACGCTATCCAATGCTGGATACGTCAAGTACCAACCGCTGACCGAGTATGAAGCGCAACGTCGCGGTGGCAAAGGCAAAGCTGCAACACGGATGAAAGAGGAAGATTTTGTCGAACGCTTATGGGTTGCTAATACCCACGACACGATATTGTGCTTCTCAACCCGCGGGCGTATCTACTGGATGAAAGTTTACCAGTTACCACTTGCCAGTCGCACCGCACGTGGGCGTCCAATTGTGAACTTACTGCCGCTTGAGGCCGACGAACGCATCACTGCCATCTTACCAACCCGTGATTACCCAGAAGATAAGTTTGTGGTGATGGCAACGCGTAACGGTACCATTAAGAAAACCCCAATGGTGGAATACTCACGGCAACGTTCAACCGGTATTATTGCGCTGAACTTAAACGACGGTGATGAACTCATTGGTGTCGCTATTACTTCTGCTGGGGATGAACTGATGTTGTTCTCAGATGGCGGTAAAGTAGTGCGCTTTAGCCAAGAGCAAGTGCGTTCCATGGGCCGTACTGCTACTGGTGTGCGTGGTATCCGTCTAGCCGAAGGGCAAAAAGTGGTGTCACTCATTGTGCCAAGTCGTAGCAGTGCCGACGACGAGCAGCCTTGTATCCTAACGGTAACTGAAAACGGCTATGGTAAACGCACACCACTGGCAGATTACCCAGCGAAGAGTCGAGCAACCAAAGGCGTGCTGTCGATCAAAGTCAGTGAGCGTAATGGTTTAGTGGTGGGAGCTATGGAGTGTGTGAGCGATAATCAAATCATGCTCATCAGCGATAAAGGTACCTTGGTTAGAACCCGTGTCAGCGAAGTGTCAGTGGTTGGTCGTAACACCCAAGGTGTGCGTCTAATCCGTACCGGCGATGATGAATTTGTGGTCGGCTTGCAGCGTATTGATGAAAGCGAAGAGCTGGATGAAACGGATGTGCTGCTCAATGAACCGGTTGATGGTGACGACGAGCTAAGTACTGATGATTTAGATGATGATTTAGATGATGACGGCGCTGATGCGGATGATAGCGACGCTGCCGATGTAACCGACGATAGCCAGAAGGATTAACGTGCATGAGTGCCCCGTTTAACTTTTCCGCGGGGCCGGCAATGCTGCCGGCAGAGGTGATGCAGCAAGCTCAAGCTGAATTTCTCAGCTGGCGCAATTGTGGCATCTCAGTGCTAGAAATTAGTCATCGCGATCCCGCCTTTATGCGCATGGCCGCAGAGGCGGAACAAGACCTTCGTGAGCTGATGGCGATTCCTGCTAACTATCAGGTGTTGTTTATGCATGGTGGCGGGCGTGGGCAGTTTAGTGCGGTGGCGCAGAATATCGCTGATCCGGGCGCCACCGTCGATTATCTCAACTGTGGTATTTGGTCAGAATTTGCCATTCGTGAAGCACAGAAGTATGTGGCACAGGTGAATGTTGTTGGCGGTCCGCAACAGACCGAGCAGGGCAAGGCAATTAGCGCGCCAGATCAGTGGCAGTTATCTGACAACGCCGCATATTTTCATTATTGTCCGAACGAAACCGTGGATGGTATTGCCGTTCATGATATTCCTGATGTGCGCGCACCAGTGGTGGCCGACATGTCGTCGAATATTCTCTCGACTCGCTTAGATGTATCGCGATTCGGCGTGATTTATGCTGGAGCGCAGAAAAATATCGGCCCATCCGGTTTTGCCATTGCCATTGTCCGCGATGATTTACTGGGTCGGGCGCAGCGTAACACCTCGACCATTATGGACTATACCGTACAAGCCAAAGAGGGCTCCATGTACAACACCCCAAATACCTTTGCCTGGTATTTGTCGGGCTTGGTGTTTCAATGGCTTAAACGGCACGGCGGTGTTGCTGCAATGGAACAATTAAACCGTGCTAAAGCAGCCAAATTGTATGATTTTATCGATCGTTCAAGCTTCTATTCCAACCCAGTTCATCCGCATTACCGGTCATTGATGAACGTGCCGTTTCTGCTGGCTGACGCTGGTCTCGATGAACGCTTTTTGCGTGAGGCCGAACTGCACGGTTTGCTGGGGCTCAGGGGTCACCGGTTTGTTGGCGGTATGCGCGCCAGCATCTACAACGCGATGCCGATGGCTGGGGTAGACGCCTTGTTGGCCTTTATGGCTGATTTTGAGAAAAAAGCGTAACTAATTAAGGAAGTATGATGTCGGAATTTAACGCCCAACTGCTGGCTAATGCGGGTATCCGTAATTTGAGCCCCTATCAAGCCGGTAAGCCGATTGAGGAGCTTGAACGCGAGCTGGGTATCAAAAATATTGTCAAATTGGCCTCCAATGAAAATCCACTGGGTTTGAGTAGCAAGGTGAAACAGGCCTTAGCCGAGCAACTGAGTGGACTAGCGCGTTATCCCGATGCCAATGGCTTTTACCTGAAAAGCAAAATTGCGGATAAGTTTGGCTTAAAAATTAATCAAATCACCTTGGGTAATGGCTCGAACGATATTCTTGAGCTGGTGGCCCGCACTTATGTGAATGACCAGCATGAAGTGATTTATTCACAACATGCCTTTGTGGTTTACCCGCTGGTAACGCAAGCTCTTGGCGCTAAAGGTGTGTCGGTACCGGCGAAAGATTATGGTCATGATTTAGCGGCGATGTTGGCGGCCATTACTACTCGTACCAAAATGATCTTTATTGCCAACCCTAATAATCCGACCGGAACATTTTTACCGACGGCTGAGTTATACGATTTCATCAAACAGGTACCAGAGCATATCTTGGTCGTGCTTGATGAAGCTTATTCAGAATATGTGAACCAAGCGGAACGTGCCCCTTCGATGGCTTGGGTCGCTGAATTTCCACACTTAATTGTTAGTCGTACCTTTTCTAAGGCGTATGGTTTAGCGGGTTTGCGGGCTGGCTTTGCGGTATCCCATCCAAGTATTGCTGATTATTTAAACCGTCTTCGCCAGCCATTTAATATGAACAGTTTGAGTCTGCGTGCCGCCGAAGTGGCATTGGATGACGATGACTATCTGGCGCAATCGGTGCAAATCAATCAGCAGGGTATGGCGCAGTTGATTGCTTTTTGTGATGCTAATGGTTTGCAGTACATTCCATCGTGGGGCAACTTTTTGACCATTGAAGTAGGTCCTCAAGCCGCAGTTATGTATCAGCAACTGTTGCAGGCCGGAGTGATTGTGCGGCCGATAGCCGGCTATGCATTACCGAATCATTTGCGCGTAAGCATTGGTTTAGCTCATGAAAACCAAGCATTCATTGACGCAATGCAGGCTATTTTAGGAGCTGCTCGCTAACCAGATGACCACT
>DIVC01000034.1 GCA_002423905.1 Idiomarina sp. UBA6142
GTGAGGAGAATGCTGTTGGTTGGTCGGGGAGTAAAAAGTGCGGAGCAGCTGCGGCCAACTTCGGTGAGACAATGGTTATGGATGGCGTTTTCACGTCATGCATTAGTGCCGTTGTTGGTTGTTGAGTCCGTACTCATACTGGTGTATGTGGTCAGCGTACAAACAGTCAACGACCGCAATACAGATTATCTCCGCAAAGTTGCTATTAGCGAATTGCAGTTTAGTGCCAATCGTTATGCCGCCTATTTAGACAGCCGCTTATTGAGCGTTAGTAATGGGCTTGACGTATATGTAGATGCGGTTACCCAGGCATTTACTGATGAAAGCTACCAACCACCTGCGGCAGAATTAGAACGACGTACGTTCTCTGCCGAAAATATCTACCACACGCGCTATGATAATGGCAGTTCGGCTACGTTTTATCCACCGCCCAGAGATGGTTCAGCACATAATATAGAACGCGCAAATAGGTTGATTGCCGTCGATGGATTAATGAAATCGCTGGTTACCCATAGTCACTTAGTTACCCAAGTCTACTTTAATGATGCTGGTTCGTTTAATCATATCTACCCCTATTTTGATGTGGTGAATCAGTATCCGCACGATGTTGACGTCAGCCTGTTTAGCTTCTTCTTTTTAGGCGATCCAAAACATAATCCTGACCGCCACGTACGCTGGACCGAGGTCTACTTGGACCCTGCTGGGCAGGGTTGGATGACAACAGCTGTCAAGCCTGTTTATATCAACAACCAGTTTGCGGGAGTGGCAGGGTTTGATTTGCAGATTAAAACACTTATTGCGGAAGTCGAAGCCTTAGAACTGCCGTGGAACGGTTACGCCATGTTGGTGGATGAGCATTTAAATATTGTCGCTCTTAGCCCCCGTGGAGCGGCTGAGCTCGGGCTCGAAGCACTGCCGACCGAGGCTGGGGTCGATAAGGTTTATGAATTAACTGGTCAAGATGAACGTCATAGTTTGCGCTCAAACCGCGATTTCTCGCTGCTAAGTACAGCGCTTGCTGCTACCAGTGGCACTTCATCAAGCAGCCAACAGGGTCGACAACTGATGTTTGGTTGGCAGACCGTAGCTGGACCAAATTGGAAGTTAATTACCGTAGTAAATGACCAGGCCCTGTTTGAACAAACCAATGCGCTAAATCGTGAATTAAATCAGGTAGTTTATTGGATGATTGCTGGTTTGGTGCTGTTTTATATCGCGTTCTTTTTCTATATTTGGCGCCGAACCCAAGGGTTTAGTGGGGTTCTCGAGGCAGCCTTCGCGACAACCAAACAGCGACTGAAAAAAATTGAGCAACAGAACTACAGCATAGAACCAGAACAATCATCACCATTGATCGAATTAAACGACTTAGGTACTAGTCTGAACTCGATGGCTTCTGTCTTGAGTACCTATGTGGAACGTATTACCGCCGGTGAGAAACGCTTACGACAGGCGCTGCAAACCAGCGGCGATATAGTGGTTGAGATAGATACCAATCAGCAGATTGTGTTTGGGACCAATCGATTAATGCAGGTACTAGGATACGATTCTGAGCATGATTCTGAGGCACTGCACTTGCTGATGAATTTAGTCCATCAGGATGACCGTATCGAGGCCAATCTTAGACTCAAAGAAGCAGTCAATGAGGGTAAACCCTATAATTCTGAACTACGGATACGTTGCGCTGATCAGAACTATTTGTGGATGCAAGTGCGCGGCACGGGCGTATTTGATGAACGCAATCAGACGCGTAAAGTGGTTGCTACGGTTAGTAATATTGATCAGCGCAAGCGTGCCGAATTGCACTTGCAGCAGGCCAAGCAAGCGGCCGATCAAGCTAACCGCGCGAAGTCACTGTTTTTATCGTCAGTCACGCACGAACTAAGAACGCCATTATCGGCCATTATTGGCTTTACTCAAGTTGCTGAATTAGGTGATCTGAGTGATTTTCAAAAAACTGCAGTGACTCAAATTAAGCAGGCCAGCGAGCATTTACGTAATTTAGTGGATGATATTTTGACCCAGAGCGAGCTTGAGGCCAACGAGTTGTCGCTAGATATGAAGGTCATGGATATTTCCAACAGGATCGATGAAGCCATTGATGTAGTGCAAGCTAATGCTGCAGAGCAACAGGTGCGATTGCACTTTGTTCGGCATAAAGCGCCGCTGGTGTTAGCGGACGCGCGCAGATTACGGCAAATTCTCATCAATCTATTGAGTAACGCAATTAAATATAACCGCCAAAATGGGCATGTTTATATCACCTCTGAGTACGATGAAAATTACGTGTTGATCCATATTCGTGACGAAGGTAAGGGGATAGACATGGCCAATTTAGAACGAATATTTGAACCCTTTGTACGGATCGGTAAAGAAGCATCGGCAATACAGGGAACCGGTATCGGTTTAACTATTTGCCGAGATTTAGCCCAACGTATGGGCGGAAGAATTAGCGTGAGCAGTACCTTGGATAGCGGCAGTATATTTACCTTATCGTTAGTGAGAGCAGAGGAATCGACACAATGAATACACTAACTGCTCACTATCCGTTAGCCAAGATCGTAGTGGTTGATGATAACTCTACCAATCTTATATTGCTAACCGAAGTGCTTAAATTGGCAGGATTTAAATCTGTCGTTGCGTTTAGCCACCCAGCCGATGTTATTCCGTATTTGAGACTGAACAAAGCGGATGTGTTATTGGTTGATCAGAGCATGCCCGATTTAAGTGGTCTTGATTTGTATTTACGGATAAAAATCGAATTGGTCGATCATCCGATTAGCTTTTTAGTAACGGCGCATAATTCTGGTGGCTTAGCTGAGCGAGCCAAAGCAATTGGCATGTATGGTTTTATCAGTAAGCCGTTTAATATTCATCGGGTAGTGAGTGAAATAAATGAGGCACTTACTGCACGTGAGGATGTTTAACCCGCACATAATCGTTTAATCGTAATTGGGTGACGGCAATGCAACTACGGATTTGCTCAACGCAGGATGCGTTGATGATGTTTTGTAGGGCGTCTTGCTGAAGTGTTTTACAGAGCTGTGCTAATGCAGTGAGCTGCAACTGTGCAGCACTGCCATGCAAATAATGAGCGGCTTTAGCTAATTCGTTACTATTGTTATGCGCGAAAGCGCTGTCAATAGCCGCTAAAGCCTTCGGCACGTCATTCAGAAAGCTCTGAATAACGTGACAAACCAGTGTCACGTTATTCAGCAGTTCTGCTTCGAATTGAACTTGTTGCCAAATATTGTCGTGCATAACCTTACCTAGTGGGCAGTGATGCCCAAGCCGCTATTAGCGGCTTGCCCGTTTACGCTCGTTCTCGGTCAGCATACGCTTACGAATACGAATCGATTTTGGCGTAATTTCAACTAACTCGTCGTCATCAATAAACTCTAACGCTTGCTCTAGCGATAGCTTGATCGGTGGCGTTAAGGTCAATGCTTCATCGGTACCAGCAGCACGGATGTTGGTTAACTGCTTACCTTTTAACACGTTGACGGTCAGGTCATTAGAACGGTTATGTACCCCAACCACTTGGCCTTCATACACTTCATCCGCGTGCGAGACCATTAAGCGGCCGCGCTCTTGCAAGTTAAACAAGGCGTAGGCTAAGGCTTTGCCTTGCGCGTTAGAAATCAATACGCCGTTGGTACGCTGACCAATTTTACCGCCTTTGAATGGGCCGTAATGGTCGAAGCTGTGGTACATCAAACCTGAACCTGAGGTCAGCGTCATAAAGTCGGTTTGGAAGCCAATCAAGCCGCGGCTTGGTACTACAAAATCGATACGCACACGGCCTTTACCATCCGGTGACATATTGGTCATTTCGGCTTTACGAATGCCCAATTTCTCCATCACTGAGCCTGAATGCTGCTCTTCAACGTCAACGGTTAGGTTCTCGAACGGTTCCATTTTCTCACCGTCAACTTCTTTCATGATCACTTCTGGGCGTGATACCGCCAACTCGAAGCCTTCGCGCCGCATGTTTTCAATCAATACACCTAAGTGCAATTCACCGCGGCCTGACACCCGGAAGCGATCTGGGTTGTCAGTTTCTTCCACGCGCAGAGCTACGTTGTGCTTCAATTCCTGTTTCAGACGCTCAAGGATCTGACGCGAGGTGACAAATTTACCTTCTTTGCCTGAGAACGGTGAGGTGTTGACCTGGAAGGTCATGGTCACAGTCGGCTCATCAACCATTAAAGGCTTCATCGCCTCAACCGCACCGGCGGCACAAATGGTGTCAGAAATTTTCAGCTCACCTAAACCGGTGACCGCAATAATATCTCCGGCACTGGCTTGGTCGGTCTCGATACGATCCAGACCTAAGTAGCCGAACACCTGGCCGACTTTACCGTTGCGTTGGCTGCCGTCAGCGCCAACGACAGTGACTTGCTGGCCAACTTTGATCGCGCCGCGTTTGATACGACCGATACCGATGATACCCACATAGCTGGAGTAATCGAGCTGGGAAATCTGCATTTGCAGTTTGCCGTCACGATCCGCGTCAGGCTGCGCCACTTTGCCAATGATAGTTTCAAACAACGGCTGCATGTCAGTGCTTGGGTTGTTGTAATCTAAGGTCGCGTAACCGTTTAACGCCGAGGCGTAAACAATAGGGAAATCTAGCTGCTCGTTGGTAGCACCTAAGTTATCGAACAAATCGAACACTTGGTCCACTACCCAATCAGGGCGTGCGCCTGGGCGGTCAATTTTGTTGACTACCAGGATAGGCTTGAGGCCGTGCGAGAAGGCTTTTTGGGTTACGAAGCGGGTTTGTGGCATGGGGCCATCAACCGCATCAACCAACAACAATACGGAGTCTGCCATCGACAGTACGCGCTCCACTTCACCACCGAAATCGGCGTGGCCTGGAGTGTCAAGAATGTTGATGCGATACTCGTTATAGTTAATCGCAGTGTTTTTGGCCAAAATGGTGATACCCCGTTCTCTTTCGAGGTCGTTGGAATCCATGATGCGCTCGTCTGAGTCACCACCACGGCTTACTAACGTGCCTGATTGCTGGAGCAGCTTATCAACCAAGGTGGTTTTACCATGGTCAACGTGCGCGATGATCGCGATATTGCGCAGCTTCGAAAGTTCGGTTGCTTTAATAGTCATTAAAATGGAGCCTGTATAAAAAAACGCGACGGTGGGGACTACCGAGGTAGAAAACACCAGATTTGGTCAAAATAGCGGCGCATTATACGCCGCTCAACATCGAGACGCCAGAAAATTCGCACTAAAGTAGTCAGGTATTGCGTAGTTTCTTGCGGATTTACCGCTATTGCACTAATATGGTGCGTATTATCGGTCAGCTATTGCACCACGGCGGTGCAATAGCTGGGTGGGCACGGTGGATAAATCGCTACGATTTGCCAAATAATTTTATTTGGCTAGTAAAAACAGTGTGTTATTTGTTCTGGCATGCGCTTTGCTTAGCTTACATCAGTAACTCATAGGGCCCTGCATCAGCACGGACCGAAAACTATTTCGACAAGCACGATCGTGGAGGATCACATGTCATCACCTAAAGCAGTTATGGCGTTTATCGCTGAGAAAGAAGTCCGATTCGTTGATTTGCGGTTTACTGACACACTTGGCAAAGAGCAGCATGTAACCATCCCAGTATCACAAATTAACGAAGAATTCTTCGAAGAAGGCAAAATGTTCGATGGCTCTTCTATTGCCGGCTGGAAGGATATCAATGAATCAGACATGGTGCTGATGCCTGATTGTTCAACCATGGTATTAGACCCTTTCACCGACGCCGTGACGGTAAATATAACCTGCGATATTTTAGAGCCAGACACGTTGCAAGGCTATAGCCGTGACCCACGCTCTATTGCTCGTCGTGCCGAAGAATACTTACAAACTCAAGGCTTCGATAACGCCTTATTTGGTCCTGAGCCAGAATTCTTCATGTTTGACAGCGTACGCTTCCACACGGATATGGCGGGCTCATTCTTCAAAATTGAAGATGAAGAAGCAGCCTGGAGCTCAGGTAAAGAAATTGAAGGTGGTAATAAAGCTCACCGTCCGCGCGTAAAAGGTGGCTACTTCCCAGTGCCACCGGTTGATTCAGGTCATGATATTCGTAGCACCATGTGTGAAGTGTTGGAGCAAGTTGGCTTGGTCGTAGAAGCGCATCACCACGAAGTCGCCACGGCTGGACAAAACGAAGTGGCAACCCGCTTTAATACCCTGGTCAATAAAGCGGATGAAATCCAAAAATATAAATATGTGGTGCATAACGTTGCCCATTCGTATGGCAAAACGGTCACCTTTATGCCGAAGCCATTAGTTGGCGATAACGGCTCAGGTATGCACGTGCACATGTCATTGGGCAAAGATGGCAAAAACACCTTTGCCGGCGACCTATACGGTGGCTTGAGTGAAACCGCATTGTTCTACATTGGTGGTATTATCAAACATGCCCGTGCCTTGAATGCCTTTGCTAACCCAACCACGAACTCGTATAAGCGCTTAGTGCCAGGTTTTGAGGCCCCGGTGATGCTGGCTTATTCAGCCCGTAACCGTTCTGCCTCAATTCGTATTCCAGTGGTTGCCAGCACGCGTGCGCGCCGTATTGAAGTACGTTTCCCTGACCCAGCAGCGAACCCTTACTTGCTATTCTCAGCCTTGATGATGGCTGGTTTAGATGGTATCAAACATAAGATCCATCCTGGTGATGCCATGGATAAGGATTTATATGATTTGCCAGCAGAAGAAGCGAAACTAATCCCAACCGTGTGTGATTCATTAGAGTTAGCCTTGCAAAGCTTGGATGAAGACCGCAGCTTCTTGACTGCCGGTGGCGTTTTCACCGACGACATGATTGATGCTTACATCAAAGTAAAAATGAAAGATGTGATTCGTCTCAAACAAGCTGTACACCCAGTTGAATTTGAGCTGTATTACAGCGTGTAATTGGTGTCAACTTAAGGAGCCCGAAATGCAGAGTAAGTTTGCCTCCACATGCGCTTTGCTCGGGCTTCTGGTTGGTACCGTGGTATTCGGGCTGGTCGCCACGCCGGCGCTCAGCCAAGTCTATAAAAAGTGTGATAGCAATGGCGTGTGCTCATATTCAGACCAGCCACAAGCTGGCGCTGAAGCCATTGCAGTAAATACGGTGGTGACTGAGTTTGCCAAAGTAGTAGTCCCTGTTAGCACGCCTAACCCTGCCCTTACAAAGCCTCAACTAGCTGGCCCACCGGTTGTCACGGTGCGCATCACGAGTCCTATCGCACGAGACACCGTACGTTCTAACGGTGGTGAATTTGAGGTGATGTGGGTGGCCGACATTGAAAATCTTGAGGGCGACCCTAGCTATCAATTGCGCCTTGATACGGTGCCGGTCTATGAAGGCCCATTGACGCAAGTGATCTTGCGCGATGTCGCCCGTGGTGAGCGGCGTTTGCAAGTGCGAGTATTCGCCCCCGACGGCACCGAATTAGCACAATCTGACACCGTGGAATTTTATGTGCAGCGGGTTTCTGTGTTCTCGCCAGCCCGGCAAGGGGGTACTGGTGGCAATGGCTGATTGCACCACAATGGTGCATCCGCAACTGGATCAACTACTCACCGGTGTGTTAGTGCTGGATGATGCATTGTGTATCCACTACATGAATGCGACTGCTGAAGCTATTTTGGATGGCAGTCGCAAACGTTTAGTAGGACAACCGCTGTTCAGTTTGTTTAGCTATAGCAGTTTGAACCCCGAACTCCTCCAACATGCCTTGCGTGATCAGC
>DIVC01000112.1:0-4858 GCA_002423905.1 Idiomarina sp. UBA6142
ATTGGCAGTTGGTGGGCATATTACGAACTGGGTTGGGGTGGCTGGTGGTTCTGGGACCCAGTTGAAAACGCCAGCTTTATGCCATGGTTAGTGGGTACCGCGCTGATTCACTCGCTCGCCGTGACCGAAAAACGTGGCGCTTTTAAAGCCTGGACGGTATTGCTGGCGATTTCGGCCTTTAGTCTAAGTTTGCTGGGTACTTTCTTGGTGCGCTCAGGGGTGATTGTGTCAGTGCATGCGTTTGCCACTGACCCAGCCCGTGGCTTGTTTATTCTGGCCTTGCTGGCGGTAGTGATTGGTGGTTCGCTGCTGCTGTTTGCGCTGCGCGCTGGTTCGGTCGGCAGTCACACTAAGTATGAAGTGAAGTCACGCGAAGTGATGCTGCTGGGTAACAATATCTTGTTGATGGCCGCCACCTTTGTGGTGTTGCTCGGTACCTTGTTACCATTGGTGCATAAAGAGCTCGGTTTAGGCTCAATCTCTATTGGTGAGCCGTTCTTCAACCAAATGTTCACCTGGTTGATTGTACCCTTTGTACTGCTCATGGGCTTAGGGCCGCTGTTTCGCTGGCGGCGGCAAGAACTGCAACCATTACTGAGCGGTTTGGCGTTAGCGTTAGTGCTGGCCATTGGCTTGGGCTATGCGCTGCCCTATATTCTGGCCGATCAGGTGCATGCCATGACCTGGTTAGGCTTGGTGTTGGCGCTGTGGATTGTGCTGACCTTGGTCCAAGAATTAAGGTTGCGCATCCAACAACGCGGCGAAGGAGTGGCTGGCTTAACCAAATTAGGGCGCAGCCATTGGGGGATGATTTTAGGCCACTTAGGGTTTGCTGTGACGCTGGTCGGTATTGCTGCGGTGAGCCAATACGAGGTTGAACGCGATGTGCGCTTAGCACCGGGTGAAGCGGTGGTGGTGCAAGGTTATGAATTCCGTTTTGACCTGCTGAGCCAGCAGCAAGGGCCGAACTATATCACTGACCACGCTGAGTTCAGCGTCTGGCGTGATGGCCGCAAGGTAGCTGATCTGGTCACTGAAAAGCGTTTTTATACGGTGCAGCGCATCAGTATGACCGAAGTCGGTCTTGATGCTGGTTTTACCCGCGATTTATACGTGGCCTTGGGTGAACCGTTAGATGACAACAGTCAGGCATGGGCGGTACGTATTTATGTGAAACCGCTGGTGCGCTGGATCTGGCTCGGCGCTATTTTGATGGCCCTTGGTGGCGCGCTGGCGATGAGCGATAAACGTTATCGCTCACAACGTCGCGCGGCGGCACAGGAGGCTTCAGCATGAGTCAAGCAGGCGACCAGCAGCCATGGCGGTGGGTAATTTTAGCGCTGCCACTGGTTGCTTTCCTACTCCTGGTTGGATTTTTATTGCGCGGCTTGTTCTCAGATCCGACCGAATTGAGCTCGGCGTTGGTGGGCAAGCCAGTACCTGCCTTTAGCGTACCGGATATTTACAATACCGAAAAAATTTACACTGAACAGGTGTTACAGGGTCGGCCGATGTTGCTCAATGTGTGGGCAACCTGGTGTCCCACCTGCCGTGCCGAGCATGCTTACTTAAATCAACTCGCCGCTCAAGGCGTGTACATTGTCGGGTTAAATTACAAAGACGATTCGCGCAGTAAAGCGGTGAACTGGCTCAATACCTTGGGTGATCCTTACCAGCTTAATTTATTCGATGAAAGTGGTCGGGTGGCGATTGAATTTGGTGTCTACGGGGCGCCTGAAACCTTTGTCATTGATGCCCAAGGGCGTATTCGCTATCGCCATGTTGGTGATGTCAATGAGCGGGTGTGGCAGCAGGTGATCGGGCCGATGTATGCCGAGCTCATGGCGGCTTATGAGGTCATAGCGAGCGACCAACAGGAGCCACAATCATGAAGCAGCTCATGCTTGCGCTAGCGTTGCTAGTCAGTCTTGGTTTGAGTTTAGCCAGCGCCAGCCAGGCGGCTAATTTAGAGACCTATCAATTTGATGATCCGGTGAAAGAAAAGTTGTTTCGGCAGCTGATTGGCGAGTTGCGCTGCCCCAAGTGTCAGAACCAGGCTATTGCCGACTCGGATGCTCCGCTGGCCAAAGATTTGCGCGACCAAACCTATAGCATGGTGCAACAAGGTGCCTCCAAGCAGCAGGTGATTGATTATATGGTGGCGCGTTATGGCGACTTTGCTCATTACCAGCCACCGATAACCGCCGCCACTCTGATTCTCTGGCTCGGACCCTTGGGGTTGATACTGATTGGTGCGCTGGTGATCGTACTGATTGCCCGCCAGCGTGGCGATAGTAGCGAGCTCAGCGCTGACGAACAGGCCACCTTGGCGGCCTTGCGCCAACACAACGCTTCAGCACAGGATGACTAATTGATGAGTATTTGGCTATTTTGGTGCATGTTAATTGCTGCGGTATTGAGCGCTGGAGTGATGCTGCTTATTAGTGGTCGGCGCCAGCGTGAACAACAACTTACCCGGCTAGAGGTCAACCGCGAGCTGTATGAACAGCGGTTAACCGAGCTGGAGCAAGAAGTGCGCGATGGTTATTTAACCGAGCAGGCCGCTCAGCGCAGTCGTAATGAGCTGGATAAACGCTTTGTCAACGAAAACTCAGTACTGGAGCAGGTGCATGACCAGCGCGTTGGCACTGGCATTTGGCTGAGTGCACTGTTAGTGATGGTGCTGGGTGCAATTGGTTATGGCTTGTTTGGTAGTTATGGCTTGCAGCAGCAAGTCATTCAAGCCAATCAGCAGTTACCGCTATTAGGCCCAAAAGTGTTACCACAACTGATGGGTATTGGTGGCACTGAGCCGGTTGACATCAGCGCTGAAGAAGTGGACCAAGTGGCATTGGGGTTACGCTTAAAATTAATGCGTGAACCGAATGACCCAGTCGCATGGATGATCTATGCCGAACTCATGAGCCGCTTTGGTCAGTATGAGCAAGCCCTCGAGGCCTATGAAAAATCGTATTTGCTTGACGATACCCGACTGAGCATGCTCGGCAGCTATGCACGGTTGCTGGTGAGCTTAGGCGAGGGCGAGCATATAAGCCGCGCGGCCCGATTGTTGCAGCGCATGTTAGCGCTCGATTCAGCGAATTTAGAAGGCTTATCACTGTTAGGAGTGGTGGCTTATCAGCGCGGTGATTGGCAGCAAGCCATCTTTGCTTGGAATGTTCTGTTACAACAATTGACTGACGATGACCCGCGGCGGGCTGCTATTATTGGCGCCATTGGTGATGCTGAACAGCAACAACGTTTAGCTGAGCAAGGGGTGCTTATTACCGTCAACATTTCTGCGCAAGCTGCTGCACGGGTACCCGACAATGCGACGTTGTTTGTATACATTCGCGCGCCCAGCGGCAATCCAATGCCGGCGGCTGTGGTGCGCCAAGCGCTGAGTGAGTTCCCGATTACGGTGCGCTTAAGCAACGCCAACGCCATGCTCGATGATTATAATTTGGCAAGCCTTGATCAGTGGCAGGTGATGGCACGTATTTCGGCTGATGAACAGATTGAAGCTGGCCCTGGTGATTTGGATGCCCAACCGCAAGTGGTAGCAGCAGGTACCGAGGCGGTCAGTTTGATGATTGATGTGACTGATGACGGCGATGATAGCGAACGCTAGCTGCTGGTCAAAGGAGAGATTGGTGATAACACGTTTTATGCTCATGGTCGCCTTAGCGCTGACGGTGAGCGGCTGTAGCAGTAGTCCGAGTGATCCATTCGCCGATGCGCGTGATCCGTTTGAGACGGTGAACCGTGACCTATGGGATTTCAACCAGGATTTGGATGACGCCATTTTATGGCCTGCCGCACAAGCCTATGGCAAGATCCCAGAACAGGGCCGACGCGGCTTGCGCAATGTGGTCGATAACCTCGGTGAGCCATCGTATGTGTTGAATAATGCGCTGCAGGGCAAGGTGACTGATGCTGGCGTCAGCTTTTGGCGTTTTGCCATTAATAGTACCGTTGGTTTGTTGGGTATTTTTGATGTTGCCAGTGATCTTGGTCTTCACGTGCGGCCAGAGAGTTTTGGCGAAACGGTGGCGAGCTGGGGCGTGGCTGATGGCCCCTACCTGATGCTACCTGCGCTTGGCCCAACGGTGGTGATTGACCGCAGCGGTGATGTGGTGGATGGCATGTATTTCCCCATCGACAACCTGGATGGTGGGGTATCATTTGCGCGGTTAGTGATCAAAGCACTGGATACCCGCTTGCGCTTGCAAGAGCAACAAGCACTGATGGAAAACTCGCTTGATTCGTATAGTTTTGTGCGCGAGGCTTACTTCCAAAATTGGCGCAATAAAGTCTATGACGGCAATCCACCGCCGTTGCCGCAGCGTGAAGAAGATGAGCTGGATGATGATTTCTTTGACCAGTTTGACTGATTTGTCGCATTAATTACCGCGTTACCAGTCAATGAACCTTGCGCCATGCAAGGTTCTTGCGTTATAAAAGCCCGTCTGCGCTTCGCACTGCTGTGCTGAAAAGAATAATAACCATGAGGAATAAGTATGAGCCAGGGGCCAATGAATAAGACACTGTGGGGCCACCCGCAGGGGTTATATGTGCTGTTTACCACCGAAATGTGGGAACGTTTTTCTTACTACGGTATGCGGGCGTTGTTGGTATTGACCTTGGTGGCCGCCACCGAATCGCTCAATCCCGGCTTTGGTATGAGCCAAGGCGATGCGCTGAAGCTCTATGGCTATTACACTGGCTTAGTGTATTTCACGCCGCTGCTGGGTGGTTGGTTAGCCGATAACTTCCTCGGTCAACGTAAATCGATTTTGATTGGTGGTATTTTGATGGCGGCGGGGCAATTTACCCTGTTTGCGGCAACCCCACACTC
>DIVC01000112.1:4889-19400 GCA_002423905.1 Idiomarina sp. UBA6142
GGTATCGGCATGACCCTTGCGGTGTTCACTCAAGGCTTGCTGTTTCAACGCTTTTTGGGCGATATCGGTAAAATGCCGGGTGCCCAGCAAGACAAACTCAATTCTGGTGGGGTGAAAAAGCCACTGACTAAAATCGAGTTTGATCGGTTACGCGTGATTTTATTCCTCTTTGTTTTTGTGACGGTATTCTGGTTGGCCTTTGAGCAAGCCGGTGGTTTGATGAACATTTATGCCGACCAATATACCGACCGTAGCTTTGGCGAGCGGGAAATTCCGGCGGGTTACTTTCAGTCATTGAACCCATTGTTCATTCTGTTGTTCGCACCGATTTTTTCGGTGTTGTGGGTGGCATTAAACAAGCGTGATAAGAGCCCTGATGCACCGATTAAGATCTTTGCCGGGTTAGTGCTTACCGCCATTGGTTTTATGTTCTTGATTTTCGGTTTGTACGAAATTCAGCTTTACGGTAAAGCCAACATGATGTGGTTGGTGCTGGCGTACTTATTCCACACCTTGGGTGAGTTGTGTATTTCCCCGGTTGGACTGTCGCTGATGACCAAATTGGCACCATTGCGCTTAGCCTCATTGGTGATGGGTATTTGGTTCTTGATGCCAGCTATCGCTAGCTTCTTAGCCGGTTTTGTCGGTGCCTTTAGTGAAAATGCGGCAAACTACAGCTTTTCCCATGAGGTTGCTGCGGCAATTGGTTTGGCGCCGGAATATTCTGGGTTATTGATGGTATTTGGCGGGGTCGGTGTGGGCCTGCTGATATTCGCCCTGGTGTTGTGGTTGATTTCTGGCATGTTGGTACGTTGGATGCATGGCGCTGAGCGCGCGCAACCTAGCACCATTGCTGAAGGTATTGATCAGGAGTTAGAAACCATCGCTGGCCATGAAGGTTTAGGCGAGCAGTCAAAAAAATAATAGGATTTTAGTATGGTAAAGAAAGTTGTCATCCCTGTGGCTGGTTTGGGCACGCGGATGTTGCCAGCCACCAAGGCAATTGCCAAAGAGCTGTTGCCGTTGGTGGATCGGCCGTTGATTCAGTTTGTGGTGGAAGAATGCGCTGCCGCTGGATTAACTGAGATCATCTTTGTCACACACTCGAGCAAAGGCGCTATCGAAAACCATTTTGATAGCCACTTTGAACTTGAGACCAGTATGGAATTGCGGGGCAAGGATAAACTGGTTGCTGAGTTACGTAGTCTGCTCCCGCACGGGGTGACGATTGCGGCAGTGCGCCAAGCGCAGGCTAAAGGCTTAGGTCATGCGGTGCTGTGTGCACGCTCAGTGGTCGGTGATGAGCCATTTGCCGTGGTGCTGCCTGATGTGCTGGTGGATGCCAGCAGTTGTGACCTCAGGCGCGATAACTTAGCCGAAATGGTGGCCAACTTTAACGCCACTGCGACCGCGCAGGTGATGCTTGAGCAGGTGCCTAAGCACATGACCGACCAATACGGTATTGCCGACTTAGCCGGGGTGCAATTAGCGCCGGGTGAGCAAGCCCCGATTAAACGCTTAGTGGAGAAACCAGCCGCTGCCGATGCGCCCTCTGATTTAGCTGTGGTTGGCCGTTATGTCTTTCCTGCAGCGTTGTGGCCGCTACTAGAGCGGACCCCGAAGGGAGCCGGTGGTGAAATTCAGCTTACCGATGCGATGGCGATGCTGTTGCAACAACAACCGATGCATGCCTATTACATGAAAGGCCGCAGTAATGACTGTGGCAATAAGTTGGGCTATGCCCAAGCATTTGTTGAGCAGGCACTGCGGCACCCCAGTATTGGTGCTGAAATGCGGCGGTTTTTAGCGAATTTAGACTTATCGTAACTGAGTTAGACTTCGGCAGTCTTAAGCTTCAGCAGTCTTAAGCTTCGGCAATGATGACTGCCCGGCGCGGTGCGGGGTAGCCTTCAATGGTTTTACTGGGGTCAGAGGGGTCGAGAAAATCGGCTAATGATTGCCCTTGCATCCACTCAGTGCGGCGCTGTTCGTCTCGCTGTGTCACCGACTCATCCACCACCCGCGCCTGTTTGAACCGACACCGCTCTAGCCAATGCAATAATGCCGCGGTGCTGGGAATAAACCAGACGTTGCGCATTTTGCCGTAGCTTTGCCCGGGCACGAGTACGGTGTGTTGATCGCCCTCGACCACTAAGGTTTCTAATACCAAGCGGCCACCGGGCTTCAGCAATCCATGTAGTTGCTGCAAGAAGTCAATCGGCGAGCGGCGGTGATACAGCACCCCCATACTAAACACCGTATCGAGGCTTGCCAGGGGCGGCAGGTCATCTACTCCGAGTGGGAATACATGCACTCGCGCCGCACGATCGGTCGGCATAAAGTGGCGCACTGCCAAGAACTGCGCCACAAACAATTGCCCAGGGTCAATGCCCCACACCTGTTCGGCACCGGCTTCAAGCATGCGCCATAAGTGATAACCGCTGCCACAACCAATATCCATCACCTGCTGGCCGCTTAAGTCGCCAATATGAGGTGCCACCCGCCGCCATTTAAAATCAGAGCGCCATTCGGTATCAATTCTGACGCCATGCAGGCTAAACGGGCCTTTGCGCCATGGCATCAGTTGTTTCAGCAAGCCTTCAATGCGCTGTTGATCACTCCTGCTGGGGTTGTCACTGCTGACGCTGACGGTATCGGCGAGGCTGACGTGCTGGGCCGGTAGCTGCGGTAATTGCCGCACGCAGCTGTGCCAATGGGCCCATTCACCATGTAATTGATGCTGCTGCCAATGACTTAACTGAGCCGCTAGGACCTCAAGCCAATGGCTTAGAGGCGATTGCGCGACAGTGACGAGGTCTGCTTTGAATAGATCCATGGTTAGTCCGGCTTGATCGCAATGAGCGAAGCAAAGTTGTAGCACTGGAACCACACTTGCGGCAAGGCAAAGCCAATACTTTGCAGCCGTTGCTGATGAGTGCTTAGGGTGTCAATACGCATCACGTTTTCAATGGCCGCGCGTTTCTGCGCAATTTCCAATTCGCTATAGCCGTTGGCACGTTTAAATTCGTGGTGCAGGTCGACTAGTAGGGCATCCATGGCGGCGTCTTCGGCGCGGAATTTTTCTGACAAGATCACTGCGCCACCGGGTTTTAAGCCGGCATAGATGCGTGCAAGCAAGGCGTGACGCTGTTCGGGTGGCACAAACTGCAGGGTGAAGTTCATCACCACCAGCGCGGCATGGTCGATGTCGCTGTGGCGAATATCTTCGCAGCGTACCTGCACCGGCACCTCACTGCGGTAACCATCAAGGTGCAATTGACACCGTTCCACCATAGCGCTGGAGTTATCGATGGCGATGATTTCGACGCCGTCACGGCCTTCCAGTTGCTGGCGCATGCTTAAGGTCGCGGCACCCAGCGAACAACCGAGATCGTAGACGCGGCTGTGCGGCTGCACCAGCCGCTTGGCCCATTGGCCAATACCTTGCAAAATGCTCTGATAGCCAGGCACCGAACGGTTGATCATATCGGGAAATACTTCCACCACCGCGGCATCAAAAACAAAGTCGCCAACCTGTGCTAATGGTTCGGCAAAAATAGCATCACGCTTGCTGATAGACACCGCTGCCAACTCCTTATTGTGGGCTCGCTGGATAAGATGACTGATTTTAGCAAAAAGCCAGCACGCAGGCGAGCGAAGGTGCGGAACAAATGCTGACAAATAGCGCTAGTCCGTTATAATGGAGCGCTTTATATCCTCGACAGTGTTGGTTAGGAAACTCCCATGCGTAGCCATTATAGTGGACAGCTTGAACGTAGTCTGGTTGGACAAACCATCACCCTGTGTGGTTGGGTGAACAAACGCCGTGATTTAGGCGGTTTGATATTTATTGATGTGCGCGATCGCACCGGCTTAGTGCAAGTGGTGTTTGACCCGGATAACAGTGCGTTGCTCGAGACCGCCAACAAGCTGCGGCAAGAGTTTTGTATTCAATTGGCGGGGGTAGTGCGGGCACGACCTGATAGCCAAGTGAATAGCAGTATGGCGACTGGCGAGATTGAGGTGATGGCCACCGAGCTGACTATTTTGAACCGTTCGGCAGCCATGCCAATTGATTTTAATCAACAGGTGAGCGAAGAAGCGCGGTTGCGCTTCCGCTATTTGGATCTGCGGCGCCCACAAATGAGTGCCAATCTGCAATTTCGGGCGCGGGTCACCAGTGCGGTGCGCCGGTTTATGGATGACGCTGGCTTTTTAGATATTGAAACGCCGATGCTGACCCGCGCAACGCCGGAAGGTGCGCGAGATTACTTGGTGCCCAGCCGTACTCATAAAGGTAAGTTTTTTGCCCTGCCACAATCGCCACAGTTATTTAAGCAATTACTGATGATGGCTGGTTTTGACCGTTATTATCAAATCGTCAAATGTTTCCGTGACGAAGATTTACGCGCCGATCGGCAGCCAGAATTTACCCAAATTGATATTGAAACCTCGTTTATGAGTGCCGAGCAGGTGATGGCAGTCACGGAACGCATGGTCAGCAAATTATTCCTTGAGTTGCTCGATGTGGATTTGGGCAAGTTCCCGGTGATGACTTGGCACGAGGCCATGCGCCGCTACGGCAGCGATAAGCCGGATCTGCGTAATCCGCTGNNNNCGTAACCCGCAAAATGATTGATGACTACACCGCGTTTGTGGCTATTTATGGAGCGAAAGGTCTGGCGTGGATGAAGATTAACGATTTGAGTGCTGGCCGAGACGGTATTCAATCGCCAGTGCTAAAATTTATCCCGGATGCTGAGCTAGAGCAGATCGTGCAGCGGGTTGGTGCCAGCACTGGCGATATCATTTTCTTTGGCGCTGATAAAGCCCATGTGGTAGCGGAAGCACTGGGTGCACTGCGGTTGAAAGTAGGCCAGGATTTTGACTTGGTTGAAGACGCGTGGCGGCCATTGTGGGTGGTTGACTTCCCGATGTTCGAACAGCATGACGGTGGCTTAGCGGCCATTCACCATCCGTTCACCTCACCGAAAAATATGAGCCCAGCTGAGCTCAAAGCCAACCCAGTGGATGCTATTTCGAATGCCTATGACATGGTATTGAACGGGGTGGAAGTGGGTGGTGGCTCAGTGCGTATCTATGATAGCGAAATGCAGCAGGTGGTATTTAGCCTGTTGGGTATCAGCGCCGATGAGCAGCAGGAGAAGTTTGGCTTCTTACTGGAAGCACTGAAGTACGGCACGCCGCCGCATGCGGGCTTGGCTTTTGGCTTAGACCGGTTAGTGATGCTGATGGTCGGCGCCAGCTCGATTCGTGAAGTGATTGCGTTCCCGAAAACCACGACCGCGGCTTGTGTGATGACCGATGCACCGAGCTTTGCCAATACCGCAGCACTGGATGAATTAGGGGTGGCGGTGAAACTACCGAGCGAGGGTAACAGCCACTAATGGCGATTATCTTGGGTGTTGACCCAGGTTCGCGGCTCACCGGCTATGGGGTGATTCGCCAGCAGGGCAATCAACTGACCTACTTAGGCAGTGGTTGTATTAATGCCCAAGGCAGTGTGAAAGCACCGTTAAGCCTTGCTGATAAGTTGAAGCTGATTCATGATGGTATCAGTGAGCTGATTGTGCAGTTCCAGCCCGATGAATTTGCAATAGAACAAGTGTTTATGGCACGCAACCCCGATTCTGCGTTAAAGTTGGGGCAAGCACGCGGCGCCGCCATTGTGGCTGCAGCCTGCGCCGGTTTACCGGTAGCTGAATATGCCGCACGCTTGGTCAAACAAGCAGTTGTGGGTACCGGTGCGGCTGATAAAAGCCAGGTGCAGCATATGGTGATGGCGATGCTGAAGTTAGCGCAGCGGCCGCAAGCCGATGCCGCTGATGCGTTGGCCGTGGCATTATGTCATGCGCATAGTCGCAACAGCTATTTAACCACGGCAAGTAACCCAAGGGGGCGACGGTGATTGGACAATTAAGCGGTACCTTAATCGCAAAACATCCGCCGGAGATCATGATTGAGGTGAACGGCGTGGGCTATGAGCTGCAAATGCCGATGACCTGCTTGTACGAGTTGCCTGAGGTTGGCCAAGCGGTGCGGGTGATCACCCATTTTGTGGTGCGCGAAGATGCCCAGTTATTGTATGGCTTCAATACCTTTGCCGAGCGCAGCTTGTTTCGCCAGTTGATTAAAGCACAAGGGGTTGGGCCGAAGTTAGCACTAACCATCATGTCGGGTATGACGGCGCATCAGTTTGTTCATGCCATCACCCATGATGACGTATCGAGTTTAGTCAAACTACCGGGTGTTGGCCGCAAAACTGCTGAACGCTTAGTGGTAGAAATGCGTGATCGGCTGAGTAACTGGGGCAGTATGACCCCAGCGAGTGACGCCATGGCGATTGATTTTAGTGATTTACGACCCACGTTAAGCGGTCCAGGCAGCGCTCGTGATGATGCGTTTAGTGCCTTGGTAGCGCTGGGTTATAAACCGGCTCAAGCGGATAAATCGGTCGCCACTGCAGTGAAAGCTTTAGGCGATGGCGCTGCCAGTGAAGAACTCATTCGTCAAGCGTTGCGGAGTTTAGCCGGATGATTGAACCTGATCGCATTACCGGTGCTGCTGCCAGCGGCGATGATGAAGTCATTGACCGGGCTATTCGGCCAAAGCGTTTAGCCGACTACACGGGGCAAAAACATGTGGTCGAACAAATGGAAATTTTTATCCAAGCGGCGCGGCAACGTGGTGAAGCGCTCGACCATTTGCTGATTTTTGGGCCGCCGGGTTTAGGTAAAACCACACTCGCCAACATCGTTGCTAACGAGCTGAATGTAAATATTAAGCAAACGTCGGGTCCGGTACTAGAAAAGGCAGGGGATCTTGCGGCATTGTTAACCAACTTAGATGCACACGATGTGCTATTCATTGACGAGATTCATCGTCTGAGCCCAGTGGTTGAAGAAATATTGTATCCAGCTATGGAAGATTACCAGCTGGATATCATGATTGGTGAAGGCCCAGCGGCTCGCTCTATCAAGCTTGATTTGCCGCCATTTACGCTAATTGGCGCAACCACCCGTGCCGGCGCCTTAACCTCACCATTGCGCGATCGCTTTGGGATTGTGCAGCGGCTCGAGTTTTACAATGTGGAAGAGCTAACCAGTATTATTCGGCGCTCGGCACATTTTTTGAAGCTGGATCTAACCGCCACTGGTGCGTTGGAGATTGCCCGCCGCTCGCGCGGCACGCCGCGGATTGCTAACCGCTTGTTGCGACGGGTGCGGGATTACGCTGAAGTGCGTGGTAATGGTCATATTGATCAAACCATCGCCAACGCGGCGTTGGCTATGGTCGACGTGGACGAAGCCGGCTTCGACTATATGGACCGTAAGCTATTGCTGGCTATTATTGAGAAATTTCTGGGTGGTCCGGTGGGGTTGGATAACTTAGCTGCGGCGATTGGCGAAGAAAAAGAGACGATTGAGGATGTACTTGAGCCCTATTTGATCCAACAGGGCTTTTTGCAGCGTACACCGCGTGGTCGTATTGCTACCCCACATGCCTATGCGCATTTTGGGTTAGCCGCTCCGGCAGTCAGCCACAGCTGAGCTTTAGCGACAGCTAGCGCGGCGCAGGTAAAAAAAAGCCCGCTCAGGGAGCGGGCAAAAGTACAGAACAACAAGGAAGTTCAATCCAGGAAACAATAACAGAATGCTGTGACAACCGGTCTCAATCTCTATTACTTGCTCGTTATTATAGAGAGGACCGACCAGATTTCAACCGAGAAAAATTGTGACGAGAATTAGTTTTTCTAATGATTGATTGTTGCATCTGTACATAAAATAAACACTGTAAAATTGGTCAGACCAAAAATATGTAATAAAAACAAATAATCAATCCAATTTGGTAAAGATAGCATGATTAAAAAATATCTGGTGAAAAAGTGAGCGCTTTTGTTTGGCCAGTACGGGTTTATTACGAGGACACGGATGCAGGTGGTATCGTTTATTATGCCAACTATCTCAAATTCCTTGAACGGGCCCGCACCGAATGGTTACGCTCGCTGGGTATTGAGCAAGATAGCTGGTTAGCGGCTCGAGTTGGTTTTGTCGTGCGCCAGCTACAGTTGGAATTATTACAGCCAGCGCGCTTTAACGATGAACTGTTGGTGTCGGTTGAGGTCTTAAAGCTGGGCCGTGCGTCGGTGCAATTTCAGCAAAGTGTGCAACTAAAAAGCAGTGGCGAATCATTATGTGTGGCGCAGGTGAAAGCTGCCTGTGTTGATTTAGGTAATGCCGATTCAGGGTTACGTGCAGTACCCATGCCGGCGGCAATTTATGAGGTGTTAAAAGGTGCCCACTGAATTATCGATCACCGCGTTAATTTTAGAGGCCAGTTTGGTCGTCCAGCTGGTGATGTTGATGTTGTTAGCATTTTCGGTGGTAGGTTGGATGATGATCTTCCAGCGCCGTAAGGTCATTCATGCCGCCAGCCAAGCGGCGCTCAAGTTTGAAGACCGGTTCTGGTCCGGGGTTGATTTAGCGCGGCTGTACCAAGAGGTCAATGCCCGCGCCCAGAATGCTAGCGGCTTGGAAAAGTTATTTCATGCTGGTTTTAAAGAGTTTGCGCGGTTACGCAGCCAGAGCGGCTTGCCGCAGCAACAGTTGCTGGACGCATCCTATCGGGCTATGCGGGTGGTGCACTCGCGCGAAGTGGATAAACTCGAGAGTAACTTATCATTGCTGGCGACTATTGGTTCGATCAGCCCTTATATCGGCTTATTTGGCACCGTATGGGGCATCATGAATGCCTTTATTGGTTTGGGTGCGGTGCAACAAGCCACGTTGGCGATGGTAGCACCTGGTATTGCCGAAGCCTTGATCGCTACAGCGATGGGGTTATTTGCCGCGATTCCGGCGGTGATTGCCTATAACCGCTTTAATTATGCGGTGGAAAAAGTCGACAATCAGTATCAGAACTTCATGGACGAGTTGGTGGCAATTTTACAACGCCAAGGTAGCATTTCCGCCAAGGAGCAAGCATCGGCATGATGACGGTGACGCGCTCGCGGCGCAAGCCGATAGCAGATATCAACGTGGTACCTTACATTGACGTGATGTTAGTACTACTGATTATTTTTATGGTGACGGCACCCTTGATCACCTCGGGCGTTAATGTGGAACTGCCCAAAGCCAATGCCGCGGCTATTGACCCGGACAGTAAGCCACCGATTGTGGCTTCAGTAGACCGTGATGGGCAGTATTATTTGTCGGTGAATAGCGATCCGAATGCACCGCTAAGTGCAGAAGATTTGGCGGTGTTAGTGGCATCGCATATGCAAATGGATGCCAGTAATCGCATTGTGGTGAAAGGCGATGGTTCGGTCTCGTATAATCAGATTGTGCAGCTGATGGTGTTGTTACAGCGTGCAGGAGTGCCATCGGTGGGTCTGATGACCGACGGCGCTGCCGCTAATAATCCGCCACGGCGATAAGTAGTAGGTGACTCGGTGAAATTTAATTGGCCTGCAGAAATGACCCAACCGCTGTTGTTGTCGCTGGCATTGCACGCGGCGATTGTGGTGGTGTTGGTGACCGGGCTGAGTTTACCGTCGAGCTTTGATAAGCCCTTGGCGGTGCAGGTGAATTTAACTGAGCAGCCGACGCTTGATGAAATTGTTCAAGCGGTGACCGTGGATCAAGCTGCGGTCGATCAGCAAATACAACGTATTCAGCAACAGCAGCGCGATAAAGAAGCGGCTGAAGCAAAGCGGGTGGCTGACTTAGAACGGCGGGCTGAAGAAGCGCGTAAACAGCGTGAGGCTGAGCAAAAGAAACAGCGTGAACTAGCCGCCCAGCAAGAACGTGAACGGCAGCAGCTAGATAAGCAGCGAGCCGATGCTGCGGCCAAGCAAGCGGCGGCAGAAAAAGCCGCAGCTGACGCTGAAGCAAAACGTAAGCGTGAAGAAGAAGCCGCGCGTAAAGCTGAAGAAGCGCGCAAGAAACAAGAGGCCGAAGCCAAGCGCTTAGCCGAAGAACAGAAAAAACGTGAGGAAGAAGCGCGCCAGAAAGCGGAACGTGAGCGGCAGTTGCAGCAACAGTTAGCCGAAGAAGCGCGTCAACGTGATCGTGCCCGTGCCCAGCAGGTGGAGGGTGAGGTGGCTAAATATTCGGCACTGATTCGGCAAACTATTCAGCGCAATTGGAATATCGACGAATCGATGCGCGGCAAAGAATGTGAGTTGGAGATCCGAGTGGCCGCTAGTGGCTTCGTGATTTCCGTGGATAGCGGGCGTGGCGATGCTTTAGTCTGTCAAACCGCGCGCGCTGCGGTGTTGAAAGCCGGCACCTTGCCGGTGTCGCCTGATCCAGACGTTTTTAAGAAAATGAGCACCATTAAAATTAGAATGGCGCCTTACCAAAATTGATAGGTAGCGAGTAGCACATGACTATGATGAAGAAATTTCTGACCCTCATAAGCACGGCAGCAATTACCTTTGCGGTGATGTTAACGCCGGCCAAGGCGGCCTTAGAAATCGTCATCACCGAAGGGATGGATAGTGCCCGCCCAATCGCGGTGGTGCCATTTCGTTGGAAGGGCAACGGCCCAGCTCCGGTTGAGTTAACCGAGGTGGTGGCGGCTGACCTGCTGCGCAGCGGTCGGTTTAACCCCATTCCAGTGAGTGCTATGCCACAACGGCCGTCGACTGCCAGTGAAATAGATTATCCGCGCTGGGCCGGTTTGGGTGTTGAAGCGGTGCTGGTGGGTAGTGTTGAGCCTAATGGTGTCGGCCGCTACACCGTGACCTTTGAGATCGTTGATGTACTGCGTGGACAAATCACCGGCGGTACCCGCGTGCTGCGCAACGGCGAGTTGGTGCGTTCGCACGATCATATTCTTGATGCCCGTACCAGCGTGATTGATGACAGCCAGTTCCGTCAGTATTCGCACCGTATTTCTGATGTGTTTTATGAAACCATGACCGGTCAACGCGGTGCCTTTATGACCCGTATCGCCTATGTCACCGTAAATTTTAAGCAAGACAAGCCCTATGAGTTAGTGGTGGCTGACTATGATGGCTACAACGAGCAGGTGTTGCTGCGCAGCCCCGAGCCACTGATGTCGCCGAGTTGGTCTCCTGATGGCAGCAAATTAGCTTATGTGAGCTTTGAAAATCGCCGCCCACAGATATTTATTCAGGACATTTATAGCCGCAAGCGTGAGCAAGTGACAGACTATTCGGGTATTAATAGCCGCCCGGTATTTTCGCCCGATGGCCGCTCCTTAGCCATGGTGCTATCGAAAGATGGTAACCCCGAAATTTATGTGATGAATTTGGCGACTAAGCAATTGCGTCGGGTCACCAATCACCATGCCATCGATACCGAGCCGAACTGGTCACCGGATGGTAAGTCGATGGTGTTCACGTCGGAAAGAGGTGGCAGACCGCAATTATATAGCGTAAATTTAGATTCAGGCCAGGTGCGGCGCTTGACCTTTGAAGGCGAACAGAATTTAGGTGGAACCTTCACCCCCGATGGCAGGCAGGTGGTGATGGTGAATCGCACCCAAGGCAACTATCATATTGCCAAACAAGATTACCCAACTGGGGTATTGCAAATACTGACGCAAACAGCGTTAGATGAATCACCCAGTTTAGCTCCGAATGGGAGTATGGTAATCTATAGCACAACGCATAATAACCGTCAGGTACTGGCATTGGTTTCGGTCGATGGGCGCTTTAAAGCGCGCCTACCAGCACGTGAAGGCGAAGTGAAATCACCGGCATGGTCGCCGTACTTGCGTTAGGTTTTAACTACCTTGCGTAAGGCTGTGGCCAAACGATTGAAAAGAGTTGCTTACTTGACAAGCAAAACCCAAACAGTTTGTTTTTTATACTTTAAGGATCGTGACTATGAACGCAAATCAATTATTGAAAGGTTTGTTTATTGCTATACCACTGATGACTTTGGCTGCTTGTTCGTCTACCAAAGGCGTTGATGATGCTGATGCCGCCAAGGGTGGTGGTCAGATTAGTCAAGGTGCTAACAATGGCGTGGAAATTGACGGCATTGAACGCAGCAAGTCGCCAGAAGAGATTCGCCAAGAGCAGGTTGCCGCGTTAGCTCAAGTGAATATGGTGTTTTTTGAGTTTGATGACTCACGTATTAGTTCATCAGCCGGTCAAATCTTGCAGCAACATGCTGACTTCTTGGTGAAGAACCCTAACGTACGGGTGACTATCGAAGGTCACTGTGATGAGCGTGGCACCCCAGAGTACAACATCGCCTTAGGTGAGCGTCGTGCTAAAGCTGTGGTGCAATACTTGCAGAACATGGGTGTGAGCGGCTCACAAATGACCACCGTTTCTTATGGCGAAGAGAAGCCATTGATTCGTGCGTCAACCAACGAAGCCTACGCGAAGAACCGTCGTGGTGTGATCGTTTACTAATAGTTGGTAAAGCCAATGCAAAAACTGAGTATCGTTTTGGCCCTACTTATCCCCGGTGTCGTGTTTGCACAGGCACCGGTGTCTAAGTTGGGTAGTGGCTCCATCGAGGAGCGATTAAATCAACTTGAACGGGTCATGGATGCGCGTAATGCGGCACAAATGGCACTGCTTGAGCAGATGAACTCGCTGCAAAATGAAGTGGCTGAATTACGCGGGCGGACCGAAGAGCATGCCTATCAATTGGAGCAGATCTTACAGCGTCAGCGTGATATCTACCAAGAGCTTGATCGGCGCTTAGCGGCACCCTCGGTGGTAACCACAACAACTCAGCAAAACCAAGGCACGGAAGGCGCTGGCGGTATGCCGATGTCAACTAACTTGAATGAAAACGATGCCTATGATCGGGCCATCAAGTTAGTGCTGGAAGATAAGCGGTATGATGCCGCCATTCCTGCTTTCCGTGATTTTTTGCAGCGGTTCCCAGAGTCTAGCTATGCGGCGAATGCGCACTACTGGCTCGGTCAGCTGTTATTTGCTGACGGCAAACTGGATGATGCTAAAAAGGAATTCACCACAGTGGTTGAGCGATACCCAGACAGTAACAAGCGCGGCGATTGCCTGCTGAAGTTGGGGCGTATTGCCCAACAACAACAGCAACCGCAAGCCGCGCGTAGTTACTTCCAACGCGTGATTGATACCTATCCGAGCTCAACCGAAGCCGACTTAGCACGTAAACAATTGGCTGAAATGTAGAATCGATGTAAGCAAGGCTCGGGTTATGTGCGCAATTTGAGCAAACGCACCCGATTATGACAATTTGCTGTTGCAACGAGCGGCTTTTTCAGTAAAATGTGCCGCCGTTGCCCCATATAAGGGCAGCAGATAGAATGGGTCGTTAGCTCAGTTGGTAGAGCAGTTGACTTTTAATCAATTGGTCGCAGGTTCGAATCCTGCACGACCCACCATTTCTATCCCTCATTACTTTCCAATCGTGGGTCGTTAGCTCAGTTGGTAGAGCAGTTGACTTTTAATCAATTGGTCGCAGGTTCGAATCCTGCACGACCCACCACGATTTCTGCTGTTTCACCCGCGCTGCAATATGCACTATAATAGCGGTACTATTATTCCATGCAGTGAAGTGGTGTCATGAGTCTTACCGCAGAAATTCAAGCCCGTGTGATTGCCCATCTGGATTATCCGTTTCCGGCCAAGCCGAAGCCATTAAGCCAGGTAGAGCAACAGCAGTACCGCGCCCGTATTAAACAGCTGCTGAAAGAAAAGAATGCGGTGCTAGTAGCGCATTATTATACCGATGCTGAAATTCAGTCACTGGCTGAAGAGACCGGTGGTTGTGTGTCCGATT
Source organism: Idiomarina sp. UBA6142 (assembly GCA_002423905.1). Taxonomy (GTDB): domain Bacteria; phylum Pseudomonadota; class Gammaproteobacteria; order Enterobacterales; family Alteromonadaceae; genus Pseudidiomarina. The sequence continues at coordinate 18,668 of DIVC01000112.1, forward strand.
CGCTGGAAATGGCCCGTTTTGGTGCCAATCATCCCGCCGAAACCCTGATTATTGCTGGGGTGAAGTTTATGGGTGAAACAGCAAAAATTATTACCCCACACAAACGCGTGTTAATGCCAACGCTCGAAGCCACCTGTTCGCTAGACTTGGGCTGCCCGATTGAGGAATTTTCGGCGTTTTGTGATGCTCATCCCGATCGTACGGTGGTGGTTTATGCCAATACTTCGGCGGCGGTAAAAGCCCGCGCTGATTGGGTGGTTACCTCAAGTATTGCGCTACAAATTGTCGATCACCTAGACGCTCAGGGTGAGAAAATTTTATGGGGGCCCGATCAACATTTGGGCAATTATATTGCCAAGCAGACCGGTGCCGACATGATCATGTGGAACGGTGCCTGTATCGTGCATGACGAATTTAAAACCAAGGCCTTGGAAGATTTGAAAGCGGTCTATCCCGAGGCTGCGGTGTTAGTGCACCCCGAGTCTCCCGCTGCCATTGTTGATTTGGCCGATGCGGTGGGCTCGACTTCGCAACTGATCAAAGCCAGTCAAACGCTTCCGCATAGCACCTTTATTGTCGCCACCGACCGCGGTATTTTCTATAAAATGCAGCAGTTATCGCCGCACAAGCACTTTATTGAAGCGCCTACGGCTGGCAATGGCGCGACCTGCCGTAGCTGTGCCCATTGCCCGTGGATGGCTATGAACGGCTTAGTGGCGATTGCTGAGGCGTT
>DIVC01000112.1:19515-20580 GCA_002423905.1 Idiomarina sp. UBA6142
TGATGGCCGTGACGGTGAGTTTCTGGAATCAGTTCATGGCTGATGACGAATAACATGGCTCCCGCTGAGAATACCAAACCCCACGGCAGTAGCGCGCCCGACAATTGCACGAATAAGCCACCCACCAAGCCGCCAAGCGGTTCGAGCAAGCCTGTAGCTGCAGCGACCCAAAAGGCTTTAGCGCGACTGTAACCGACTGCCAACAAGCCAAGCGCCACGGCCAGACCTTCAGGAATATTCTGTAAACCAATACCGATAGCAAGTGGGTAACCATCAGCTGGATCAGGGCCGCCAAAGCTAACACCCACAGCCAGTCCTTCAGGAAAGTTATGGATGGCCATGGCAAACACAAACAGCCAAATGGCACGAATGCGCTCTGGCTTCACACCCTCCATGCCGGTATTAAAGTGACGGTGCGGCACCACCCGTTCAATGATCGCCATACAGAATGCCCCAGCGAGGATGCCCACTACCGCAATAAAGGCTGGGATCATCCCCTCACCGTGTTGTTGCTCGCTGATTTCAAGCGCTGGAATGATCAATGAAAAGAATGCAGCGGCTAACATGACGCCGGCGGAAAAACCCAACAAGGTATCATTGAGTGCTTCGCTCGGGCGACGTTTGAACAGAATAGGTAAAGCGCCAACAGCGGTCATAAACCCAGTCGCACTAGTAGCTAGCAAAGCAAGTACAAGAATATCCATTTTACCCCTCGGAGGTAGTCACAACATGGTGGCGATAGTCGGGATAGTGTAATACATAGCCGCTGGCACGCAAGAGGCTGTTGTCACACCGTTTATTGCCACGTGCACCAATCTGATTAGTACGTTTCAGGGTAGTTGGATCAACACCGAGCTGGTGGGCGTAATAAGCAATGATATCTGCTTGCAGGGTCGGGCTATTGTCGGACACCAGGTAAATTGGCTGCTGCTGCTCTGGGTGCTGCAATAGGTAAACAATAAAGCCCGCCACATCGTCGCTGTGAATGCGATTACTCCAGCCTGGGGTGATGGTGGCGGTGCCGGCCTGAATGCCGCGTAGCAGCATACTGCGGCCGGGGCCGTA
>DIVC01000112.1:20671-22458 GCA_002423905.1 Idiomarina sp. UBA6142
AGGCGACAGGGCAGTACATAACCTTGATGATAGGGGTCAGTGCTGGCATAAGCTGGGGTGAGGGTCATCACGATAGCATCAAACTGCCGCTGTAAGAGATTGTTTAGATCGTGTTGGTTGCCGGCATCGGCGGCAACCAACTCAACCCCAGCAAGGCTTGGTTTTTGCTCTGGTCGGCGGCATGCACCCACCACCTGCCAGCCAGCTGCTGCCAGCTGTGCAGCACTGCGCTGGGCAAGATCGCCATAGCCTATGAATAACACCGATGGCATCGATAAATTCCTTATTACAAAACAAGTTGTTGAAACTAGCTGAAATGCTATGCTTAGTACTGGTTAAAAGTACCACAGTTTCCGCTAGAGCCCTCATAAACATAAAGGTAAATCATGTTAAATCGAGCTGTTGCACTGCTGTTTATTGTTGTCACGCTGTTACTTACTAGCGTCAGTGCACAAGACTTCGATGAATTACCCGCAACTGACAACGCCAGCACTGAAATTGTAGAGTTTTTGACTGCACAAGAGCGACAATGGATTATTGATAATCCGGGGATTCGCGTATCCAGTGAGCTAGATTGGCCACCATTCAACTTTTATCAAGATGACCGCGCCCAAGGCTTTTCGGTCGAGTACTTCGATTTACTGGCGCACAAATTACAGCTTGATTATCAGTATGTCGAGCCGGCCACTTGGGATCAGTTAATCAATCAACTGCAGCAGCGCCAGCTTGAGGTCATGCTCAATATTGTGCAAACCCCAGAGCGCGAAGGCTACATCCGCTTTACTGAACCTTACTATACCAATCAAAATGTGATTGTGAGTCGCGCCGATTTGCCGTTCAAGAGTATGGATGCATTGCGCGGCATGCGCATTTCAGTGCCGGCAGGTGGGTTTTATCATGAACTCTACAAAGGCGCTGATAGTGAGGTGCAATTAGAGTTAGTTGATGACGCCGCGGCGAGTTTAGTCGCCGTGCTCGAGGGTCGTGCTCAAGCAGCATTAGGCCAAGATGCGGTGATGCGCTATTTGATTAACAAGTTGGATTATCAGCAATTAGCGGTTACCGGGGTGGTACTCGTTGCTAATCCAGATGGTCCTAATATGCGCGTCGGTGTGCGTTCTGATTGGCCGATGTTGCAACAGTTATTGAATAAAGCTCAGCAACAAATTACCCCAGGTGAATTGACCAATCTGCACCAACGCTGGTTAAGCCACGCACAAGTAACAGCTACCGATAGTGTGGTCGAAAACTCGGTGAATGGCCGAGGAGTCAGTTGGGAGTTGCTGGTTGGGCTAGCATTGCTGCTGGTGACACTCCCCATTTGGATTGCTATAGCAGTGGCGCGCGGGCGACGCACAGTGATCCGTAAGCTATTGGTTGAACGCGGCGTAGTGCGCTGGTTGGCAATTTTATTGGTGTTACTGTATTTGGGTGTAATTAGCCTGTTTACCATGCTGAGTCTAGAGCAGATTGAAGCCGATATTCGTGCTGAAGTGGCAACCAATCTGGTGACTATCAATAACGCTACTGAGAACGCTATCCGTTTGTGGGGCACCAGTGTGCTGCGCGAGGTGCACCATTGGGGCAGCGAATTACAGATGGTGCAACTTGCACGCCAGGCTTTGCAAGCTTCTGGTGACGCTGATGTTGATTTGAGTGAGGCATTAAACGCGGCCTACCAGCACGATTTAATGCAAATTGGCGCAGCTAATATGGTGTTGGTGGCCCGTGATGGGCGACTATTGGCGAGTGCCGACCCGCAGCAAACAGAAGGCTGGCAGAAGCCT
>DIVC01000062.1 GCA_002423905.1 Idiomarina sp. UBA6142
CGCACAAAGTTGATGGCGTGGACATTGACCACTAACAATGACCCGCCAGCTGCCAGTGCGTGATACGACAGCATATAGCTTTTATGGGTCGTGAACATGCCTTCGCGTTTTTTGCTCAGTCTTGCGTGCGCCTCAGTAAACACATATTGGCTGGCGGTGAGCACCCCATAGGTAAACCGACGGGTTTGCATATTCGGTGCAACGGCATACGACCAATGCGGGTGCAGCCAATGATCGTTGGCGCTGAGCTTGGCCTCTTGCAGCAATAAAAACAAACTCGGAAAATCCGCTAAAACGGCTGCTAGAGAGCGCTGAAATGCCGGCGTCTCAGTCAGCTTTTGGGTGTTCCAGCACAGCACACCAAACTCCTCACCATGAACAATAGGATGCTCATGGATGAATTGCTGAGGAATCACTACTTTGGGTTTCAGCACACATCCGCCTTATTGAAAGTCTAGATTTAAATTACGCGCCATCTAACTCACAGTGTAATCCCCCCGAAAAATCGGAGTAGTTGTGAGTAGAAAGTTCTCTTACTTATTGAACTCTGCTCTCGACTTTATGGCTCACGAAAAAATATCGACAAGTGGCTGAAGGTCGAGATTCACACCAGCAACGTTCGCCTGAACCGATTCTTGTTGCGATATTTCGGCCCACCTTCTGGTAGCCAAATGAGAACTTTTTCATACCTTAAAGCGCTCAAGCGCCTTCAATGTACCTTTGCGGATATCTTCCGCGATTTGCTCTGCGCGAACACTTATCGAAGCAGCTTCCTCTGATGCAATATCGAGACACGCTGCTAACTTGGCTGTGATGTTTACAATGGTTGAATCCATGCGTTCTGGATCATAGCCAACACTCTTTGCGTGAGTTCCCCAGTGCCGAGGAAAAATCGTATGCCAATGATAATGTCGATTCTTACTATTCACCGCCATCGCCATTTTTATTTTCTTCGGATGTAAATTACCTATTTGCGCGAAGCCATGCGCTGATAATACGTCGTACAAGGGTGTTAGCCGGTATCCGGTGGGAGTCAGTGCCAAACTATAGTTCTTTGCATGTCCGTCTATAGCAGCAAAAAGCCAATACAATAGCTGCGCTGACATAAATGTATCCTGATCACTAACCGACGCCGTCGATGTGGATAAAATTTTCATTATCTCTTTAGCGCTCGGGCCACCATGCTCCTCATATTTTGAACCACCTGTCACACCAAGTGCTTGGCAGAAGTCTTCCTGCGGTAGGCGATAAATCTTGTTCTCAATTATTTTTCGGTCAAAGCGCTCAATAATCAACACATCTTCACCGTTGAAGCTGTTAATTTTTGTATGGGCCACGGGCAATCCAAGTTCCTGAATAACACGCATACAAAACCATTCGTTTTCAACGCTGCTCGATAAATCAGGTTCACCTGGCCGAGTTATGATCCGCGGTTTTAATATGTGCGTTGTTGGTGTTCGGCCAACAGGGATACCCCATTGTCCCTGCCAAAAAGTTAGCGCCGTTTTCTCCTGAGCACCGGCAAGTGAAAAACGGAATGCATCATCATGCTGCATTCCGAGGGTTTTACCGGTTCGCGAATCTACTATGAGTTGGCCGATTTGTTCTTCATTCAACGGGATTATTTCAACGTCAGGAACAGCCTGGGGCTCCGGACTGGCTAAGAAGGTTAATGCGCCAATGCAGTCTTTGCCGACCGTTTCGAGCAAATCAAAAGGTTTTGTACTTTTTGCACCCAGCCTATCTACAATGTATTTGCGAACATCTGGGCTGTCAGGCAACAGGTTATCAAAGTAAGCGTTTAGCGCTTCGCCGGAATATTCCTGCTCAGATAATGGCATGGATACGGAGATAGCCCGTGCAAATTTGGATTGTAGCCAGCTATCTGAATATCGAAAGCTCAAATTATTCAGTCGCGATGTCAACGTACCAACGAACTGATCATTCATGTGGCAATAGAGTGTATTCTCATATTTGCGTCGGCCCATTACCAAATAACCTCGCCGCTATTTGAGGCGCTTTGTTCAGCAGCGTCTGCGTTTAGCTGAATTCTGAGTGCTGCAAAAATTCGCAGCAAAGTCGATGTGTGCATTTCTCCGGTACGTTCAATGGACGACACGCTTCTTTGCGAAAGCCCAGTGAACATAGCCAGCTCTTTTTGTGTGTAGCCTTGCGTTTTTCTCTGCGATTTAATAAGTACCGCTAAGTCTAATGGGCGCTGAATGATCATGAGTAAACCTCATTGATGTAGTTGGATTCATAAATAAGCACAGATGAAGCATAGTACATAAAACCATAAAAATGAAGCAGACATCATAAGTATTACTCTATGAATACAACTTCATCTTTATTTCGCAGTATAAATCCGCTACGCCAAGAACTAAACTTTCACGGGACTTGGACAAATTAGAACCCATGCAACCCACCGTCGCCACGCTCAGCACGTCATAAACCGGCAGCTGTTCGACTAACCATTCCCGCTGCACCGCGACCAGTGATCTCTGTTGGCCTAACTCGGATGGAGCAGTTGCATGTTGAGAAACAAAAAACAGACAGTGCCTTAGCAGAATTGCAGCTAGCTTATGAAGCACTGGCCATATCGGCCTCAAAAGACCCGCTAACGGGCATTGCCAATCGGCGCGAATTCGAAAGTCAGGGATTGAAAGAGGCCGAACGCGCCAAACGCAGTTCGCAATCACTCTCTTTTATGGTGTTAGATTTAGATAATTTTAAGAAAATTAATGATCAGTTTGGTCACGCTATCGGTGATGAAGTCATCAAAACGTTTACCCAGCTCGTTGAGGACATTTGGCGGCTAAGTGATGTATTTGGCCGCATCGGTGGCGAAGAGTTTGCCTTGTGTTTACCGGGTACATCGCTAGACAGTGCCACAGGGGTGGCTGAACGGATCCGTGCAAGTTGCGAACGCACCGTGATTGAATCGCGCGAAGGCAACGTGACCTTTACCGTGAGCATTAGCGTAGCGGCTTTCGACGTTGACGGTGATAGCTATAAAGATTTACTGGTTATCGCCGATGACCGTATGTATTTAGCCAAAAAACAGGGCCGAAACCGCGTCGTTTCTGTATCCTGACCTATAACTAGTTAGGCATCCATAACCCCGATAAAAGTAAGCTGGTGGACGACGGGAACTAGCGTCCACCAAGCCAAGCATAAGGCAAAGACCTAGCGTATTTTTTTACCGATCCGCTCACGTAAAACAGCGATCTCTTTGCGACGTTCCGCATCCGCTAATTCACGGCCGGCGCGAGGAGCTGCTGCTAGAGCTTTATCGGTGTAGGCCAAGGCCTGACGATAGCTGCCTTGATCATATAAGTAATCGGCATAAAAGTAGTTTGAATCAATACCGTCTGGGTTCAACGCCAGAGCTTTCTCAAGTAATTCCTTGGCTTTGTCGTCATCACCAAAGCCCAAGGGCCAGCCTGGTACTTTAAAATATAAGGTGCCTAAACTGGCATAAGCGGAACCATCGAGCGCTGCCGGATTAATCGCCAAGGCATGCTCCAAGCTAGCACGTGCATCCTTGGCTAAGCCTAAAGCGGTCAGTCCGCCGGCTGCTCCAGCATAAGTACTTTGTACGATACCCTGCCAAATCAGAGCTTCCGCTTGTTCGGGTTGCTCAGCCACCCACAACTTCACCTCGCCGAGCAACTGCTCAAATGCTTGCTCTTGGGCCTCATCCTGAAGGGTATAATTGACCTCGGCCCAGCGCTGCTGCACGTTAGTTAGTCGACTCTGTGACTGGTCAACCGACTCAGTTGCCATCACGCTCCAGCTAAAAACTGCTGCAATAACACTCATCATCCACATTGCTACTTTCATTTGCCTAACTCCTGCGTTAAACGATAAAGAATTTTTCTAGGGGTCTTCATACTACTGGCGACTACCCCAGGCATAGCCCCATTGAGCCAAGCGAAGAACTTCTCCGGCCATCCCAATACCTGATGTGGTTTGGCGTCAGCAATTTGCTTGATTATCTTGCTCGCCACCTTACCGGCACTGTCGACCGAGCTCCCCGTCGCATCATTCATAGCGGTCGTCAATGGGTCATTTAAACTGGTTGCAATGGCGCGGGGCGCGCAATACATCACCCGAATGCTGTGTGTACCGAGTTCGCGCTGTAGCGCCTGAGTGAACCCTCGTAAACCAAATTTGGCGGCACAATAGAGGCTTTGGCCCGGGTAACCGATACTGCCGAATACTGAGCCAACATTGAGGATCCAGCCCTGCTTTTGGTTCAAATAGGGCATCAGCAGAGCGCTTAATTGCATCGGTGCAATCAGGTTGACTTGAATCACTTGTGCAATGTCATTGGTGGACTGCTGACTGAGCATACCGGCAGAATTGACTGCGGCATTGTTGATTAATGCAGTTACGGGCGTTTTGGTATGCTGCCATAGCTCGACATAATCAAGCAGCTGTTGTTGCCCCCTTGCGTCAGTCACATCGGCGGTGAGATAGGGTTGTTGCAACCGTTGCGCGAGATCTTGCACGGACGTTTCCGTACGGCCCAGCAACAATACCCGTGCCCCCAAGGCGCTCAATTGCTCTGCCAACTCCGCACCCAAGCCGCCCGCCGCACCGGTGAGAATGATGTGCTGACGCTGCCAGTTCAACTTAGCCATTTGCTACATCCTTGAGCTTGGCTGGCCGAGCAAACTGCAGTGCTAGCTTTGGCAACGCCCGGAACATGTCGCCATACAGTACATACACTTGTTTAGCGGTGGCGATAATGGCGTTTTGCGCAACAGGATCGGTGATTTCGTCCATCAATTCAGCAAAGAACTGAACATGCTCGATATCAAGCGCACCATGCGAATTTAAGTAACTAAATGCCTGCTTCGGCAAACCGAGTTGCTGCTGAATAACACCTGCCGCTTGACTGGCCAATTTTACACTGGTGCCTTCAAGTACATGCGCCATGCCAAAAAATGCGGTCGGATGCAGCAACTCAATATTACCGTGCACCACAGCTACCATAGCAGCTGTGCTTGGATGTGGCTGGCTGTCACGCACAAACTGCGCATCCACACCGGTACACACTAAATCATTTAAAATCCATTGCTCGTGGCCATATTCCTCGTTGATATACTCAATCAAGGCCTTCCGCAGCCATTCTTGGTCATGACTAATACCACTACCAGCGCGCATTAATAGCGGCGTGGTGTATTTCACATGATGGTAAGCCTGCTGTAGAAATGCTTGATATAACGGCAAGCTGATGATTCCTTGCAGCGCATCGGTGATCACAGGGGCACTCAGTAAATAGTTCTGCTCAGCTTCTGTGGCAGTCACTAACGTATTGAAAAATGTCATACAGATAACCTCTTTGGGGATAAATAATCGGCGTAAGCATCAGCAATAGCAGCGCGCCTAATACGCCCGGTACCAGTCAATTGCTGATTGTTAAGTGAAAATTCTGCGTGAGCACGATGCCATTGTTGCAACTGGGCATAATCTGGCAAACGTTGATTCAAGCGCGCGATCGCAGCATTGATTTGGGCATCGCTAAATGCCTGTTCAGGATGCAAAACTAACAGCGCGGTTAATGGTAACTCTTCGCTGCCAAATACCGCTGCCTGCTGGATACCAGGAAGTTGTGTGAGTTCCGCTTCTAGCCATTCGGGGTCTACATTGCGGCCGAACTCTGTGACAATAATGTGCTTTTTCCGGCCTAAAATGATCAATCGACCCTGCGAGTCAAATTGTCCCCAGTCGCCTGTGCGAATAGTGTTCTGGTACCAGCTGCTGGGGTCATTCAAATACCCCAACATCGCATTACCAGTAACCACCACCTCGCCTTGCTGCAAACCCACCTCGGCATGCGCTAATGGGTGCCCTACAGTACCCACCGCAGCGGGATCAAAACTGCAGCTGCCATCAACACGATTCGGCGTGTTAAAACACACCACCGAAGCAAACTCTGAGAGCCCATAACCTTGCACCAGTGGTAGTTTTAATTGCTGTGCAAGACGTTCTAATTCGGGTAGCAAGCGTGCCCCACCAACCGCGACTAACAGCAGTTGTTCTTCCTGAAGTTGCTGGCTTTGAATACCATGTAGCAGCGCCTTAACCAGTCCGGGCGTGGTGATAAGACTATGCGGCTTTAACTGATTCAGCGCTTGGTAAAAACGCTGAAGGTCAAGCTTATGAGCGCCAACAACGCCTAACTCTTCGCTCGCTCTCAGGTCTACTTGGTAGCCACGCCAAAGGCTGAGATAGACGCCAGCAATATTTTCCAATAACACCGCTAACGGCATAAGGCTTAAGTGTCGTGCAACCGGAAGATTGCCAATACGCTGATCTAAGGCTTCGATAGTGCGCTGCATGTTGTCCGCGCTCAAACAGACGCCTTTAGGATCACCAGTACTACCCGATGTATAGGTGATTTTAACTGTCCCTAAAGGTAGCTCCGGCGGATTTTGGCGCTGCGGCAGGTGGTGATAGCCGTCGGCATCAATAAGGAGATTCGCACCGCTATCCTGCAATAATCGTTGTTTTTGCTCAGTACTGAAGAAACTCGGGATTGGAATACATACAGTCGGCTTGCTGACACTAGCAGCCAATAATGCTAGGTCGGTAACCACCCATTGTACTGAATTGGCGAGCGCCAAAGCCACCCGTGGCGCCTCACGCTGATTGAAATCAGCACTTAAGCGCAAGACTTCGTAATATAGTTGTGCATAAGTGAGCGAGCGCGATCTGTCCGCTAGCGCAATCTGCTCCGGTCGCTGCTGCGCATGGTGCTGCAAGCGCTTGATGAATGGCGCTTGATCTAGCATACCAGCACCTGCGCTGCTTTAGATTGAGGTTGGCAAGATATCGCTTGCGGCCACGCTTGCGTTACATCTGCGACAATTACTCGTGGCTGCTGTTGATAATAATTACCCCACAAACCCTGCATGGCCTGCGGTAGGCACTGCTCACGAGCGTCGGCAAGTTGCTGCACCTGAACACCCAAACGCTGCAGTTTGACTTGTAAGAATCGCGTGATAGTGGATACCAGCTGCTGTCGCTGCAACGACTGAGCCGCTTCGTGCACAGCCTTGAAAAGGTCGGTTAAATAACGTGCATCGGCAACCGCCAATGAGCCTACTTCAGCGAAATCGGTACGTTGGTAGGTACCAGCAAATATCTGCTCAAGTACTTTAGGTAGGTAATACTCAGAAAATAGTGCGCTTTCTTCAGCCAGCTGAATACCGCAAGCGGCCACCACCCTCGCTTCAAAAGACTGATGCTGATCGTCTTGCCGGGGCTCGAAAACGGCCAGAAGCCGCTCAGGCAAATGACTCAAACAGGCATTAAAATGCAGCCAATAACGCTCACAAATGAAAGCCTCAACGATTTTTCGTTGCGGATGACCCGGTAAAATAAACTGAAACGCCATAACTGCTGCTCCACGACTCACTACTCTATATGGCTAGATTAGTGGGCGAAGCTTAAGACATGCTTAAGTTGCAGTGGGAAACGAAAAAATTTCAAACCGACAGTGCAGGTAGTTCAATCGTCACACAAAAACCGTGGGGTTGCAGGTTAGCAAAACTGATTTGCCCTTGGTGCAGTTGCACAATTTTGCTAGTAATAGACAAGCCAAGACCAGAGCCAGAGGTCGTTGAATGGCCTTGGTAGCGATAAAACCGTTCACCCATTCGTTGCAATATCTCATCAGGCACACCCTCACCTTGGTCGATAATACGAATGGCGATCACCCCGTCACGTTGTTCTGCTGCGATGGTGATGAGCGAATCGACAGGTGCGAACTTCATGGCGTTGGATAATACATTGGTGAATACACTAACCATTAAAACTTCATTACAGCGCAGTTTGATCTGCCCACTATCCATTTGCCACTGATACCTTTCAACCTGATTCGACGGCAAGGCATCAATAGCCGCTCTGATTAGCTTTGATAACTCAACCGGCTGAAACTCGACGGTGTATTGGCTGCTATCCAGTCGATTCAAATGCAATAGTTGATTGACTAAATGCGACATGCGCTCAACTGCCTGAAAAATTGCTTGTCCTGATTGCTTCGCGTTAGTCAACGAATCCGCATGGACGACATTTTCTGCATGTACTTGAATGGCGCTTAAAGGCGTGCGCAATTCATGTGATGCATCGGCAATGAAGCGTTTCTCTCGACGTGAGAAGGTATCGACCTGCAGTAACAATTGATTGATCGACTGTTTGATAGGAATCAGTTCTTGTGGCAATTCAGCGTCTATTGAAGATAAATTGTCCAATGCTCGGGCGCTTAAGTCATCGGCAAATTTGTTCACCGGTCTTAATACGAGGTGCACAATAAAAACGATAATCAAGCTAATCGGCACCCACATTAACAGCAACGAATACAGCTGTTCAGACGCCAAATAACCGCTTAATTCACTCCGCACATCTTCGCGCTGAAAGGTGCGCACCCAGATCTGTTTTGACGCAGAGAAATAACTAAAAATAAGCCATGTTTGCTGATCGTTGACCAACACATGATAGCCAGCTGACAAGTTATTGAGCATCGGCATGTGTTGTTGGTTGGTGCGCGCCATTATGGCTTCTTCGTCATTGAAAACTTGATAACCAATCTTCGCTTCGTATTTATGTCCGCTCGGCCCCCGTTCGCTATCAAAATCGTCTTCACCTGAGTCGGGGTAAGTTGATATCGCCACGGTAATCGGTTTGATATCTGAATCTGAGGCGGGTGAATAGAATGCCGCAATCGATTTTGCTGTTTGCGCCAGCTGAGCATCAAAGACTTCATCGAGTTCATGTAAAATGTCACGATATGTCACCCATGCCGTGATCGCGAGCACCAAAATGACCGCTAAGTTAATGCCTATAATCAATGAGCGTCGCAGTGACCAAAGTTTCATGATGACTCTTCTTGCAATCGATAGCCTAAGCCTCGAACAGTAGTTATCAGCCTAGGATCAAGCTTTTTCCGTAAATGATGGATATGAACTTCTAATGAGTTACTCTCGTTATCACCGTTCCAACCATAGCACGCGCTTTCGAGCTGTTCCTTGCTGACTATTTTCCCGAGGTGTAATGCTAATTGCTTTAATACCAGCCATTCGAGCCGTGTTAAGTTAATCACTTGGCTATGGAATCGGCACTGCTGTGACGCGAGGTCAACGCTCAACTCACCACATTGAATGACGTCATTCAGCTGATGATTCGCTTTGCGTACTTGCACACGAATACGCGCTTCCAATTCACGTAGCTCAAACGGCTTTACCACATAGTCATTGGCGCCTTCGTTCAGCGCCGATACTTTGGTATCAATATCATCCCAGGCAGTTAACACCAGTATGGGAAGCTGCGAGCCAACTTTTCGTAACTTTTTAATCAGCTGAATCGCATTGCCGTCAGGCAAGCCTAAATCAAAAATCGCCAATTCAAACTGATCGGTTTTCAGAGCGCTCTCTGCTTGCGATAAATTGATCGCATGCTCCACAACATAGCCCATGCGCGTTAGACCAATAATGATGCCTTCGGCTAATATTTTATCATCTTCAAGGAGTAGCAGGCGCATGCGCATAAACCTC
>DIVC01000066.1:0-2230 GCA_002423905.1 Idiomarina sp. UBA6142
GCCAGTATAGCAAGTAATCGGTTTTGTGCACTGCCTGTCATCACCCGGTGTTGCATGGCTGCAATGATGTTACCTAGGTTACCCCTATGTTATGGTTATACACATTGTGTGTTTTTGCATAGGCATAGGTTTCGACCACTAGCAGCAGGGGCAGGTTTTTATGGAAAAGGCATCAGCAACACGCACTGAACACGATAGCATGGGCGCGATAGAGGTTCCGCGTGAGGCACTTTGGGGCGCTCAAACCGAGCGGGCACGACAAAATTTTCAACTCAGCGACATGCGTTTTCAGGCATTGTTCATAGACAGCTTAGCTCATATCAAAGCAGCGGCCGCCCAAGCAAATTTAGCCTGCGCGGTATTACCACGCAGCCATGCCGATGCCATTGTTAACGCCGCAGAGCAACTGCTTACCGATAGCACCATGCTGGCCCACTTTCCGCTGGACATCTTACAAACCGGTTCAGGCACCAGCACTAACATGAATATCAACGAAGTGCTGGCAAACCTTGCCAGTAACGCGAGCGCGCAATCCATCCACGCCAATGACCATGTGAATGCCTCACAAAGTAGTAATGACGTGATCCCAACGGCCCTGTTAGTCAGCAGCGCCCGCGCCCTGCAACAGCAGTTGTTACCGGCCTTGCAGCATCTGCAAAACGTTTTGGCTGAGAAAGCAGCTAGCCTGACTGACGTCGTCAAAACCGGTCGAACCCACCTGATGGATGCCATGCCATTGACCATGGCTCAGGAACTTGGCAGTTGGCAGGCACAACTGGCTGAACTGGAGCATAGCTTGCGCGAACACCTACCGCGGCTTTATCAGCTGCCGCAGGGTGGCACTGCCATCGGCACAGGAATTAATGCCCCTGCGGCCTTCAGCCAGCATTTTTGCGCCGCCCTTAGCGCCCGCTTACAGTTACCCTTTCAGCCTGCGAGCAACCGTTTTGCTGGCATTGCGGGGCAACAGACCAATCATCTGGTGGCCGGCGGTCTCAGCGCCCTTGCTGCCAGCTTAGTTAAAATTGCTAATGATTTACGGTGGATGAATAGTGGTCCGTTAGCCGGTCTTGCAGAAATTGAACTACCCGCTTTGCAACCCGGATCGAGTATCATGCCCGGCAAGGTCAATCCAGTGATCCCCGAAGCAGTCGCGATGCTCTGCACCCACGTACAAGGCAATTGCCACAGTGTCGGTCTGGCCGCCCAACAGGGTAATTTTCAACTGAACGTGATGCTGCCGTTAATTGGCTTTCTACAACTGCAGAGTATTGAACTGCTGGCCAACGGCTGTTACGCCCTAGCCGACCAAGCCATTGCTGGTTTTACCGTCAACCATGAAAATATTGCCACCAACCTAGCCCGTAACCCGATTCTAGTGACTGCTCTGAACGCCAAAATTGGCTATGATAAAGCTGCCCAAATTGCCAAGGCTGGCTATCAACAACAACGTGCAATCATTGACGTGGCCGCCGAAATGACCGACTTGAGCAGAGCCGAGTTGACGGAGCTACTCGACCCAAAACGCCTGACCGAATAGTGGTTTTTTGTGCCAACGTGCATTAAATGAGCAATCTATTGCTTTTTTCACCATTCGGCGGCAATTACCGCTCAATTTGCGAAAAATAGGTTGACGCTATCGCCCCTGATTTGCATAATACGCGCCGCACTCACAGAGCGCATTAACGATACTATTGATTGGCTACGTAGCTCAGCTGGTTAGAGCACAGCACTCATAATGCTGGGGTCGCAAGTTCGAATCTCGCCGTAGCCACCAATCAATAGAATGCATCGCGGACGTGGTGGAATTGGTAGACACGCTGGATTTAGGTTCCAGTGCCTATGGTGTGAGAGTTCGAGTCTCTCCGTCCGCACCACGATGTAGTGTCATTCCTGTATGTTGGGGTATAGCCAAGTGGTAAGGCAGCGGGTTTTGATCCCGCCATCCCTAGGTTCGAATCCTAGTACCCCAGCCATTTATCTCTGTGTACTGCGACTATTGAATACCGGTGTTTGGGGTATAGCCAAGTGGTAAGGCAGCGGGTTTTGATCCCGCCATCCCTAGGTTCGAATCCTAGTACCCCAGCCATTGCTTTGCGTTCGTTGCGGAGGTGGCGGAATTGGTAGACGCACTAGCTTCAGGTGCTAGCGAGCTTACGCTTGTGGGGGTTCGAGTCCCCCTCTCCGCACCACTTCGGTGGTGCAGCCAAAACGAACAAAAATAACCGCC
>DIVC01000066.1:2238-38314 GCA_002423905.1 Idiomarina sp. UBA6142
AAGCCAACGTCGACCAACCCTTGTGGTAATAAATGCTGGCTGCTAAAACCAGCATGAATGGCATCCATGGCACGCATCATGCGTTGATTTGCTGCCAGCCGTTGCTGTTGATACTGATGTAATGCGTGTTCTAACTGCGGTTGCTCACGCAGTTGCTGACGCAACGCTTGCACATCAGCAAAGCCCAAATTCACTCCCTGCCCCGCTAGCGGGTGAATGCTATGGGCGGCATCACCAATCAATACCACACAACCATGCTGATGATAGCGCAGCGCGCGCTGCCGACGAATCGGGAAGCGTCCGCTTTGTAGCACGGTAAAGGCGCCAATATGATCGCTAAACTGCGCCTGCAACTCTGCTGCCACGGCATCGTCACCGCGGAACTGTTGCCATGCCTGCTGCGGCCGATAATCAATTAAACACGCTTGATGGGTACCCAGTGGTAGCAACGCATAGGGCCCACAGCAGCGAAATATCTCCCAGGTAGCGGCGGCAAGTGGCTGTTCGGTGGTGACTACGGCGAGCAAACAGCTTAGGTCGTAGTCCCAACCGCGCATGCCAATGCCACTTTTATCGGCAACCCAAGAGTGACTGCCATCGGCGCCAATCAGCAGATCAAAGTCATGCCAATGCTGGTCGACTTGCAGTCGTTTGGCGGCCACATCAAGCTGCTGCACACGGCTGTTTGGCAACAACTGGACATTGCTCTGCCGTTCAAGCTGTTGCCATAAGGTGTTCTGCAAACTGATATTTTCAACCATAGCGCCGAGCGCTGCTGCGTTCACCTCGGTGGCAGAAAAATCAACCTGCACACCATGTTGGCTGCGCACACTGAGCTGTTGATAGGCAAATTGGCGTTGCGCCGGTATTTGTGTCCAAACGCCCAATTGCTGCAGCCATTCGACATTGCGTTGATGCACCGATGAAATGCGCACATCCCAGTGCGCCGCGGGACTAGACTGCGTGCCAGCACCGGCTTCAACCAGCGTCAGCTGATGACCATCTTCAGCCAGTACCAAGGCCGCAGCCGCACCAACCATGCCGCCGCCAACAATGATAATTCGCATGCCCTACCTCATCCGGTAAATTTACTGCGCATGATAAAAAAGACTGCACCTAGTATACATAAACCGGCATAAAAGTAGTCCCATGTCAGCTTTTCCTTGAGGTAAAACACCGCGAACGGCACAAATACCGTTAAGGTGATGACTTCTTGCAAGATCTTTAGCTGGCCAACATTCATCACCGTAAAGCCAATACGATTTGCCGGCACTTGCAGTAAATACTCAAATAAAGCAATGCCCCAGCTGATAAATGCCGCTATCACCCAGGGCTTATCAGCCAGGTTTTTCAAATGCGCATACCACGCAAAAGTCATGAAAACATTACTCAGCGTCAGTAATCCAATCGTGGTAAGATACGGGCTCATTTCCAGTCTGTTCCTTAAGGTCAGGTTCACGGCACATATGGACACCCCCTACCGCAATGTGGTGCTTGCTTCACTGCTGATTTTATTTTCAGAAGTGTGTTTTGCTGGTGTCAGCGCCATGATCAAGTATTTGAGCACTGATTTACCGCAACAACAATTAGTCTTTTTCCGTAATTTAATGGCGTTTGTGGTGCTGCTGCCATGGGTGATTCGTAAAGGCCCGAGTGCTTTTCAAAGCAAGGCTTGGCGCTGGCACATTAGCCGTGGTTTGGCCGGTATTGTGGCGATGTACTTGTACTTCTATTCAATCGCCAATTTACCGCTCGCCCAAGCGACTATTGTACTACTGATGGCACCCTTTCTCATTCCAATTATAAGCCGCGTGTGGCTGAAGGAGTTAGTCAGTCGACAAACTTGGATAGCGGTTGCGGTCGGCTTTGTCGGTGTGACGATTTTTTTGAACCCCGCCGCGCAAGTGTTATCACCGGTGCTACTTATCGCCTTTTGTGGTGCCATTTTGGCGGCTTATACCAAGACCCTGATCCGCAAAATGTCGGCCACTGAATCATCGTCCAAAATTGTGTTCTTTTTTGCCGCCATTGCAACGGTGATCACTGCTGTTCCAATGCTTTGGACCCAACAGAGCATTGCTTCCGAGCATTGGTTGGGGTTGGCGGTGATGGGAATTTGCGCGGTCGCAGGTCAATTGGGCATGACCAAAGCGTTCTCCTTAGCGCCAGCCGCTAAAGTTGGTATTTTTATTTACAGCTCGGTGATTTTCGCTGCCATTATGGGCTATTTATTCTGGGATGAACCGGTCACCTGGCATATGTTCATGGGTGCCCTAGTGATTACTAGCGCTGGTTATTTAGCCCTGCGCAATCGTGCCAGCACCTAAACCGCCAAGCAAACATGCCGCAAAGTTGGCAGTTACTGTCGGAACAGGCTAAAATAACGGCCCGTTGTAGTCACTCATGGCTCATGCCATGGGTGTAACTCGTTAAATTATTGGATAAGCAGGACATTATGGCGAAGAAGTTATATATCAAAACCTGGGGTTGCCAAATGAATGAGTACGACTCAGCGAAAATGGCTGACCTACTCAAAGCAACTCACGGCTACGATGTGGCGGCAGAGGCTGAAGAAGCTGATCTGATCCTGCTCAATACCTGCTCTATCCGTGAAAAAGCGCAAGAGAAAGTCTTTCATCAGTTGGGCCGTTGGAAAAATCTGAAAAAGAAAAATCCCAACTTACTGATTGGCGTGGGTGGCTGTGTGGCTTCACAAGAAGGCGACCATATTCGTCAGCGCGCGCCTTATGTCGATATCGTGTTTGGCCCGCAAACCCTGCATCGCTTGCCCGAGATGATCAAGCAGGTGCAAACCAACCATACGCCAATGGTCGATATCTCATTTCCAGAAATCGAAAAATTCGACAACCTGCCCGAGCCCAAAGCCGATGGTCCGACCGCATTCGTGTCGATCATGGAAGGCTGCAGTAAATATTGTACCTTCTGTGTGGTGCCCTATACCCGTGGCGAAGAAGTCAGCCGCCCGGTCGATGACGTGCTGTTCGAAATTGCTCAACTCGCTGAGCAAGGCGTACGTGAAGTGAACCTACTCGGCCAGAACGTCAATGCTTTCCGTGGCGAGCATCACGATGGCAGTATTTGCCGTTTTGCGGAGTTATTGCACCTAGTCGCCGCCATCGATGGCATTGACCGAATTCGTTACACCACCTCGCACCCGGTCGAATTTACCGACGATATTATTACTGCCTATGCCGAGATCCCGGAATTGGTCGATCACTTGCACTTGCCGGTACAAAGCGGTTCAGACCGTATTTTGGCGATGATGAAGCGCGGCCACACCGCGTTGGAATATAAATCGCAAATTCGTAAATTGCGTAAAGTGCGCCCGAACATTGCCATGTCATCTGATTTTATTATCGGCTTCCCCGGTGAAACCGATGACGATTTTATGGCCACCATGGACCTCATCCAAGCCATTGATTACGACTTAAGCTTCAGCTTTATTTACAGCGCGCGGCCCGGCACGCCGGCTGCCGATTTGCCTGACGATGTGACTGAAGAGACGAAAAAGCAGCGCCTGCAATTGCTGCAGCAACGCATCAACTTGCAAGCCCATAATCATGCTCGCCGCATGTTAGGCACGGTACAGCGCGTCTTAGTGACTGGCCCATCCAAGAAAGATCTGATGGAGCTCAGCGGTCGTACCGAAAACAACCGTGTGGTCAACTTTGTCGGCAGCCCTGACATGATTGGCCAATTTGTTGATGTCACCATTACTTCGGTGTTCGCTAACTCATTGCGCGGCGACGTGGTGCGTACTGAGGCAGAAATGGGCCTACGCGTTGATACCGCGCCACAGGCTATTTTAGCGCGACAAGCGAAGCATCAACCCGATGAGCTTGGGGTGGCTACGTTTGTTCCAACGCCAACCAATCAAGCGCTGAACCAATAACCAATAACGAGGTTTGTTTGAACCGAATTAGTACTATAGAACTTACTCTAGAGCCCGCCGACAGTCGCCGTTTAGCTGACTTGTGCGGGCCATTTGATGACAACCTAAAGCAACTTGAACGCCGCTTAGGGGTAGAAATCAGCTATCGCAATAATGATTTTCGTATCATTGGCGCGCAACACACCAGTAAAGCTGCCGCCACTATTCTGCGCGAATTGTATGTTGAAACCGCGACGGTGCAAGGTCAAGCCAGCCCAGTTGATGCGCATGCAGTGCATTTAGCCATTCAGCAAGCCAAGGTGCTCGAGCACGATCCGAGCGATGAGGTGATGGCTGAAATCAAGCATGACAAAATGATGCATATCAAAACCAAGCGGGGCGTAGTCAAGCCGCGTAACCCCAATCAAGCAGCCTATGTGCGGGCTATTCTCAGCCACGATATTAGCTTTGGCATTGGTCCCGCCGGTACCGGCAAAACCTATTTAGCCGTGGCCTGTGCGGTCGACGCGCTAGAGCGCCAAGAGATCCGCCGTATTTTACTGACTCGTCCGGCCGTTGAAGCAGGCGAAAAACTCGGCTTCTTGCCCGGTGATTTGGCCCAGAAAGTGGACCCGTATTTACGCCCACTGTATGACGCGTTATTTGAAATGCTGGGCTTCGAAAAAGTCGAGAAACTGATTGAACGTAATGTCATTGAAGTAGCACCACTCGCGTACATGCGCGGTCGGACCTTGAACGATGCCTTTATCATCCTCGACGAGAGCCAAAACACCACGCCAGAACAAATGAAAATGTTCCTGACCCGTATTGGCTTTAATTCACGCGCGGTGATCACCGGTGACATCACTCAAGTGGACTTGCCCCGTGGCGCCAAATCGGGTCTACGTCACGTCATTGATGTGTTGCATGATATCGACGCCATTAGCTTTACCTTTTTCCAAGCCGGTGATGTGGTCCGTCACCCGGTGGTGCAGCGCATTGTGCAAGCCTATGAAGCTTTTGAAGAGAAGCACGCATGATTGAACTCGACGTGCAACGTGCCAGCAACGCAACCGACTTACCCAGCGACCAGCAGTTGCTGCAATGGGTGCAAGCAGCCCTTGCTGCCGCTGAACTGACTGAACCCGCCGAGCTGACCATCCGTATCGTCGATAGCGAAGAAGGCCAAGCACTCAACCGTGATTATCGGCAGCGCGATTACGCCACCAATGTGCTATCGTTTCCGTTTGATGCCGAGATTGAATTGCCAGTACAACTACTGGGAGATTTAGTCATTTGTGCACCGGTGGTAGCCCGCGAGGCTATTGAGCAGAACAAATCTGTACTCGCCCATTGGGCGCATATGGTTGTACACGGCAGCTTGCATTTGCTAGGTTATGACCATATGGATGATGACGATGCGGTGACCATGGAAAGCTTGGAAGTTGCCATTATGGCAACACTTGGTTTTGCTAACCCGTATCCTGACGAATTGCACTAACTGGAGCTTCAGCTTGCATGAGCGATGACAACCCCCACTCGACCTCCGGCTCTTCACGTAAATCGTGGGCAAACCGTTTGCTCCAACTATTTACCGGAGAGCCGAGCAGCCGCGAAGAATTAGTCGACCTGATTCAAGATGCGGAAGAACGTGACCTCATCGATAACGACACCAAAGAAATGATTGAGGGCGTGCTTGATGTTGCCGAACTCAAAGTACGCGACATCATGGTGCCACGCTCGCACATGGTGACCATTCAAATTACCCAAACGGTTGATTCGTTCTTACCCATCGTGATTGACTCTCAGCACAGTCGCTACCCCGTGGTCAGTGAAAACAAAGACCACATTGAAGGCATTCTATTAGCGAAAGATTTGTTGGCCTATGGCTTTGGCATGACTGACGAAGAGTTTTCGCTACAAAAAGTCATTCGCCCAGCGGTGATTGTGCCCGAAAGCAAGCGCGTAGACGTGCTCCTGAAAGAATTTCGTGAGCAACGTTACCACATGGCTATTGTCGTCGATGAATACGGTGGTGTGTCGGGCTTAGTCACCATTGAAGATATCCTCGAAGAAATAGTTGGCGAAATTGAAGATGAAACCGATTTTGACGAGGATAACAAAGCTGATATCCGGCGCATTAATAAGTCGCGCTATACCGTCAAAGCGCTGACCACCATCGAAGACTTTAACGACTATTTTGATACCCGTTTTGGTGATGACGAGTACGACACTATTGGTGGCATGGTGGCGAATGGTTTTGGTCACTTGCCACAACTCGGTGAAGAAATAACCCTCGGTGGCTTTATTTTTAAAGTGACCGCTGCCGACAAACGGCGTATTCAGCAGTTACAAGTTTCGGTCCCCGAGCGCGTGCCAACCACCGATGCCGACTAATACTCTACTACAACGTGTGTTTCCCTTACTGTTAGGTGCCAGCTTGGTGCTGGCCTATGCACCGTTTAACCAAGCATGGCTGACCATCCCGGTAGTGCTGGCGCTGCTTGCCTTTAGTCTCAGACACACCCCGCGCCAAGCCTTTCGTATTGGCTTTTTCTTTGGTCTGGGCTGGTTCTCGGCTGGCTTGAGCTGGATTTATGTCAGTATTGACCGTTTTGGCGGTTTGGCACCCATAGCCTCGATCGCTTTGCTGTTCATATTATTTGCTTACTTGAGTCTGTTTCCAGCGCTGGCACTGTGGCTTTGGCGCCGCATTGGTAGTCGTTTTAACACCTTTGCATTCGGTCTATTGCCGCTAATTTGGTTGTTGACCGAGAGCCTCCGCGGCAGCTTGTTGACTGGCTTCCCTTGGCTAGAACTGGGCTACAGCCAAACCGACAGTTGGTTGGGTCAGTACGCTCCATGGATCGGCGGTAGCGGCGTCACCGTAGTGATGTGGTTGGTGGCCATTAGTTTACTGACGTGGTGGCAACAGCGACGCTGGTATCAAGCAAGTTTTGCGGTGCTGCTGCTCATCCTACCCTTTGCCTTACCGTGGTTTCACCCGATCGAGCGCAGCGAGCACAACCTCAAAGTGCTATTGGTACAGGGCAATATCGACCAAAGCATCAAGTGGAACCCAAACCAGCACTGGCCGACCATGCTGCACTATTTAAATTTAAGTAAGCCGCATTATAGCAGTCATGATCTCATCATTTGGCCTGAAGCCGCGGTGACCATGCCTGAGCCTTACACCGATGATGTGCTCAGTAATATCCATCGCACCACCGCCGAAGCTGGGGTTGCATTAATCACTGGTATTATCGATTTTCGTGGTGGCCAGTATTTCAACAGCTTGATAGCCCTTGGCCAAGACGGTGCTGATGGCGTTGAAGCCGAGTATTTTCACGGCCACAGTAATCGCTATCAAAAACACCAATTGCTACCCATTGGCGAATTTGTGCCATTTGAAGACTTACTGCGCCCGATTGCGCCGTTATTTGACCTGCCGATGTCATCATTTGCCCGCGGCGCTGCGGTGCAGCCTAATTTGCAAGCGGCTGGACGCCAATTTGCCGCTGCCATCT
Source organism: Idiomarina sp. UBA6142 (assembly GCA_002423905.1). GTDB lineage: Bacteria > Pseudomonadota > Gammaproteobacteria > Enterobacterales > Alteromonadaceae > Pseudidiomarina. Next base: position 9,658 of record DIVC01000066.1, read on the forward strand.
GTTATGAAATAGTTTTTCCTGAATTATTACGCGCCAATATCGATCAGCACACCGATTTTATCTTAACCGTCAGTAACGATACTTGGTTTGGGGCCTCGCACGGCCCAGCACAGCACATGCAAATAGCCCGCATGCGCGCATTGGAATTTGGCCGACCCCTGCTGCGTGCCACCAATAACGGTATTAGCGCTGTAGTTGACGAACAGGGCCGTGAACTGGCCCGTGCTGAACAGTTTGTCGCCACCAGTATCAGTGCCACCGTGCCAATTGTCAGCGGTCACACTTGGTTTCACCGTTACGGCGCTGCGTCAGCTTGGTTGCTCGCGCTATTGTTCGCGCTAATTAGTGTTTTCAACGTAGTCAAACGCCGCCAAAATCAGTAAACTGTTGCCATACGAACGTTTCTAATCCTAGCCTTCATGGAGCTTGCTATGGTCGACATTATCGGCGCACTTCTGTTTGCAATTATTACCGCAACCGGCACCCTCGGTGTGACGTCTGTCGGGTTCTCCTTGTTTTACCGCAACCCGACTGACCGTGATGCCCAGCAACAAAGCCGTATTGAGTACGCGTTTTTTGGCGTGGCTCTGTTAGTGTTCATGGCGCTTGCGCTGTATCTGTTCTATTCGCTGTAAGGAAACACCGCGCCGATGTCTAAGTTGCTGCAGGACCAGTATGATCCAGCCATTATCGAGCCCGCCGTACAACAACGTTGGGAGCGTGAGCAGGTATTTGCCGTAAGCGAACAGCCAGAACAGGAAAAGTTCTACTGCCTATCCATGTTCCCCTACCCCAGCGGTAAATTACACATGGGCCATGTCCGCAACTATTCTCTCGGCGATGTGATTGCCCGTTATCAGCGCATGCAAGGTAAAAACGTCCTGCAGCCGATGGGCTGGGACGCCTTTGGTTTACCTGCGGAAAATGCCGCGATTGCCAATCACACCGCACCAGCAAAATGGACTTATCAAAATATTGATTATATGCGCAAGCAGCTGAAATCTCTTGGTTTTGGCTACGACTGGTCGCGTGAAGTAACAACCTGTAAGCCCGACTATTATCGGTGGGAGCAATGGTTCTTCACCAAGTTATTTGAAAAAGGCTTGGTCTATAAGAAAAACGCCACGGTAAACTGGGACCCCATTGACCAAACCGTGCTGGCAAACGAACAGGTCATTGATGGGCGTGGCTGGCGTTCAGGCGCTAAAGTCGAACAGAAAGAAATTCCGCAATGGTTTATTAAGATCACCGCATACGCTGAAGAACTGCTCAATGATCTCGACCAACTCGACGGCTGGCCCGAGCAAGTCAAAACCATGCAGCGCAACTGGATTGGTCGCTCCGAAGGTGTGGAAATCGATTTTACCGTGGTTGACCAAACACAACCACTAACGGTCTACACTACCCGTCCAGATACCTTGTATGGCGTCACCTATATGGCGGTAGCGGCACAGCATCCGTTGGCGCAGCAAGCCGCCGCAAGTGATCCAGAATTAGCCGCCTTCATCGATTCCATCAAAGGCGCGAAAATGGCTGAAGCCGACCTCGCCACCATTGATAAGCGTGGCATGGATACCGGTATTCGCGCCCTGCACCCACTAACCGGTGAGCAGATTCCGGTGTGGGTCGCCAACTTTGTCTTGATGGATTACGGCTCAGGTGCGGTGATGGCGGTACCAGCGCACGACCAACGCGATTGGGAGTTCGCCACCACCTATCAACTGGCTATTACGCCAGTGATTGCCCCACATTCTGGCACAGGCGATGTTCACCAAGCCGCCATCACCGAAAAAGGTATTACCATTAACTCAGGCCCATACACTGGCTTGAGTAGCGACGATGCATTTAACGCCATAGCTGCGGCACTTGAAAAACGTGGCATTGGTCGTCGTCAAATTAATTATCGCCTGCGTGACTGGGGTGTTTCGCGGCAGCGTTATTGGGGTGCACCGATTCCCATGCTGAAGCTAGCGGACGGTAGTTCAGTGCCGGTACCCGAGCAGGAATTACCGGTGCGACTGCCTGAAGATGTGGTCATGACTGGTGCAGCATCGCCTATTAAGGCCGACCCTGAATGGCGTAAAACGACCTTCAACGGCCAGCCAGCAGAACGCGAAACCGATACCTTTGATACCTTTATGGAGTCATCGTGGTATTACGCCCGCTACTGCAGTGCCAATTTTGATGATGGCATGCTCAATCCGGAACAGGCGAATTACTGGTTACCGGTCGACCAATACATCGGCGGTATTGAACACGCTATTTTGCACCTGCTTTATGCACGGTTCTTCCACAAACTGCTGCGCGATGCTGGTTTAGTAGCCTCTGATGAGCCATTTAAACGCTTGTTAACGCAAGGTATGGTGTTGGCTGACTCGTTTTTCCGTGAAGATGCCAATGGCGCTATGACTTGGTATTCACCGCTCGATGTCGATATTCAACGCGACAGCCAAGGTCGTATTGCCCATGCAATATTGCGCAGCGATGGGCAGCAGGTGCAGTACGGCGGCATGACTAAAATGTCCAAATCAAAAAATAACGGCATTGACCCACAAGTCATGATTGATAAGTACGGTGCTGACACTGTGCGCTTGTTCATGATGTTTGCCGCCCCGCCTGAAGCTACCTTAGAGTGGTCTGATAGCGGTGTTGAAGGCGCCCAGCGTTTTTTACGCCGGGTCTACCGACTGGCGTATGATTTCAGCCAACATGCCGAATTTGCCCAGCAAAGTCAGGATTGGTCCCAGTTGAATAGCGCCCAAGCAGACGTACGCCGAGCTGTGCACCGCACTATCGCCAAAGTCAGTGATGATTTCGGTCGCCGTCAGCAGTTTAATACCGCCATTGCCGCTATTATGGAATTACTGAATATTCTGCAAAAAGCGCCGTTGGACAACCCGCTTGACCGCGCCATCATGCAAGAAGCTCTGGATGCCGTGGTGTTGATGTTAGCACCTATTACGCCGCATTTGAGTGAAGTGCTGTGGCAGCAATTGGGTCACCACAACGATATCATCAGTGCACCGTGGCCGTTGGTTGATGACAACGCCTTAGTGGAGTCATCAATCACCATAGTGGTGCAGGTCAATGGTAAGTTGCGCGGCAAAGTCGTGGTTGCTGCTGATGCCGATCACACCGCCGTAGCCGCCGCGGCTATGGCTGATGACAGCATTACCCGTCACCTGGATAGCGTGACGATACGCAAGCAAATATACGTGCCGGGTAAATTATTTAACATCGTTGCCAACTAACGGTCGTCAGCGCAAAAAGGAACCACAGATGCGTACTTGGATCATCCTGCTCATTAGCTTGACCATTAGTAGCTGTGGTTTTCAGCTGCGCGATAACTATCAGTTACCGCCATCGTTGCAGCAACTGCATCTTGATGCACCGGCTTTCAGTGAGTTTGCCGAAATAGTAGCCGACCGCTTTCAATTGGCCGGCGCACAAGTACTCGATAGCGCTAATCAGCAACCACGGCCATTAGTGATTCAAATTCTCGACGATGGCCTCGACCGGCGCGCTTTGTCACTCTCATCGAGCGGGCAAGTGGCTGAATATGAACTGATTTATAGCGTCTCTTATGTGTTACATCGTGCCGATGGCAGCAGTCTTGCACCACGCACCGTCGAGGTGTATCGCGATTACCAAGATGATCCTAATTTTGCCCTAGCCAAAACCCGCGAACGCGAAGTTCTGGTTCGTGAAATGCGTGAAGATGCAGCACGTGCGTTATTGCGTCAGGTCATCGCTACCCTGGCCGAGTAGCCAACATGCAACTCACTGCCGGGCAATTAACCAGCTATCTGCAACAACACGGCCTGCCACCATTACTGTGTATTTTTGGTGATACCCCGTTGTTAATTGACGATAGCCTGCAGCTACTACGGCAGTATGCCAAACAGCAGGGTGTCGATGAACGTGAATATCATCGCCAAGATGCTAACTTTGATTGGCGCATGCTATCGCAGCCGAGCAATAACTTGAGTTTATTCTCCAATCACCGTTTGATCGAATTAGAACTACCCGAAGGTAAACCGGGGCGTGACGGTGGAGATGCCCTGCGCAATTATGCAGATAACCCGGTGGTCGACCAAACCTTAGTAATTATTGGTCCTAAACTCAAAGGTGACCAGCTCAAAGCTAAATGGTTTATGCAGCTACAAGCCACCGCCCCACTAGTTGAAGCGAATAGCCCAGAACGTCGGCAATTACCGCGCTTTATTGCCGAGCGCGCGCAACGCTATCAGCTTCAGCTCGACCCTGAAGCGCAGCAATTACTCGCCGATTGGTTTGAAGGCAATCTGTTGGCACTAGACCAAGAATTGCAAAAGTTAGCGCTCATGGACCTCCCCCAACCACTCAACCGACAAGCCATTAGCGTCGCCGCCGAAGACCAAAGCCGCTTTTCGGTATTTGCCCTGCAAGAAGCCCTTGTTGCTGGGCAGCTAGAGCCAGCGCTGCACCGATTGCAACGGTTGTTCGAAGATGATGCCGAAATAGCTATTTTGAACTGGATGTTGCAACGTGAATGGCACAAGCTAACACGGCTCGAAAGCGCCATCCAACAAGGTGAATCGTTAGCTCGAGTGTACCCACAATTACAAATTTGGCGTAATCAAGAGCAAGCCTATCAACAGTTTTTACGGCGCATGCAAAGTCATCACCAATTACCGCAAGCCGCTGATTTGTTGCGCCGGATTGAATTGGCTTTTAAACGTGATAGCGGCGAAAAATTACGTACTCTGATCACCCACCTCGTCTGCCTATACTGCAATCCGGCAGCGGCACACCTGCATGCACAGTTATGTTACGACTCATTCTAGGTGGTAGCTTCGACCCGATTCATTGGGGCCATTTACGGCCGCTCATGCAAGCCTTTGAATGGCTTCAAGCCGATCAACTGGTGTTGCTACCCAGTGCTCAGCCACCCCATCGCAACGGCTTAGGCGCCAGTGCTGCGCAACGCTTCGCCATGGCGCAATTAGCCGCCGCCGAACTAGCCCCCTTACCCTGCGTAGCGGATGACTGGGAATTACAACAAGCCCGCCCTTCCTATACCGCTATCACCCTAGCTCAATTACGCCAACGTTGGCCACATGACCAGCTGGTGTTTGTGCTCGGCGATGATGCCTTCGCGCAATTGGATAGCTGGTATCACTGGCAGCAATTATTGGATCACGCGCATTTACTGGTATTACAGCGACCGCAGCACCAGCAACCATGGTCTGAGGCATTACAGCAACTGGTGCAACAAAAGCGCGCCACCGCGGTCGAACAATTACAGCAGCAGCCACAGGGCTTAATCGCCTTTGCCGACACCACGGCGGTGAACATTTCTGCCACGGCTATTCGCACTGCCATAGCCAATCAGCAGGCGTGGCGACAGTACCTGCCGGTGAGCGTGGCTGAATATATTGAGCAGCAACAACTGTATCGCTAGACGCTGCTATTTCGGCCAACTCCGTGGTAAACTTGTCGGCCTATTTTTGTGCCTTATGTTAGCGCCCTAATTGAGAGAGAGTAAGCCTTTTGCAAGCGGAACAATTACGCCAGTTCGTGGTAGAAAAAATTGAAGAATTAAAAGGTCGTGACATTCGTGTCATGGATGTTACCGAGCACACCGATGTGGCAACCTACATGATTATTTGCTCAGGTAACTCACGTACCCACGTCAAGAGTATAGCCAACCATGTTGCCACCCAAGCCAAACACCACGGGGTGCTGCCGCTTGGCGTTGAAGGCCACGAACATTCAGAATGGGTATTGGTCGACTTAGGTGATGTGGTACTCCACGTCATGCAAGAGCCTATCCGTGACTTCTACGAACTTGAAAAGCTCTGGAGCCGTAAGTAATGCGCATACAGCTGATCGCAGTCGGACAAAAAATGCCTGACTGGATCAGTACCGGTTATCACACCTACGCCAAACGTTTTCCAACCGACTGTCAGCTGCAATTGGTTGAAATTGCTGCTGGAAAACGTGGCAAAAATGCTGATATAGCGCGCATCTTGCGGGTCGAAGGTGAAACCATGCTGGCTGCAGTTGGCAAAGGCGATCGCATTGTTACGCTTGAAGTCACTGGTAAGCCCTGGTCTACGCCACAACTCGCTTCACGTTTAGCCAGCTGGCAAATGGATGGCCGTGACATTAGCTTATTGGTCGGTGGTCCTGAGGGTTTAGCCGCTGAATGTATTAATGCCGCCGACGAACGCTGGTCATTATCAGCACTCACCCTGCCCCATCCCTTGGTGCGAGTGGTGCTAGCAGAAAGCTTATATCGCGCATGGAGTGTTAACGCCAACCACCCTTATCATCGCGAGTAGTTGAGTCGTATGAAGAAACGCCGCGCACCCATCCGTGATCATCATGCCGAAACAGCACTATTTGCTCGCCGTAGCATAGTCGCCATTTTGCTCGTGATCGTGGTGCTGGGCGGACTATTATTCAACATGTACCACTTACAAGTACAACAGCATCAGCAATATCAAACCCGCTCTAACGACAACCGTATTAAAGTGATGCCGTTAGCACCGAATCGCGGCTTGATATTCGACCGGCGTGGCCGTCTGCTGGCAGAAAACCGCCCGGTATTGAGTCTTGAAATCATTCCTGAACGGGTGCCTGACCTCCAAGACACCCTGATGCGCTTGACCGCATTGCTTGGTCTCGATGAACAACAGCTCGCGCAATTTGAAGATAACCGCCGCCGCGAACGGCGCTTCGACCAAATTAGTGTGCTTGACCGTTTAACCGAGCAACAAGCAGCGCGTTTTGCGGTTCGTCAACATGAATTCCCTGGCGTCAGTATTGAAGCACGTTTGATTCGGCATTATCCCTATGGTGAAGCCATTACCCACGCTCTTGGTTATGTGGCAAAAATTAACCGTAATGATTTGCAGCGGCTGCGCGCCAACCAACAACATGCCAATTATGCCGCTACCCGTACCATCGGTAAGTTGGGTATTGAACGCTATTACGAAGAACAACTGCATGGCAGCGTCGGCTATCAACAAATCGAGGTCGATATTCGTGGCCGTGCAGTTCGAACTTTAGCCACCCAACCGCCGCTCCCAGGGCAAGACTTAACCCTCGAACTCGATATCGAGTTACAGCAATTTATTTATCAGTTATTGGGCGACATGCGTGGCTCGATTATTCTGATAGATCCGCGTGATGGTGCCATACGTGCCATGGTCAGCAAGCCCAGTTTTGACCCCAATTGGTTCGTGCAGGGCATTTCAACCGAACAATATCAAGGCTTATTGAACTCGCGCCATTCACCGTTATTGAACCGCTCGACTCAAGGTGGTTACCCACCAGCATCGACTATCAAACCGCATTTGGCTGTGCTCGCCTTGGAACAAGGCGTCATTACGCCACAAACCAAAATTTGGGATCCGGGTTGGTTTCAAATTACGGGTGTTAACCATCGCTATCGAGATTGGCTCTCCTGGGGTCATGGTTGGGTCGATGTCGATACCGCAATCGTCGAAAGTTGCGATACCTTTTACTATGACATAGCGCTCAAAATGGGCATTGATACCATCTCAGAGCACATGGCTAAATATGGCTTTGGCGAACTGACTGGTATCGATATCCATGAAGAGTCAGCGGCGGTGATGCCTACCCGCGGCTGGAAACGAGCACGCTTCAATCAACCTTGGTATGCCGGCGAAACGGTATCGATCGGTATTGGTCAAAGCTATTGGACCAGCACGCCAATACAACTCGCGGTTGCCACCGCCACTTTAGTGAATCGTGGTAAACGTCCGGTACCACGACTGCTGCGCAGTATTACCGATGGTGACGTCGAACTGAACGCTGTGGTGGAAGAAAAGCCAGCGGTGACGATAAAAAATCAAAGTAATTGGGACGTTGCTATTCGTGCCATGAACCGTGTTGTTAGTTCGGCTAAAGGTACCGCTTATCGGCCATTTCGTGGCGCTAGCTACAGCTCTGGCGGTAAAACTGGTACTGCGCAAGTACGCAGCATTGCCCAAGGTGAAACCTATAACGCCGACGAAATCGAAGAGCAATATCGTGATAACGCCATGTATATTGGCTATGCACCAGCGCTTAATCCTGAAATTGTGATCATGATTGCGGTCGAAAACGCCGGTGGCGGCGGCAGTATTGCCGCCCCCTTAGCGCGCCAGATTTTAGACTACTACTTCACCCTTGAGGCCGCCCATGCAAACCTCTGAAGAACGCCAACGCCACCCCTGGCTGCAGCGCTTGCGCCTTGATGGTCCGCTGTTATGTGGCTTAATAGCATTGGCAGTGATTAGTGCTATCACCGTGTATTCCGCCAGCGGTCAAGACTGGGCCATGACTGAACGACAGTTGATCCGTATCGCTATTGCTTTTGCAGTCATGATGGGAGTTGCCCACATTCCCTTAACTACCGTGCAACGTTTTTCCTTGCCGATCTTTACCGCCGGTATTGTTCTGCTGTTAGGGGTCCTGTTAGTTGGGGAGAGTAGTAAAGGCGCTCAACGCTGGCTCAACCTCGGTGTGATCACCATTCAACCATCGGAACTGATGAAATTAGCCGTCCCTATGGCAATTGCCTGGTTTATCAGCCAGCAGCCGCTGCCCGCGCGTAAACGTCGTTTGGCCGCCGCCTTTGTGTTATTGCTTATTCCAACCTTGATGATCGCTAAACAACCCGACCTTGGCACCGCCTTATTAATTGCTAGCTCGGGTATTTTCGTGGTGTTTTTAGCCGGTATCAGTTGGCGTTTGATTGCCCTATTTGTGCTGACAGCCAGTTCCTTTGTGCCGATTTTGTGGACCTTCCTGATGCGCGATTATCAGCGCCAACGGGTCCTGACCTTCCTTGATCCCGAACGTGATCCGCTTGGTGCTGGTTATCAAATCATTCAATCGAAAATTGCGATAGGTTCCGGCGGTATTGAAGGCAAAGGCTGGCTGCAAGGCACCCAGTCGCAATTAGAGTTTTTACCCGAACGCCATACCGACTTTATCTTCTCAGTGTACAGCGAAGAGTTTGGCTTGCTGGGTGTCATACTGTTGCTAGCACTCTATGGTTTTGTGGTAGTACGAGGCATGCAAATTGCCATGCGCGCGCAACGCGTCTACCAAAAATTGCTCGCCGGTAGCCTCACGCTAACATTTTTTATCTACGTGCTGGTGAACATTGGCATGGTTTCTGGTCTACTACCTGTAGTGGGTGTACCGCTGCCACTGATCAGCTATGGCGGCACCTCCATGGTTACGCTAATGGCTGGATTTGGGCTACTCATGGCCATTGCCACCAACAAACGCTTAGTTATGCATAGTTAAAGGAGTCGGTTTGCATGAAGTACGGCATCGCAATTTTGCTTTTTGTGAGTTGGTTCATCAATGTTGCTCCCGCCCACGCCAACACAGTGATCCCGGTTCCTCAACTTGACCCCAGTGAGCGCGAAGCTTTTATCACTGAACTTGTTGATAAGCATGGGTTTGCGCGTAGCGAAGTCGAACAAGGATTGGCTCAAGCACAATTCAATCAAGCCGTATTCGAAGCTATTCAGCGCCCTTGGGAAGCCAAGCCATGGCACCAATATTACCCAATCTTCCTAACCGAACGCCGACTTGAGGCGGGCTTAAAATTTTGGCAACAGCATCAACAGACCCTCGAGCGCGCTGAACAAACTTATGGTGTACCAGCACACATTATTGTCGCTATTATTGGTGTGGAGACTTTTTACGGCTCCTACAAAGGCAATTATAAAGTCCTCGATGCGCTCTACACCCTCGGCTTTCATTACCCGCCGCGGGCCAAGTTCTTCCGCTCCGAGCTGCGCGAGTATTTTCTTATGACCCGGGAAGAAAACTTGCCATTGGCTCAGCTGCAAGGCTCCTATGCTGGCGCTATGGGTTACGGTCAATTTATTTCTTCGTCATATCGTCACTATGCAGTAGATTTTGACGGCGATGGCGTGCGCGATTTATTACATAATCCAGTCGACGCGATTGGTAGTGTCGCCAATTATTTTGCCAAACATGGTTGGCAGCGCGGGCAGCCGGTGACGCTCGAATTAGTTACCAATCCGGCGCATGCAGCCTTAGTCACCAGTGGCTTAAAATATCAACAACAACTGCAACAGCTGCTCGATAATGGCCTGCAATTACCTGCGGAACATGGTCTTGCCAGTACCGCTGCGGCCAAAGTATTTGCCTTTGAGCAACTCGATAAAGTCGATCACTGGCTTGGTTTGCACAACTTTTACGTGATTACACGGTACAACCACAGCCCACTGTATGCCATGGTGGTGCACCAATTTAGCCAGCAATTAAAACAAGGTCGTTAAGTTTATGCCCAGTGTTGTTGTCGCTCATCGGTTGCTGTTACTAGGAATGATGCTGTTGTCATTGGTGTTAGTGCAGGGCTGCAGCAGCCACAGTGCTCAGCCCAGCGAACCCAATGCTGGCCGCTATAGTCAAAAATACGACAGTATTCCGAGTCGTTTACCCAGCCCTGAAGAATTGCAAGAACCCCAGCCCAAAACCGAAGTGCCAAGCCGACAAGGGAACCGAGATTATCAACTGTTTGGGCAAACCTGGCGCATCATCCCTGATGCTCGTGGCTATCGCGCCACCGGCACAGCGTCCTGGTATGGCGAAAAGTTTCATGGCCACCTCACCTCCAATGGTGAAACCTACGACATGTATAGCATGAGCGCCGCGCACAAAACCTTGCCATTGCCGACCTATGTGCGGGTCACCAATGTAGCCAACCAACGTAGTGTGGTGGTTCGGGTGAATGACCGCGGTCCATTTCATGGTGACCGCTTGATTGATTTGTCTTATGTCGCTGCATACAAGCTTGGCATGTTAGCCACCGGAACTGCACAGGTTGAGATTGAAGCACTTCATCCTGATGCCGATCAATTGATCACCACGCCACTGGCTGCTGCGGAACCTCGTTACTACCTGCAGGTTCATGCCAGCCGTGACCTGCAGCGGTTACAACAAGAGGCGCGTCGGCTGGCAGAAATTTACCATGTGCCTGCAACTACCCAGCCAAATGATGGTCTACACAGGCTGTTACTCGGCCCATTCGGTGAGGCCCAAGCCGCGGAACTAATTGAGCGTTTAAAAGCCGATGGCTTGCGCGGGGTGTTTCGACTACAAGTGCCTTAACCCCTGCTATCACGGCGCAGATATGCTAGAATCTGTGCACTTTTTTGTACTAACCTATAACTGACGAGATTCGACATCATGCCACGTGTTTTCCAGCAATTGCTTGCGACTTTAGCGTTCACGCTGCTGCTACTGGCCAGTGCGGCTCAGGCTGCCATTGTTCCACCAGCACCTACAGTCAATGCCAGAGGCCATATTTTAATTGACTTCACCACGGGTCAAGTTTTGAGCGAAGCAAATGCTGATGAGCGCCTGTCGCCCGCCAGTTTAACCAAAATGATGACCAGCTACATCATTGGTAAAGAAATGCAATCCGGTCGGATTTCCAACTCCGACATGGTAACGATTAGCAAAAATGCTTGGGCTAAGAACTTTCCCGATTCGTCCAAGATGTTTATTGAAGTGGGTAAGCAAGTGAGTGTTGCCGACCTCAATCGCGGTATCGTCATTTCATCAGGCAATGATGCCTGTGTCGCTATGGCCGAACATATTGCCGGTAGCGAAGATGGTTTTGCTGACTTGATGAATACGTATGCCCGTCAACTCGGCATGACCGGCACTAATTTTGTCAACAGCCACGGTCTGCCCGACGCCAATCAGTACACCACGGCCCGTGATATGGCCCTGTTAGCACAAGCACTGATCCGTGATGTACCGGAAGAATACGCACTCTATGCCGAGCAATCATTTACCTTTAACGGCATTAAGCAATTCAACCGTAATAGCCTGTTGTGGGACCGTAGCATGACGGTCGATGGCATCAAGACCGGTTATTACAGTGACGCCGGTTATAGCCTCGTCAGCTCGGGCACTGAAGGCACTACCCGTATGGTGTCGGTGGTTATGGGCGCAAGTAGTGAGCAATCTCGAGCCGCCGAGAGCAAAAAATTATTAAATTATGGTTTCCGCTTTTTTGAAACCATCAAGGCCTACAGCGCTGGTGATAGCTTTGTTGAACATCGCGTCTGGAGCGGTGAGCAAGATACCGTGGCCTTAGGTGTTGCCACCGATGTGGTATTGACCGTACCAAAAGGTCAACGTAATGCTATCAAAGCTAATTTTGAACTGAATCAAAAACTCCAAGCTCCGCTGACTAAAGGTTCTGTGGTCGGTACTGTGTATCTGCAAATCGATGGTAAAGATGTTGCCAACTTCCCGTTGGTGACCCTGCAGGCGGTCGCTGAAGGCGGTTGGTGGAAACAATTTACTGACTGGGTCGCCCAACAATTTAGTGATGACTTGTAAGCGTTATATGCACAATACGGTATTTTTGAATGGCGAATGGCTCGCCGCTGAAGCAGCTAAAGTCTCGGTCTATGATCGGGGCTTTTTGTTTGCTGATGGCATTTACGAAGTCGTCCCCGTCTATCAACGCCGGCCGTTTCTTATCAACGCTCATTTAGCCCGAATGCAACGCTCGTTAGCCGCACTGAATATTTCTGCACCCGCTGCAGACTATTGGCAAACCGTGATCAACGAGCTACTCGCGCGCAATGACCTCGCCGATGCCCTGGTCTACATCCAAATCACCCGTGGCGCTGAAAAAAATCGCTCACATCTACCCAGTGGCTCCATGCAAGCAACCCTGTTTGCCTCGTTGTCGCCACTGAAAGTTCATTGGCATCAACCCCAACCCACCGCGGTGACCTTACTTGATGATATTCGTTGGTTACGTTGTGAGATTAAAAGTATCAGCTTATTAGGCAATATCATGTTGAAGCAGCAAGCCCATCAGGCTGGCTTTTCGGAACCACTGCTACAACGCGACGGCTATATCACCGAAGGTGCCTCGTGCAACTTCTTTGGCGTGCGCGATGGGGTCATATATACCGCCCCAAAGAGCCATTTAATTCTGTCAGGTATCACCCGCGAACACGTTATTCATTTAGCTCGTGAACTCAACCTCGAGCTACGCGAAGAAGCCTTTGCAGTTGCTGATCTAGCGCAACTCGATGAGCTTTTCCTGACCAGTTCGAGCCGCGAAGTGCAGCCGATTGACCGAATTGATGCTATGATCGTGGGCAATGGACAGTGCGGACCGATCACCGCTCAGTTAGTCGCGGCATATCATGCCAGTAAACGTAAGTTGTGTGAGATTTCATAATGCAAACAACGCGCTTTGACGAATTAGTCGAGTTTCCCTGTGTCTTTACCTTTAAAGTCATGGGCGTTGCCGTGCCCGACCTTCCCGACAAAATCGTGGAAGTAGTGCAACTTCATGCGCCGGGCGACTATAGCCCCAAGGTGAAACCCAGCAGTAAAGGCAGCTATCACTCGGTATCCATTCAAATTCAAGTGCATAGCCAAACCCATATTGAAACCTTGTATCAAGCCCTCGCCGCTATCGACGAAGTCCGTTATGTCCTTTGATTTGTGTATTCGCCAGCTTGGCCGCCAGCCTTACCAACCCGTCTGGCATGCCATGCAACAATTTACTGATGACCGTGATGACAGCACCGTTGATGAGCTCTGGGTGCTGGAACATGAGCCAGTATTTACCCAAGGGCAAGCGGGTAAGGCCGAACATATTTTGCTGCCCGGTGATATTCCGGTGGTCCAGGTAGATCGCGGTGGTCAAGTCACCTATCATGGTCCAGGTCAGTTAGTGGTGTATTTTTTACTCGATATTCGTCGCCGTAAACTCGGCGTCCGCCAGTTGGTAACGGCGATTGAAGACAGTATTGTCGCTAGCATGGCTGGCTATGGTGTGAGCGCCGCCGCGCGTGCCGATGCCCCTGGTGTTTATGTCGATGGCGCTAAACTTTGTTCGCTCGGTTTACGTATCCGAAAGGGCTGTTCTTTTCATGGTTTAGCGCTCAATGTGAATATGGACCTTAGCCCATTTGCCCGCATCAACCCGTGTGGTTATGCTGGTATGCAAATGGTGCAAAGTGCTGATTTAGGCGGCCCACAAAGTATTACCGAAGCTGCTAGCTGTGTGACCGAACATTTTGCGAAACAACTTGGATATCAAACCATTCAATCAGTTACAGGATTTGCCCACGATTATGTCTAAGCCAGTGAGAGTTGAACCCGGAGTAAAACTGCGTGACGCCGATAAAATGGCGCTGATCCCAGTTAAAATTGTTCCTATTGAGCGTGAACAAATGCTCCGTAAGCCGTCATGGCTAAAGGTCAAATTACCGGCCTCTACCCAGCGTATTGACGAAATCAAGCAGGCTATGCGCAAGCACGGTTTGCATTCAGTCTGTGAAGAAGCCTCATGCCCAAATCTGCCAGAATGCTTTAATCACGGCACTGCCACCTTTATGATTTTGGGTGCTATTTGTACCCGCCGTTGTCCATTTTGCGATGTAGCTCACGGCCGTCCGCTGCCAGTGGACCCTGAAGAAGCGGTGAAATTAGCTGCTACTATTCGCGACATGAAAGTGAAGTACGTAGTGGTGACCTCGGTAGACCGCGATGACTTGCGTGATGGCGGAGCCCAACATTTTGCCGATTGTATCCGTGAAATTCGTGCCCACAGTCCCGGAATTCAGGTGGAAGTATTGGTTCCTGATTTCCGTGGCCGCATGGAGGTCGCACTCGATATCTTGCGGGCCGAAGCACCCGATGTCTTTAACCACAACCTTGAAACGGTTCCACGTATGTATAAAGCGGCGCGCCCAGGAGCCAGTTATCAGTGGTCGCTTGACCTGCTCAAGCGCTATAAAGAGGCACGCCCCGACGTGCGCACCAAGTCAGGCTTAATGGTCGGTCTAGGCGAAACCAATGAAGAAATTATCGAGGTTATGCGTGACTTAAGAGCGCACAATGTCGATATGCTCACCATTGGTCAATATCTGGCACCAAGCCGCCATCATATTGCAGTGACCCGCTATGTAACTCCGGCGGAATTTGATATGTTTCGTGAACAAGGTGAAAAGATGGGCTTTACCCACATTGCTAGTGGCCCACTAGTTCGGTCATCCTATCATGCCGACCTACAAGCTGCTGGTGTTGCAGTCAAATAACCTCGAGGTAGTGCTATGAGTACGCTGATTTGGTGTTTGTTAATTGCTGGTCTGCTGCCAATTGCGGCAAAAGCCCCAGTGGTGTATTTCCAGAATCGTGATAAAGGCTACGATAATCGTCATCCACGTCAACAGCAGGCCCGTCTAACTGGTCCTGGTGCCCGTGCAGTTGCTGGTCACTACAATGCCTATGAAGCATTCCCGCTATTTGCTGCGGCCGTGTTATTGGTTATTGCCACCGACATGGTCACCGATAAAAATATCTGGTTAGCCGTAGCTTTTGTCGGTTTTCGTATCCTCTATCACCTGCTGTATATTGCCAATTGGGATAAATTGCGCAGCTTGGTATGGTTTTTTGCCATTCTCTGTCCAGTGCTAATGATCTCACAAACCGCTATTGCGGTAGCTGGGTCATAGCCCGTTGTTGTAGCTGACGTTCTATCAGTTCGAGATAGAGATCGGGCCACGCATAGATATCGACATAATGCATGGCGGTGAAATAATCCACCGGCCGCCATGCAAATTTACCCACCGCCTTGCAACTCTCAATCGCATGCAAGCCTATACTATTGCTGGCACTACCCAGTTGCCACACATCATTACCCAGTGACTGGCCAAGTTGCTGCCAGTCGACTACCGCAAAATTCCAAGGTAATTGCTGCCACAAGGCTTTTAATTCGACACCAGTCAGTTGTGGCGAGTCCGTGACCACTACATTAAGTGAGGGATGGTCATAGCGCCCCGCACAAAAATCCGCCGCAATGTCGCCACTTAACTGATACTCATCGGCAAGACCCAACCAATGCGCCAATTCATGGGCCAACAGATTCATGTGGGCACTGAGCGGCAAATTCATGTGCCGATCGCCGGCAGTATTGGCGATGCCATGCTCAGCATAAACAATATGGGCTTGGTTCAACTCAACCGGCAGCAACTGTAGCTTACAATGAAGACGCTGCCGTTCACCGTGTAGCTCGCATTGCACCTGTTGCGGCTGATAAAATCGTCCTTGAAAACAGTCGGCAAAACGTGCCATGGGGTGGGCTGGCCAATCGGCGAAGCGCTCTAGTAAGGGGGTAATGCGGCGACTCTGTACCGGTAACCAAACCTGTACCGCATGCTGCTGTTGACATTGCAATTGCTGCCAGCCCTGCTGAGCCTTGGCGTCGAGTTGCGCCAAGGGCTGAGTGAGCGGCCACTGCGACGGTATCTGCCACCAGCTTGCTGTTGGCATGGGTGCAGCCAGCATCGAGCTACTGAGGGCTACGGCTAAGCTGAAGAATTTGCTCACTACGTTCAATTTCTAACCCTGCGTAACGATGTTCTAAAAAAGTGAATACATTGGTACTGAGAGCCAATTGAAAATAGACCAAAGCACGCTGATTGTTGCCTTCAATCTGCTTTAATTTGCCCAAATAAAAATACGCCTCGCACAGCCGCTCAGCCATAGTTTCATCTGCATCCAAATTGCGGCCTAAATGCTGCTGCAGAAACTCGCGTTCGCTCACCACACCCAGCATGAGGTCATTTAATACCCAGCCCCAATTGCTATCCGCATGTGCTAAACGTCGCTGTGCTAAGGCAATACGAGCGTGTTGGTCATGCTGTTGCTGTTCGGCAAAAAACAACCACAAACTGCGATATGGATCGGCCGGTTCTGCCTCAAAATGACGTTGTAAATCGTCCACAGCCAAGCTTAAACGACTATCGTAATAAGCGGTGATGCCTCGATTTAAGTAGGCATAGGGATGCTTAGGATCAAGTTCAATAGCGGCCTCAAAAGCCTCAAATGCGTAATCGAACTGTTGATTTTGGGTGTCGTGAATGCCTAAGTAATTATAAGCATCGGCGATACTCGGGTTAAATTCTAAAGCCATATTAAAATCAAAGCGCGCCAACATGCTCAGCCCTAACGCATCATAGAGCGTACCGCGACGAAACCAGAAACGAGCCAGTTGCTGATTATCAATGTCTTCACTGTGGTGGCTGGTCAACACTTCACTAAGCTTGGCGATTTCTAATTGATAGCGCACATTCATTGGCTGTGGTGCAACCACCACCAGATCCGCCAAACTGTCGTCCGCCGCCATGCCTTGATGAGTGCTGGTACAGGCTGGTAACAGGAGCATCATAACAATGCTTAACACCCATCTGTTCATCGCCGTGCCCTCGTTGTTCGCTCGAATCATTGCGCTATCATACCTCAGTCAGCGACAAAAAAGAAAAGGAGCCTACGGCTCCTCTTCCAAATTCACGACCATACCGCAATGATTTATTCGGCGTTGTCGTCTGCTTCTGATTCAGCTGGTGCAGCAGCTTCTGGTGCTGGAGCAGCAGGCTTATCGCTGGCATCTTTCATGCTCAAACGGACGCGGCCTTGACGGTCAATTTCAAGTACTTTAACCGCAACCGTGTCGCCTACTTTGATGTATTCGTTGACATCGTTCACCCGCTCTTCAGCGATTTGCGAAATATGCACGAGCCCATCTTTGCCTGGCAAAATAGTTACAAATGCGCCGAAATCAACGATTCGTGCCACTTTACCTTGGTAGATACGACCTACTTCAACATCAGCAGTAATGGCTTCAATGCGCGCGATGGCAGCATCGGCTGAAGCTTGATCGGTAGCAGCAATACGCACGGTACCGTCATCATTAATTTCGATGTTGGTGTTGGTGCTTTCCGTCAGTTCACGGATAACTGCGCCGCCTTTACCAATCACATCACGGATCTTCTCCGGGTTGATCTTGATGGTGTGGTAACGTGGTGCATACGCTGACAACTCAGTACGCGCGCCGGTTAAAGCCTCATCCATCACGTTAAGGATATGCAAACGCGCCGCTTTCGCTTGAGCTAAGGCAATCTCCATGATTTCACGGGTGATACCGTCAATTTTGATGTCCATTTGCAAAGCGGTCACGCCTTCTTTGCTGCCGGCAACTTTAAAGTCCATATCACCTAAGTGATCTTCATCACCTAAGATGTCCGATAACACGACGAACTTGTCACCTTCTTTGACCAAGCCCATGGCGATACCAGCCACTGATGCTTTCAACGGTACACCGGCATCCATCAACGCGAGTGAAGCGCCACACACCGAGGCCATCGAACTTGAACCATTTGATTCAGTGATTTCTGATACTACTCGCACTGTGTATGGGAATTCTTCTTGGCTTGGCATCACCGCTTGCACACCGCGCTTCGCTAACCGGCCATGGCCAATTTCGCGACGCTTCGGTGAACCGACCATACCGGTTTCACCCACACAGTAGGGAGGGAAGTTGTAATGCAACATGAAGCGGTTGCTAGTGTTGCCCGTCAAGTCGTCCATCGTCTGTGCATCACGCTCAGTCCCTAAGGTAGCGGTCACCAACGCCTGTGTTTCACCACGGGTAAATACTGCTGAACCGTGGGTACGTGGCAACACGCCAGTCGCCATGTGCAGTGCCCGGACCATATCTGGGTCACGACCATCAATACGCTTCTCACCATTGGTGATACGGCTACGCACCACATGGCTTTCTAACGAATGGAATAAATCGCCAATTTCTTTCTTGTTCAGGCTTTCGTCAGCGGCTACTAATTGCTCGACAACCTGCGCCTTCAATTGGCTAATTTGCTCATAACGAGCGGCTTTTTCAGTAATGCGATAAGCTTCACCGATACCAGCTTCGGCTAATTCCCGAATGCTCGCCAATAAGGCTTCATTTTTCGCTGGAGCAACCCAATCCCAGGTCGGCTTGGCGGCTTCAGCTGCAAATTCGTTGATGGCATGAATCACCGTTTGCATCGCATCATGGCCGTATACCACGGCACCTAACATATGGTCTTCGCTGAGTAATTGCGCTTCTGATTCAACCATCAATACCGCGTTGGCAGTACCAGCAACAACCAAATCTAGCTTTGATACCGCTAATTCATCGGTGGTCGGGTTTAATACGTATTCATCGTTGACCACACCCACACGAGCAGCGCCGATTGGGCCCGCAAATGGCACGCCAGAAATGGCGAGTGCTGCTGACGTACCAATCAATGAGACGATGTCTGGATTGATTTGTGGATTCACTGAGATCACCGTGGCAATCACTTGCACTTCGTTGTTAAAGCCTTCTGGAAACAACGGGCGGATTGGGCGGTCGATCAAGCGTGAGGTTAAGGTTTCATTTTCTGACGGGCGGCCTTCGCGTTTGAAGAAACCACCTGGAATTTTACCAACGGCGTAGGTACGCTCTTGATAGTTCACTGTTAATGGGAAGAAATCTTGGCCTTCTTTGGCTTCTTTTTTAGCCACGACGGTGACTAATACCGTGGTGTCATCCATGCTCACCAGGACAGCTGCTGTTGCTTGGCGCGCCATCGCACCAGTTTCTAGGGTTACGGTATGACGACCGTATTGGAACTTTTTAGTAATTGGATTCACGTTTTATTTTCCTTCACTCTTCTTTTTTGCTTGTGTTTTTTTGCTTNNGCTTAAATTCTGGCTTAAATTCTGGCTTAAAATAACAAAAAAGGGGCCTGTTGGCCCCTGTTTTTGAACACTGATTAGCGGCGTAAACCTAAGCGCTCGAGCAGCGTGAAGTAACGCTGGCTGTCTTTACGCTTGAGGTAGTCCAGCAATTTACGACGCTGGCTTACCATCCGCAATAGACCACGACGTGAGTGGTGATCTTTCTTATGTTCTTTAAAATGGCCTTGCAGGGCGTCGATGTTGGCGCTCAACAGTGCAACTTGCACTTCTGGTGAACCGGTATCGCCTTCGCCTTGCGCAAAGTTCTTAACAACTTCAGCTTTCTGTGCTGCTGTTAGTGACATATCGTACTCCAAAATTACTACGCTATTAAAATGCCAGTGCCAATCACTAATTCAGCACCAACGGATAAGGCGTGCATTATACGCACTTCAGTGGCTTTGTGCAATGCTCACAACGTCATTCATCACCCGTTTGGGTAACAGTCGTTCACCATCAAACACCGCCACCCCGAGTAATGCCTGGTCAATCTCACGCCACACCCGCAGCATCGTATCCGCTGCCCATACTGGGGCCGCCAAGGTGATTGGCATACCCTGCATGAATTGCTGTGCGGAGTATGTGTCTAGGGCAACGGAAGGCAACTGTCGCACCACCGCATCATTCCCCTCTAATAAGCTATCCAAGGCTTGGTAATCACCCAGATCAGGCTGGCATTGTGCAGCCGCTGCGGCCACTTGCTCCAGACTCAATAATTGCCCTTCAACACCCTCAATCCAGGTGCGGCGCAATTCAGCCACATGGGCGCCACAGCCGAGCTGCTGACCAATATCATCAATCAGCGTGCGAATATAGGTACCTTTCGAGCAGGTCACGGCTAATTCAGCACGACTGCCGTCAAAACTGCGTAACTGGATATCGCGAATACTAATAGCGCGGGTTTTAGTTGGTACCTCAATGCCTAAACGAGCATAGTAGTACAGCGGCTTACCTTCGTGCTTGAGGGCCGAATAGATCGACGGTGACTGCTGTTGCGGGCCAATAAATTCGGCAATAACCTGCTGCAACTGCGCCTCGGAAACATCAACGTCAGCCACTGCGACCACTTCACCTTCAGCATCCGAGGTGGTGGTACGAATCCCAAACTGCGCGGTCACCACATAGCTTTTATCAGCTTCCAAGCAATAATGACTCAGCTTCGTTGCTTCGCCAAAACAGAGCGGCAACCACCCCGTGGCCAACGGATCAAGCGCCCCCGTATGACCCGCCTTGTTGGCATTAAAAAAACGCCGCACTTGTTGCAAGGCGGCGTTTGAGCTGAGATGTTTCGGTTTATCTAACAGGATCACACCATTCACGTTGCGTCCTGATTTACGACGCCCCATTACTCATCTCCTGATTTATCCTTGGACTGATCGTTGCGAATCGCTTCATCCACTAAGCGTGACATACGTATGCCCTCGTTCAACGAAGGGTCATGCATAAAGCGCAGTTCTGGCATGATCCGTGCCCGCACGCGTTTACCCATCAACGAACGAATGAAACCCGCTGCATCGTTGAGAACTTTGAGACTTTGCTTGAGCTTCTCTGGGTCCTCTTCAAAAAAGGTCACAAACACTTTGGCATAAGCCAGATCACGCGATACCTCAATGGCTGACACCGTCGCCATAGACAAGCGCGGATCTTTGATCTCGCGCTGAATAATCATGGCTATTTCACGTTGATACTGCTCGCCGACTCGGTCTGAGCGGCTAAAATCTTTTGCCATAATGCCTTATAAACTCCGTTCTACTTGGATGGTTTCAAAGACTTCGATCTGATCACCAACGCGTACATCGTTATAGTTCTTCACGCCGATACCACACTCCATGCCGTTACGCACTTCGTTGACATCATCTTTGAAACGACGCAATGACTCCAGTTCGCCTTCAAATATCACCACGTTGTCACGCAGCACGCGAATGGGGGCTGAGCGCTTGACAATACCTTCGGTGACCATACAGCCAGCGATAGCGCCAATCTTCGGTGACTTAAAGACATCACGCACTTCAGCCAAACCGATGATCTGTTGCTTGAATTCTGGCGCCAACATACCGGTCATCGCCAATTTCACTTCATCGAGCAATTCATAGATGATGCTGTAGTAACGCAAATCAACGGCATCTTGTTCCATTAAACGTTTAGCCGTAGCGTCTGCACGCACGTTGAAACCAATCACGATAGCATTCGAGGCACTCGCCAACGACGCGTCGGTTTCGGTGATACCACCAACGCCGCTACCGATGATATTGACTTTGACTTCGTCGGTTGAGAGCTTGCGCAACGAGTCCGCAATCGCTTCCAATGAACCTTGTACGTCTGATTTCAAAACGATATTCAGCTCTTGCACCGCACCAACTTCCATATTGGCGAACATATTCTCCAATTTGGCTTTTTGCTGCTTGGCCAATTTCACTTCGCGGTATTTACCTTGACGATAATTGGCAACTTCACGGGCTTTACGCTCATCTTTCACTACCGTGGCTTCATCACCCGCTTGCGGTACGCCCGACAAGCCGAGAATTTCAACCGGAATAGATGGACCCGCTTCTTTAATATCACGGCCTAACTCATCACGCATCGCGCGGACACGACCATATTCAAGACCACAAAGAACGATATCGCCCTGCCGTAAGGTACCTTCTTGCACCAAAATGGAGGCCACCGGACCACGACCTTTATCCAACCGTGATTCAATCACGATACCGTGACCCATGCCATCAGCAACAGCTTTTAAATCAAGTACTTCTGCTTGCAACAGGATAGATTCAAGTAAATGATCAATACCCTCGCCAGATTTTGCTGACACTGGTACGAACATCACTTCGCCACCCCAGTCTTCTGGAATAACATCACGTTGCGCTAACTCATTCTTAACCCGATCTGGATCCGCCTCAGGCTTATCCATTTTGGTGATCGCAACAACAATCGGTACCTTCGCTGCCTTAGCATGCTGAATCGCTTCTAAAGTTTGTGGCATCACCCCATCATCAGCCGCAACAACCAAGATGACGATATCGGTAGCACTGGCTCCACGGGCACGCATAGAGGTAAACGCAGCGTGACCTGGAGTATCCAAGAAGGTCACCATTCCGCGTGGAGTTTCCACGTGATAGGCACCAATATGCTGGGTAATACCGCCCGCTTCACCGGCTGCTACTTTGGCCTTCCGAATGTAATCCAATAACGACGTTTTACCATGGTCAACGTGGCCCATCACCGTCACCACCGGCGCACGTGGCACCGGCAAACCTGCAGTTTCACCGTCACGATCGGCTAATACTTCTTGCTCCAGCGCATTGTCACTGACCAACAACACTTTATGACCCATTTCTTCAACCACTAGGCTCGCCGTTTCTTGGTCCAAAACCTGGTTGATAGTGACCATCTCACCCATTTTCATCATGGTCTTGATCACTTCACTGGCTTTTACCGCCATACGGTTGGCCAATTCACCGACAGTGATGGTTTCGCCTAATTTTATTTCACGTTCTACTGGCATAGCTGGCTTATTGAAACCTTGGTGTAGCGTCGAGCGTTTGGCCCCTTTACGACGCTTTTCACGACGTGAACTATCGTCACGGTCATCGTCATAACCACTACGACGTTTCGCTGGCGCAGCCTTACGGCGGCCACTACGACGCTCTTCATCCACGTCTTGCTCGTCTTCCGCAACCCGTGCGGTGGCCGAGGTGGTGAAATGCACATCTTCTTGCTCGGCTTTCTTACGCTTGGCTTCTTCTTCTTGCCAACGGGCTGAGTTTTCTTCGGCTAAACGACGTGCCTCTTCGGCTTGAAGGGCAGCTTCGGCTTCCGCTTTTTTACGAGCTTCTTCTTCTTGCGCTTTGCGCAAGCGCTCAGCTTCCGCCTTCATTTCATCGGCTTTTTTACGCTCTTCCGGCGACATCGCCGCGCGTTTTTCGGCTTCAGCTTTGGCTTTGGCTTTGTCTTTTTCACGTCGCGCAGCTTCAGCAGCGGCGCGCTCTTCTTGCGCCTTTTTCTCTGCTGCTAGTTTCGCTGCTACCGCAGCTTTCGCTTCTGCTTCGCGCTTCGCCGCTTCAGCTACTGCACGTTCAGCTTCAGCACGCTCTTGTTCAGCACGTTGTTGTTCCTCAACTTCTGAACGCTTCACATAAGTGCGTGTTTTACGCACTTCAACTTGTACCGACTTCGAACGACCCGGACCACCACCAATACTTAAGGTGGTTTTTTCCTTGCGTTTCAACGTCATCTTTTTCGGCTCAGCCGTACCGGTGCCGCCATGTTGTTTGTTCAAATGCTTCAGCAACGTTTGCTTTTCGTCTTCGGTGACGTTATCGCCCGCCTGTTTTTTCAGGCCAGCCTCAGCAAACTGTTGCACTAAACGTTCAACTGTCGTACCCACATCTTGGGCTAGCTTATCTAGCGTTACTACTTCCATAGTCTGTTGTACCCCCGTTGACCTTATGCTTCATCACCGAACCAGCAGATATTACGCGCTTGCATAATCAGCTCACCGGCTCGTTGTTCGTCTAATTCTTCAATATCGGCGAGATCATCAATACCTTGCTCAGCCAGATGCTCTAGCGTAATCACGCCGCGACTTGCCAGTACATAGGCCAAATGACGGTCCAAACCTTCCAGCTCTAACAAGCTTTGATCAGGTTCAGAACTTTCTAATGATTCTTCGTTCGCTAATGCCCGAGTGGTTAATACTGCTTTCGCACGATTACGCAGTTCTTCAACGATATCTTCATCCATGCCATCAATGGCTAATAGCTCATCCATTGGCACGTAGGCAATTTCTTCCAGTGACGAGAAACCTTCCTCAACTAACACCCCAGCAAAATCTTCATCGAGGTCAAGGTGTTTCATGAATAGGTCTAAAACACGTTGGGTTTCAGCTTGGTTCTTCTCGTTAAATTCAGTAACCGACATCACGTTCAGTTTCCAACCCGTTAACTGGCTGGCTAAGCGCACGTTTTGACCGGCCTTGCCGATAGCTTGGGCCAAGTTGCCTTCTTCCACCGCAACTTCCATGGTGTGTGATTCTTCGTCGACCACAATAGAGGCCACTTCGGCCGGTGACATGGCGTTGATCACAAATTGTGCTGGGTTGTCATCCCACAATACGATATCCACCCGCTCACCGCCCAATTCACCGGATACTGCTTGTACGCGCGCACCGCGCATCCCCACACAGGCTCCGACTGGGTCGATACGACGATCGTTACTCTTCACCGCAATTTTCGCGCGTGAACCTGGATCGCGCGCCGCACCGCGAATTTCAATCATTTCTTCACCAATTTCCGGCACTTCAATGCGGAACAACTCGACCAAGAAATTCGGGTTGGTGCGGCTTACGAACAATTGCGCACCACGCGCCTCAGGGCGCACGTCATACAGTAAACCACGCACCCGATCGCCGACCCGTACCGATTCACGCGGCAGCATTTCTTCACGATAAATGATCGCTTCCGCGTTATTACCTAAATCCAAAATCACGTGTTCACGGTTAGCGCGTTTTACAATACCGCTGACTAAATCACCCACCTGATCTTTATATTCATCAACAATTTTTGCCCGCTCAGCTTCACGTACTTTCTGCACGATCACTTGCTTAGCCGTTTGCGTGGTGATGCGATCGAATTCGATTGAATCGATCTGCTCTTCAACATAATCGCCTTCGACTACCGCTGGGTCTTCGTATTGAGCGGCCGCTAAACTGATTTCACGGTATGGGTGCTCTAACGGTTGCACACTATCATCAACCACTAACCAACGACGGAAGGTATCGAATTCACCGGTTTGGCGATTAATCGCCACGCGCACATCAATGTCACCGTCAAATTTCTTCTTGGTGGCATGCGCAAGGGCCGATTCCAACGCCTCAAAAATAGCTTGTTTCGGCACGTCTTTTTCGTTTGATACAGCTTCTGCTACTAATAAAATTTCTTTTGCCATGGTCCTGCCTCGCCTACGCGATCCTTAGTTAAACTGAGGAATTAAATGTGCTTTCTTGATAGCTGAATGCTTCACCGAGAAGTGTTCACCATCAATAATAAAATCAATTTGTTCACCATCGACTGCGCCGATGACACCTTTAAACTTGCGCTTACCTTGTTGCGTCATGATCAGCTCAACAGCAGCCTGCTCACCAAGATATGCAGCAAATTGCTCGGCACTAAAAAATGGACGTTCCATTCCTGGTGACGATACTTCTAAAAAATATTCGGCTTGAATGGGGTCTTCCACATCCAAAATAGCACTGACTTGGTGACTCACTTTGGCACAGTGGTCAACCGAAATACCATCGGCATGGTCAATATAAACGCGCAATGTTGAATGCTTGCCGGCGCGAACGAACTCAACGCCCCACAAAGAAAAGCCCATTGCTTCTACCGCTGGTGCTAACATGTCCGCTAAGCGGTCTTCCATTCGTGCCACGTGCCAACTCCTAAAAACAAAAAAAGGGCGTCATCGCCCAGTGTTTAGACTGCCAAATCGCTTACGCGCTGCAGCAGAGGTCAGATAGTAAAAAGCCCCGAACTGCGGCGGGGCTTTAAAAACACTGGACCCTTTATCTTACAAATGGTTGCGGGGGCAGGATTTGAACCTACGACCTTCGGGTTATGAGCCCNNCGCGTCCGAAAACGTCACGTATTATACGATTTTCCCTAGGGAAAGCAACCGTAACAGCTGCAAATTTGGTGCCGAAGATGGGACTCGAACCCATACACCCGAAGGCACTACCCCCTCAAGATAGCGTGNNCTACCAATTCCACCACTTCGGCAAATCTGTGTGCAACCTGCGCTTAATTAGCGCCAGGTACGTCACTATTATTCTGTTCTACCGGCACTTGCGGTACTGCTGTTTCAGTCATCGGGACTTCAATGGTATCAAAGTTACTTTTACTATCGCCACGACCCGAAGCTAGGTTACCTAAAACCAAACTGAGAACGAAAAACAACACCGCTAAAACCGCGGTAGTACGGGTTAGAAAATTACCCGAACCACTTGAGCCAAATACTGTGTTTGATGCCCCAGCACCAAACGACGCGCCCATGTCAGCACCCTTACCCTGTTGGATCAGAACGAATCCAATCAAGACCAGTGCAACAATTAAATAGGCTACTAATAAAAATTCATACATACGTTATCTGCTCCGTGCTTGTGCAGCTGTGCAAATTGCCAGAAATTCTTCGGCTTGTAAACTTGCCCCGCCGATCAAACCACCGTCAATATCTGCTTCGGCAAACAGTGCCGTTGCATTATCGGCCTTCACGCTGCCGCCGTACAGAAGCTGTACTGCAGCACCAGATGCGCCCCATTTGTTAACTAACCAGTTACGAATAAAACCATGCACCTGTTGCGCTTGCGCGGGTGATGCGGTTAATCCGGTACCAATTGCCCAAACTGGTTCATAGGCAATCACCAGTTGGCCTAATTGCTCGACCGCTAGTGTCGCTAAAGCGCTTTCTAACTGCGCTTCAATGACTGTCATTGTTTGTTCCTGCTCACGCTCACTGGCACTTTCACCAACACAGAGTACGCCACGCACAGGCCGTGTTTGATAGGCCAACAGTTGCTGCAACTTAGCCGCAACTCGGGTGTTGGTGTCGGCATAAAGTTGGCGCCGTTCTGAATGCCCAAGCAGCACATAAGCTGCACCCGCTTCGGCCATCAGTTGCACACTATGCTCACCAGTGTGCGCGCCATCAGCGTGCTCATTCACATCTTGCACACCCGCTCTGATGGCTAGGGCTTGCGTGGCCTCACACCAGCTAGTCAACAATACTGCCGGCGGACAAATTGCCACCTCGACCTGTTGCAGTAGCTCTGGGTGTGCGGCAAAGACCGCTGCCATACGTGCGATTAACGGCTTACTGCCGTTCATTTTCCAGTTGCCAATCACTAACGGTTGCCGTTGCATGATGCCTCTTCTGTATCCGCAGTTGAGAGCGGCGAGATATTACATAACCTCGTCGCAACTTACAAGCAAGGAATCATGCCCAACACACGATTCGCTCACTATTTAGTCAGCTCTGCATCGGCGATCTAACTCGCCGCTTCAACTTCGCTGGCAATCTCCTCAGCAAAGCTCCGCACACGCTGCTCATCAGGACCTTCTACCATCACCCGAATCAGTGGTTCGGTGCCGGATTTGCGCAATAATACACGGCCATTCTTACCCAATGCCTGTTCCACTTCAGCCACCACCGCCTGCACATTCTCAGCCGCCAACGGATCGCTGTCGGATTGAAATCGAACGTTAACCAAGGCCTGTGGAAACTTATCAAAACCGTGCAGTAAATCATCCAGATTTTTGCCGGCTCGTTGCATCGCGGTAAGCACCTGCAAGCCAGCAATAATACCATCACCCGTACTGTGATATTGGCGATTGATAATATGGCCTGAGTTTTCCCCACCTAAGCGCCAATCGCGTTTAACCAATTCTTCCATCACATAGCGATCGCCGACTTTGGCGCGCACAAATGGAATACGTCGGTCAGCAAAATATTTTTCCAACGCAAAATTACTCATCAACGTGCCAACCACGCCACCTTGCAGCAGGCCATCTTGCTGCGCGGCACGGGCTAAAATAAATACCACGTCGTCACCATCAACAATGCGGCCATTGGCGCTCACCAGCATGATACGGTCACCGTCGCCATCGAGCGCAAAGCCAAGGTCGGCGCCAACTTCACGAACCTTGTCACGCAGTGCATCTAAATGCGTGGCACCGCATTGTTCGTTAATATTAACGCCATTAGGCTCAGTACCAATTTCCCAGATATCGGCGCCAAGCTCGCGCAATACATCAGGTGCAATGTGATAGGTAGCACCATGGGCACAATCGACCACAATTTTTAAGCCCTGCAGGGATAACTCACTGGGGAATACGCTTTTGCAAAATTCAATGTAGCGACCCGCCGCATCATGAATGCGACTCGCTCGCCCCATGTGTTCTGAGGGTACACAGCGAATCGGCTCATCCAGAAGACGCTCAATTTCTGCCTCGACCGCATCGGCTAACTTACTGCC
>DIVC01000117.1:0-10860 GCA_002423905.1 Idiomarina sp. UBA6142
GCCACCGAACCTGAGTCGGCAAAAAATACTTTATTGAGCCCAGCAGGGGTGATGTTCACCAGTCGCTGCGCCAATTCAATCGCTGGGGCATGGGTAATACCGCCAAACATGACGTGACTCATACGTTCGGCTTGCTGCTGCAATGCCGCATTGAGCAGCGGCTGATTGTAGCCATGAATAGCCGCCCACCACGAAGACATGCCATCGATGAGGCGGCGACCATCCTCCATAACCAGCTCACAGCCCTCAGCAGCCGCAATCGGATAAACCGGTAGCGGATGTTTCAAGGAGGTGTACGGATGCCAAATATGTTGTCGGTCAAATTCGAGGTCTAATGGCGTCATAAAGCGGTTCATCGACTTAAATTGATTAAATAATAACCATTCGTTATTATTTTAGCTTTAATAAAGTTGACAGTGTACGGAATCGCTTTAGTCTAGTCGAGCATAATCCTCGTTACTTTTGGAAGCCTATAATGTCCCAAGCACAGATTCGCCACGATTGGACCCTTAGCGACATTGAAGCGCTGTTTGCGCAACCATTTAATGATCTGCTGTTTACGGCGCAACAAATACATCGGCAGCATTTCTCTGCTAATCAGGTGCAAGTGAGCACTTTGCTATCGATTAAGACCGGTGCCTGCCCAGAAGATTGCAAATACTGCCCGCAGAGTGCGCACTACGATACTGGATTGCAGCGCGAACGCTTATTAGCGGTCGACAAAGTCTTAGCTGAAGCGCAAGCAGCGAAAGACCAAGGAGCCAGCCGCTTTTGCATGGGGGCCGCTTGGCGCAATCCCAAAGACCGCGACATGCCTTATCTAATCGCAATGATCAAAGGGGTAAAGGCACTCGGTTTAGAAACTTGCATGACCTTAGGTATGTTAACACCGCTGCAAGCCATGGCGCTGCGTGAAGCCGGTTTGGACTATTACAACCACAATCTTGATACCTCGCCGGAGTTCTATGCAGAAATTATCACTACGCGAACCTATCAAGACCGCCTTAGTACGCTGCAAAACGTCCGTGATGCCGGCATGAAAGTCTGTGCTGGTGGTATTGTCGGTATGGGTGAAAGTCGTCGCGACCGGGCCGGGCTATTGCAGCAATTAGCGAACTTGCCACAACACCCTGAGAGCGTTCCGGTCAACATGCTGGTTAAAGTTGCGGGGACACCGTTTGAGCAATTAGATGATTTGGATGCCTTTGAGTTTGTTCGCACCATTGCTATCGCACGAATTCTGATGCCTAAATCGATGGTGCGGTTATCGGCTGGCCGCGAAATGATGAACGAACAGATGCAGGCGTTATGCTTTTTGGCCGGCGCCAACTCAATTTTTTACGGCGAACGCTTACTGACTACCGCCAACCCTGCGGCCAGCAAGGATCAACAATTGTTTGATAAGCTTGGGTTAGAGCCAATGCCGCACCAAGACTATAGCGATGAGGTGTATCAGGCGGTGATCACCGATGAGCTCAATGAGCAGCATCAGCCGCGTTACTATCAAGTGAACTGAGCCGATGCAGCCACAGCTTCGACAGGTACTGCAGCAGGCACGGCAGCAACGACAGCAACAGCAGCAATGGCGGCAGTTGCGTTGTAACGATGAACAATTAGTGGATTTTTGTAGCAATGATTATCTTGGATTAAGACGCCACCCACAGGTGCTGCAAGCTTATTGCG
Organism: Idiomarina sp. UBA6142; assembly: GCA_002423905.1. GTDB lineage: Bacteria > Pseudomonadota > Gammaproteobacteria > Enterobacterales > Alteromonadaceae > Pseudidiomarina. The sequence goes on from DIVC01000117.1 coordinate 1,684, forward strand.
ATGGCTTGCATAATCATGGTGCAGGTAGCGGCGCATCGCCATTAGTGAGCGGCTATCAGAGCCCACACCGGTATTTGAGTGAGCGCCTGGCTGAATGGTTAGCGCGTGAGGCAGTGGTGCTGTTTACCAGTGGTTTTGCTGCCAACCATAGTCTGTTGTGTACCTTGGGGCCGCATTATCAGCAGCTGTTGCTTGATCGCTTAGCGCATGCATCCTTATTAGATGGTGCCCAAGCCAGTGGTTGTCGTTGGCGGCGCTTTCCCCACAATGCGGTAGCCGCGGCTGGGCACTATGCCGCGCGCGTACCGCAAAGCCTGCTGGTCACCGAGAGTGTGTTTAGTATGGATGGCGATCAAGCCACGGTGGCGCAGTTATTGACGGCTTGCCCAGCGGCCGATGTGCTGATTGATGATGCCCATGGCATCGGTGTGTTAGGCGATGAAGGGCGTAGTTGTGGCGGACAATTTAGCGCGAGCGAAGTCGATTATTTGACCATCACGTTTGGCAAAGCCTTTGGCGTTGGCGGCGCAGCCATTGCCTGCAGCACTGAGATTGCCGAGTATTTGCATAATTTTAGTCGAGAACTGGTGTACTCAACCGCTTTCGCCGCAGCGCAAGCACAGGCTATCAATGCCGCGCTGACAATCATTCAAAGTAGCAGTGGGCAGGCATTAAGGTTGGCGCTGCAGCACAATATTCAGCATTTTCATGCATGGTGTCTGCGCTATGGGTTGCCAGTGCAGTTGCAGCCAGCGGCCATTCAAACCTTGCTATTAGGTGCTGAAGGCCGTGCCCTGCAGGTGAGTGAGTTATTGCGCCAGCAGGGTATTGATTGTCGCGCAATTCGGCCGCCGACGGTAGCGGCTGGGCAATCGCGCCTGCGTATCGTGCTATCAGCACGGCACCAGCCCGCCCAGATTGAGCAGTTGGTGACCGCACTAGCCTCGATATTAGAACAGCTCGGGCATGACTGATTTAGCCTACGACAAACAGCGCGTTGCCCAGCAATTTAGCCGCGCGGCCCGCAGCTATGCTGAGCATGATCAATTGCAGCGCTGCTGTGCTCAGGCCTTGCTTGAGTATTTGCCTAAGCACTGCGAGAGCTTGGTCGATATTGGCTGTGGGCCGGCCAGTCATAGCGCACTATTGGCACAACGCACTGATTTTTATCTCGGCATGGACATTGCGCCGGGCATGTTAAGTCAGGCCCAGCAGTGCCAGCCGCAATTACACTGGCTCCTGGCCGATGTCGAGCAGTTGCCACTGCGGGCCAATAGTGTGGAAGTGATCGTGGCTAATTTAGCGCTACAGTGGTGTAACCATTTAGCGGCTAGCCTACGCGAGTGTGCGCGAGCCTTGCAGACGAACGGTCAGTTGCTGTTCAGCACGGTGCTCGCAGGCTCAATGCAGCCACTGATGCGCAGCATGCAGCAACTTGACGGACAGACACATCACAATCGCTTTCTCACCGCGCAACAGCTAGCCGATCAATTAGCGCAGGTCCATGGCATGCACTGGCAAACGCAGTATCAGCACTTCTGTGTAAGCTATAACTCACTGACTGCCATGCTGGCAGATATTAAAGGTATTGGTGCGAACTATACCGCTCGTGTGCATAGTGGATATTTTGGCAAGGCCCGCTGGCAAGCCTTGGAAACGCTCATGGAAACACACCGAACCAATCAAGGGGTCTTGGATTTACATTGGGATATCGCATTGATTTGTGGGTATAAAAAACCTTAGCGAAAAACGGAAAAGTAAATATGAATTGCGTTTTTGTAACAGGAACTGATACCGATGCGGGTAAAACTGTCACTGCTGTCGCATTACTACAAGCGCTTTACCAACGAGGCTTTCGTTGTTTAGCCAGTAAACCTATTGCCGCTGGCGCGGACTTAACGCCACAGGGGTTGCGCAATAGCGATGCACTGTTATTACAACGCGCAGCCGGGGCCGAGCAAGCCTATGCACAGGTCAATCCATTTTGCTTTGCGCCGCCGATAGCACCCCATATAGCTGCAGAGCAGGCTGGTACAGCGTTACAAGCTGCGCGAATTGGCGCAGCACTCACTGAGCTACAGCAACAAAGCAGTGATTGGCTGGTGATTGAGGGGGCTGGCGGTTGGTTATTGCCGCTGAACATGCACGAAACGATGGCTGATGTGATTGAACAACTGCAGTTGCCGGTGTTGTTGGTGGTTGGACTGAAATTAGGTTGTTTGAATCATGCCTTACTCACGGTGGCCGACATTCAGCGTCGTGGCGTAACCCTAGTAGGTTGGATCGGTAACCAGTTGAATCCAGAGCCGATGCCGTTTCAAGCCGAAAATATTCGCGCGTTGACCGCCACTATAGCGGCCCCGTGTTTAGGCATTTTGCCATACCGCAGCGATTGGCAACAGGGTATGGCAGATTACTTGGATGTCAGCCATTTACTGCAACATTGATTGGCTGCTAACGATTGTTTTTGCCCACCGAGAAAGACCAAGCCATCACTATCACCGACCAGTTTCATGCTATCTCCATTGATCGTTAAGGCGGTACCCTCACGTATAGCTAAAATAGGTACTTTTGCGTGCAAAACCATAAACTCAGCGAGGCGCTGATCACGGGTTTCACCGTGAAAACCCGGCGGCTGATAGTCACTGTAGTGTGGATTTAATTGAAAGGGTACCAGCTGCAGGGCACTGAAACTCGGCGGTTCAATGATTGGCATATCATTGGTGGTGCGAATGGTCAGCCCAGCAATGTTGGAACCAGCACTCCACCCAACATAGGGCACTCCCTGAGCCACTGCCGCGCGGATGGGCTCGATAAGTTGGTGCTGATATAGCTGTTCGAGCAAGCGAAAGGTGTTACCACCACCAACAGCAACAGCCCGAGCCTGTTTAATTGCTTGCACTGGGTCAGGGTAGGTGTGAATACCACGAATAGTGATGCCAATGGGTGCCAGTGCCGAAGCAACCATGTCACAATAGGCATCGTAGCCAATGGTCACGCCAGCATAGGGAATAAATAGCAGTTCACCGACGCCAATATGATCAGAAAGCAGTGGCAGAGCGGGTTCCAGATAGCCGCTGTTGCCGGCTCGTGAACTGCTAAGCAAGAGTAGATGACGGCTCATAGAGAATAGATATCCTTGGTAATGTCGATAAGGTTGAAAATAATGCGTTAAACTAGCAGATTGTCATCATTTTTGCAGCGCTTAAGACTTGATTTGTGCGGCGGTAGACCGCATCTTAGCGGGTGTATCCGTGGTTATCATTGAGAGGTAGATATCGTATGTTACGGGTTGTTTTATTTTTAGCCACAAACCTAGCCATTATTTTGGTGCTGAGCATTGTTATGTCGGTGGTCATGCCAGCACTGGGTGTTGATACCTCAGGCTATATGGGGCTGCTGATTTTTGCCGCACTATTTGGCTTTGGTGGTTCGTTTATTTCACTGCTGTTATCACGTTGGATGGCCAAGCGCTCAACTGGCGCGCAGGTTATCACGCAGCCACGAAATAGTACCGAAGCGTGGTTACTGAGGACTGTCGAACGGCAGGCGCGCCAAGCTGGTATTCCCATGCCCGAAGTCGCTATTTATGATTCACCCGAGCCGAATGCCTTTGCCACCGGTGCGAGTAAAGCGAAGTCGTTGGTAGCGGTGTCGACCGGATTGATGCGCAGCATGAACGAAGATGAAGTCGAAGCTGTACTCGCTCACGAGGTCAGTCACATTGCCAATGGCGATATGGTCACGCTCACGCTCATTCAAGGGGTAGTGAATACCTTTGTGATCTTCTTTGCCCGAGTTATTGCAGGCATGATTAATAACGCTACTCGGAGTAATTCAAGCAGTGGTCAGGGGCTTGGCACCTTTGCCTATTTTGGCATTGTGATGGTGCTGGAACTGGTGTTTGGAATTCTTGCCAGTATCATTGTGTTTTGGTTTTCCCGTCAGCGCGAATTTCGCGCTGATGCAGGGGCGGCGAAATTAGCCGGCTCGCACAAAATGGTGGCGGCGTTAAAACGCTTACAAGGCGCACAAGAATCAAATTTAGAAGGCTCTATGATGGCTTTTGGTATTCAGAGCAAACGCTCGTTTAGCCGATTATTTATGAGCCATCCGCCATTAGCAGAGCGCATCGCCGCGTTACAACAACGATAAGAGGTTTTCATGACAGCCTGGAGTGCACGAAGTTGGCGGGAAAAGCCAATTCAGCAACAACCTGAGTATCCATCTGCTGAAGCATTACAAACGGTTGAAGCACAACTGAAGCAGTTTCCCCCGTTAGTGTTTGCTGAAGAGATTCGGGCATTGCGCACTCATTTGGCGCGGGTCAGTCAAGGCAAAGGCTTTTTATTACAAGGTGGCGATTGCGCTGAGTCATTTCGTGATTTTAATGCGCCAAAAATTCGCGATACCTTTAAAGTTATCTTGCAGATGGCGATTGTGTTGACCTTTGCTGGCTCGTGCCCGGTGACCAAGGTCGCCCGTATGGCCGGTCAGTATGCCAAGCCACGGTCAACGCCGATGGAAGGTATTGATGGTGTTGAGTTACCGATTTATCGCGGCGACATCATCAATGGCATCGATTTCACTGGCATATCACGCACGCCTGATCCGCAGCGAATGATTCAGGCTTACCATCATTCTGCAGCTACCTTGAACTTGTTGAGAGCTTTTGCCCAAGGCGGTCTAGCTGACCTGCATAAGGTGAATAAGTGGAACATGAGTTTTGTTGCCGCCAATCCACTGAAAGATAAGTACTTGCAGGTTGCTGAGCAAATTCAATCAGCGCTCAAATTTATGGAGGTATTAGGGATCACCGCTGATACTAATGCGACCATTCACGAGACACAATTATTTACCTCTCACGAGGCTCTGCTACTTCCTTATGAGGAAGCATTAACGCGGACTGACACACTAACCGGTCTACCCTATAACTGCTCTGCGCATATGGTGTGGATAGGCGAACGCACGCGGCAGCTAGACCATGGTCACGTTGAGTTTATGCGTGGCATCAATAACCCTATTGGAGTTAAAATAGGGCCTTCTACTCATGCTGATGATGTGATTCGCTTGCTTGATGTACTGAACCCAGCCAACGAAGCAGGCCGAATGACATTAATTGCGCGGATGGGCGCAAATACTCTCGCTGATGCCTTGCCGGCATTGGTGCGGCGGGTGAAGGCTGAAGGGCGGCATGTGGTGTGGTCGAGCGACCCAATGCATGGCAATACGGTAAAAGCCGAAAATGGCTTAAAAACCCGTGATTTTGATGCGATTCATCAGGAGCTACGGCAATTTTTTGCGGTCCATCAAGCGGAAGGAACTTACCCAGGCGGGGTGCATTTAGAAATGACCGGTGATGATGTTACCGAATGCACCGGTGGTGCCTACCAAATCGCTGAGCAGGATCTAACCCAACGCTATCGCACCCAGTGTGATCCGCGGTTGAATGCTGATCAGGTACTCGAGTTAGCGTTTTTAGTCGCTGAATCGCTTCGTGACGCTCGTCAAGGGCGTGGATAATTGACATTGTGAGGTTTAAGTAGTCTATGTCACAGCAGGTTGAGCAATTTTTTAGCCAGTTATGGAATGATTATATTCAGTTAACCCCTTCTGCCGCTAAAGTGCATGACGTACTCGGCAAAGGCCGCACTATTATTAATGATCATGTCGCTTTTCGTACTTTCAATATTGCCCCAGTGCGGTTGCAGCAGTTAGCCGTGCATTTTGAAGCGATGGGCTACCAAGCCAAGCAAGATTATCATTTTGAAGCGAAAAATTTGGTTGCTAAACATTACGAACATAGCGATCCACGGTTGCCAAAAATTTTTATCAGCGAGCTGTTGGTTGAAGAATTTTCACCGCAGTTACAGCGTTTGGTGCAGCAGTTGCTAGCGCAAGTTGATGCTGCTGCTATTCAGCATCCTAGCTTTTTGTACTCCGGTACGCACTGGCAAATCAGCAGCCATGACTATGAGCAGTTACTGGTTGAAAGTGAATATGCGGCCTGGGTTGCAGCGTTTGGCTTCCGCGCCAATCATTTCACGGTAAACGTTAATGAGCTGACTGATTTTGAGTCGCTGCAACAGGTCAATGAAACGCTGAAACAGTCGGGCTTCCGACTAAATGCAGTTGGCGGTGAGATCAAAGGCTCGGCGGATGTATTTTTGGAGCAATCATCGACTATGGCCGATCATATGCCAGTGCGCTTTAGTGATATGGAAAAGGTTATTCCTAGTTGCTTTTATGAGTTTGCCAAGCGTTATGAAATTGCACCGAATCAATTGTACAGCGGCTTTGTAGCCGCTTCGGCGGACAAAATATTTGAAAGTACCAACGTCAGTAGTTAACGTGACGAGTTAAGCGGGTGGCGCATTTGAATGAACGCCGCAGTCAGGCGCGCAGGTAAACCGCGCGCCTTGTGCTTAGAACCGGTGACGCTCAATATTGGTTTCAGCGAGTATTTTGGCGGCGATTTCCTCCACTGAAAAGCGCGTCGAATCTAAACAAGGTATCGCTTCGCGGCGATACATTTTTTCTACCTCACCGAGTTCAAATAAGCATTGTGCATAGGACGCGTAGCTACTTCCTTCGCGGCGCTTAGAGCGAATTTCATGTAAGCGTTGCGGCTCTAATGTGAGCCCAAACAGCTTGTGACGATGGGGCTTAAGTACCTTGGGTAGTTGCAGATTTTCAAAGTTATCATCGTCAGTAAATGGGTAGTTTGCGGCCTTGATGCCATAATGCAGGGCAAGGTAAAGACTGGTTGGCGTTTTGCCGGTGCGTGATACGCCTAATAAAATAATATCAGCTTGATCATAATCGGCAACATTGCTGCCATCATCGTTGGCCAATGAATAGTTCACCGCATCAATTCGCTCGTCATAGCTGTCTTTGACACCATTCTCGTCAATACCATGGGTACGATGCGTTTTTGGTTGTGCAGCGATCCCGAGCTCTTTACTCATCGGGGCGACAAAATAGTCTAAGAAATCGTAGCAACTGCCGGCTGAGGCAGTAATGATGCGTTTGATCTCAACACTCACAAAGGTATGAAATATTATCGGACGTTCGCCGGTGTTAGCGAAGCGTTGGTTTATTTCATGCACTGCTTTGCTGGCTTTTTCTGGGCTGTCGACGAAGGCGACTGTTTTATGTTCTACCTTGACCGGAAACATCGATAGCATGGCGCGACCAAAGGCTTCGGCGGTTAATGCGGTACCATCAGAAATGTAAAAAACCGTGCGCATAGAAAGCTTCCCATAATGAATTAGTTATTGATGTTAACTTGTGCTGAGTGGCGGTGTAAAATAAAGTATAGGTACAGGTAATCACGAAGCAAAACAACGAGGAATTTAGTGTGCAGAATCAGGTGCAAGATTACGTACTTTGGTATGATCAATTAGGGATGAATGATGTTGCTCGGGTTGGTGGAAAAAATGCCTCCCTGGGTGAAATGATCAGTAATCTGGCTGGAGCCGGGGTCGTAGTTCCAAATGGTTTTGCCACTAGCGCCGAAGCTTTTAACCAGTTTCTTGAACAAAGTGGCCTGAACGACCGCATTCATTCTATCCTCGATACGCTAAACACCAACGATATCAAGGCACTTGGCGAGGCGGGCAAACAAATTCGCCAATGGGTGATTGACACGCCCTTTCAACCAGCGTTAGAGCAGGCTATTCATGCTGCCTATCAGCAACTCAGCGGTGGTAATGGTCAAGTCAGTTTCGCGGTGCGCAGCTCGGCAACCGCTGAAGATATGCCCGATGCCTCATTTGCTGGTCAGCAAGAAACGTTTTTGAACGTTCGTGGTATCGACCATATCATGGAAGCAATCAAGCACGTTTTCGCCTCATTGTTCAATGATCGCGCAATCTCATATCGGGTCCATCAAGGCTATGACCATCGCGGTGTAGCGCTATCAGCAGGGATCCAGCGTATGGTGCGCAGCGATATCGCAAGCTCTGGGGTGATGTTCACGATTGATACAGAATCGGGCTTTGACCAAGTGGTTTTTATTACTTCTAGTTTTGGGCTCGGTGAGATGGTGGTGCAGGGGGCGGTTAACCCTGACGAATTCTACGTGCACAAACCAACTCTAAAAGCCCGTCGTCCAGCGGTATTGCGGCGTACTATGGGCAGCAAAAAGATGCAAATGATTTACTCTGATGCTGAAGAGCATGGTAAGCAGACGGTCATTGTGGATGTGGCTAAGGCGCAAAGCCAAAGCTTTTCACTGAGCGATACTGACGTTGAAGCGTTGGCGCGGCAAGCGGTGATTATTGAGCAGCATTATGGCCGGCCGATGGATATTGAGTGGGCCAAAGATGGTATCGACGGCAAACTCTACATTGTGCAGGCACGGCCAGAAACTGTGCAATCGAATAAAGGTGGGCAGGCACTAGAGCGCTATAGCCTTAATCAAAAGAGCACCGTACTTGCTGAAGGTCGTGCGATTGGACAGCGGATTGGTAGCGGGGTCGCTCGGGTATTAAAGGATATCAGTGAAATGGACCGGGTTCAGCCCGGCGATGTCCTCGTCACGGATATGACCGACCCCGACTGGGAACCGATCATGAAGCGCGCTGCCGCCATTGTCACCAATCGCGGCGGACGTACCTGTCATGCTGCAATTATTGCCCGTGAGCTGGGTATTCCGGCGGTGGTCGGTTGTGGTGACGCCACGGCTGCAATCAAAGCCGGTGATGCCGTTACAGTGTCTTGCGCAGAAGGTGATACGGGTTACATTTATGCGGGTCAGTTGGCGTTTGAAGTGAATCAGTCTGATGTCGGCGATATGCCGGCGTTACCGCTAAAAATAATGATGAACGTGGGTAATCCTGATCGTGCTTTTGATTTTGCCCGGTTACCGCATGCTGGCGTTGGTTTGGCGCGGTTGGAGTTCATTATTAACCGCATGATTGGCGTGCACCCCAAAGCATTGCTCAACTTTGATCAGCAAAGCAACGCGTTAAAGCAACAAATTAGCACCTTGATGGCTGGTTACGCGTCACCACGAGAATACTATGTTGGTAAATTAACCGAAGGTATTGCCACCTTAGCGGCGGCTTTTTCACCCGAGCGGGTGATAGTGCGGATGTCGGATTTCAAATCAAATGAATACGCCAACTTGGTCGGTGGACGTCAGTACGAGCCGCATGAAGAAAATCCGATGTT
>DIVC01000117.1:10886-11152 GCA_002423905.1 Idiomarina sp. UBA6142
GAAATTATGATCCCCTTTGTACGGACCTTAGAAGAAGGCCGTAAAGTGATTGATTTACTCGCTGAGGAAGGTTTACGTCAAGGTGAAAAAGGGCTGCGCGTTATCATGATGTGTGAACTGCCGTCGAATGCCCTGCTGGCTGAGCAATTCCTCGATATATTTGACGGTTTTTCAATTGGTTCGAACGACCTGACGCAGTTAACATTGGGTCTAGATCGTGACTCGGGGGTGATTGCTCACCTGTTCGATGAGCGCGATGAAGCAGT
>DIVC01000117.1:11258-13656 GCA_002423905.1 Idiomarina sp. UBA6142
TGAGGTCGAGATAGATGCGAGTTACGGGGGGCGGCTGATCGCTGCAACTGACAACAGTATTTATCAGCAGCTACCGCAAGCGGTGCTCTACCCACGCGATGAAAATGCGCTTGTAGCGCTGTTAAAACTGGCCAATCAAGCGCAATTTCAGGCGCTCCATTTTAGTCCACGTGGTGGCGGTACCGGCACCAATGGCCAGGCCCTCACCGCCGGTATAGTCATTGATCTAAGTCGGCACTTTACCGCGGTAAATGAATTGGACAGCAGCATCGGAACGGTGCGTTGCCAAGCCGGTGTGATCAAAGATCAGCTCAATGATCGAGTGCGTAGCAGTGGCTGGTTTTTTGCGCCTGATCTATCCACCAGTAATCGCGCTACCCTAGGCGGCATGATCAATACCGATGCTTCGGGGCAGGGGTCATTGGTCTACGGTAAAACCAGTGACCATATTCTTGGCTTGCGTGCAGTTTTGGTCTCTGGTGAAGTTATCGAAAGCTATCCAAGATCACTGGCTGAGGCCGTTGAGATCGCCGCAGGTGCTGGGATTGAAGCGCAGCTTTATCGCCAAGCGATAGCTAGTTGTGTGCAGCAACGTGATCAGGTTGAGGCAATCTTTCCGCCGTTAAATCGCTTTCTAACCGGCTATGACCTCAAGCATTGCTTTGACCCGGAGCGGCAAACCATTGACTTATCACGTCTTCTAGCCGGCTCCGAGGGTACCTTGGCGTTTATTACGGAAGCCAAGTTAAGCCTGACTCGTATTCCCAAACACCGACTTTTAGTCACTATCAAATATCGCGACTTTCAAGCGGCCTTGGAACACGCGCCGAGTTTAGTTGCAGCCCAAGCCACTTCGGTAGAAACCATCGACAGTACGGTATTAAACTTAGCGCGGCAGGATATTATCTGGCAGCAGGTACAGCAACAACTGCAAGAGGTTGCTGGCCAACCCTTGATGCAAGGTATCAATTTGGTGGAGTTCACTGCAGACAGTGTCGAAGCCTTTGAGGGCAAACTGCAGCGTTTGCTCGATCAACTGGAACAGACCATCAGTGCTGAGCCCAATCGCGGGGTGCTCGGCTATGCAGTATGTCGAGATAGCGCCAGCATTGGATTAATTTATGCAATGCGTAAAAAAGCAGTTGGCTTGTTGGGTAATACCCAAGGTCGTCGTAAACCGATTGCTTTTGCTGAAGATACTGCGGTACCACCGGAGAAACTGGCGGCGTTTATTGCCGAATTTAGACAGTTACTCGATCATCATGAACTGAATTATGGCATGTTCGGTCATGTTGATGCTGGAGTATTGCATGTGCGTCCGGCACTGGATATGACTGATCACGCGGATCAACGCTTGTTACGCGAAATTAGCGACCAGGTTGCGGTATTGACGGCGAAATATGGCGGCTTAATGTGGGGTGAACATGGTAAGGGCTATCGCTCCGAATATGCCCCCAAATTTTTCGGCCCATTGTATAGTGAGTTGCAGCGGATAAAAGCAGCATTTGATCCACTGAATCGGCTAAATCCCGGCAAAATCTGTACGCCGTTTGAGAGTGATGCGGTGCTGGTGTCAGTGGACGCCACAAAACGCGGTGACTTCGACCGGCAAATACCCGTTGCCCAGCGCGACAGCTATGCTGCAGCGTTCAATTGTAATGGCAATGGCTTGTGCTTTAATTATGTTGCTGAAGCAACCATGTGTCCATCCTATCGGGTATCGGGAGAGCGCCTGCATTCACCGAAGGGCCGTGCTGGATTAATTCGTGAATGGCTGCGTTTGACCCATGCAGCGGGGATTAATGTCAGCGCCCTACCAGAATCAACAAAACCGTGGTTACAACAGGGAAGTCAGGCTAATCCACACGATTTCAATCATCAGGTGAAAGCCTCGATGGATGCCTGTTTAGCCTGTAAAGCTTGTGCCACCCAATGTCCGGTAAAAGTGGATGTACCATCATTTAGAGCACAGTTCCTCGGCTGGTACCACCAACTCTATCGACGCCCACTGGCCGACTACTTGGTCGCTAGTATTGAAACACTGGCCCCGCGGTTGGCCCGCTTTCCTCGGCTGAGTAATGCGCTAACGCACAATATACTGAGTCGCTGGCTCCTCAAGCACAGTATCGGTTATGTTGATGCGCCGCGGTTATCGCAACCGAGTTTAGCGCAGCGCTGGCGCAAACGTGGCTGGTTGCGTTACAGCGTCGCGCAACTTGAGCAATTAGACACCACACAACGGCAGCAGATGCTGGTGTTAGTCGCCGATCCATTTACTCAATTTTATCATGCCGAACTACTTGAAGCTGCGGCACTGGTAGTCAATAAGCTTGGCTTTCAGGCGGTACTGGTAGAGGGTATCGGTCATGGTAAAGCGCTACATGTAAAAGGCTTTTTA
>DIVC01000107.1:0-2518 GCA_002423905.1 Idiomarina sp. UBA6142
CGAGCATGCCCAGCGAGGGCTTCATCGACACTATTATCGATGACTTCTTGACCTAAATGATTGGGACGGGTGGTGTCGGTATACATACCCGGGCGCCGGCGTACCGGCTCAAGTCCGTTTAGAACTTCAATGGAATCAGCTTTGTAATCTGACATGCGCTCTTCTTATTATTTTCAGGTGTGATTCACTATGCCCATATACTGTTACAGGACGTGAAGAAACTCAAGCGCAGCGGGCAGGTAGCGCGGAAATCCTTGAAAACTATGATCGCCACCCTGCTCGATAATCATGCGCTGATGCTGATAGTATTTTGCTGCCAAGCGGTAGTCCAGCGTCTCATCACCGCACTGCAATAACACCAATAGCTCTACCGTCGACACCAATTGTTGCTCTGCTTGCTGCAATACCAAACGGTCGTGCGGTCCTAGCGTGTAGCATTCGCCGGTGTAGGGATGTTGCCGGTGCTGCAGCTCTGCAGGCATCCATTGATAAGGTTGTACCGCTGGATTAATCAGGACTGCACGCACGTTAGTGCGCCCCATACGATGTAACTGACTGACGGCGTAATGGCTCCAAAAACCGCCCAGTGAACTCCCCATCACTGCTTGAATCGGGTGCTCTGCGAGAATCGTATCGATAGCGGCACGCTGGGCCGCCATGGTTGCCGGCTGTTGCTCGACTATCAGCTGTAATGGCAATTGCTGGGTGGCCAAAAATTGCTGTAATTCGATTATTTTTGCCGATTGTGGTGAGCTTTCGAAACCATGGATATACAACAACAAAACGCTTAACTCTCCTGACTGTAACCGGCCTGCTGAATAGCTCGCAGCCAGTCGTGTAAAAATTGATTCACCTGCTGCTTTTCATCGCTGTGATGCATCTGCGGGTTAGGTTGTGGGTAACGTGACTGTAACCGCCCGACGCCTTGGCTGCGCACCACTTCGGCCAGTTGTGCATCGTGGTACAGGCGCACGTCAAGTTGGGTCTCACGCAAGCCGGGTAGTTGTTGCTGTAATGCTTGTTGCTGAATACGAATTTCAGTGGTGTAAGGCGCATCATCGACTAAGGCTATGGCAAAGCGCAAATGATGGCCAATCTTGATCACTCGCGGCCGTTGTTCTGACAAGCCCTGCACTAACCCTTCAAGCGCCGCATAGTTAACTGCTGCTAAGCGTTGCAAAGCAGCAAGATCAAATTGGTAACGTTGGCGGCGAACATCACGGGTCATGTCGGAAATAATCTCGCTCGATGAAGTTGCAACCATTGTAAGCCAATCACACTGGCGGCGTTGTTAATTTTTCCCTGCTCCAGTAACAATTCCACCGCCAAACGTGGCAACACATGGACACGAATATCCTCATGCTCAGTGGCAAGACCACCGATGGTTGCCGCTTGACTGCTATCGACTTCAGCAACATAAATACTGATTTTTTCGCTGCAGCCACCGGGGCTAGAGTAGTAACTCAAGGCATAATGCATTCTTTCAGCCGTGAGCCCGGCTTCTTCATACAGTTCACGATGGGCAACGGCTTCCGCATCAAGGTCGCTAGCGTCAATCATGCCGGCAACAAATTCAAGCAGCCATGGGCTGGTATCATCGCTCATAGCACCCACTCGGAATTGCTCGAGTAACACCAACGTATCCCGCTGCGGATCATAGGGGATCACCACGGCGGCGTGGCCGCGTTCCATTAATTCGCGCTGGAACACCTGCGACCACCCGCCCGCAAACAGTTTATGCCGCAGGGTGTAACGAAAAATACTCAGAAATCCCTGCCGCTCCAAACTTCGTTCTATAATGTCTACATCATCATGCTTATATTTCTGCACCAGAAGGCCTTTTTTGTCATTAAACGTTCTATGTACTCTGTTTACCGCGTCCTAGATTATCAAGCATTGTAAATAAATAGGGTCTTATCACATAATTAGTTACACTTGAGGCAAGACTGTTGCAACTAACACACTGAATCAAACCCAGAGACAGAGTAAACTAGTATTCATTCAGTTGTGTATGTAAAATGACTGCATTGTAATTTTATTCTACCTTGCAATCGATTGCTCATTGATTATTCAGGAACCTTGTTACCATGAAAAAGCACGTTTTATCAGCTCTTATCGGTTTAACCTTCGCCGCCAGTAGTCATGTTGCTTTCGCTGATGACTTGGCGCAAGTGTTTCAACTTGCCCTACAAAATGACCCTACGCTGCAACGTGTTGATGCCGAGCGTCGCGTCGCCCAACGTGGCGTGGATATCAGCAAAGCTGGGTTCTGGCCGCAAATCGGTTTCTCAGCAGGCTATGACCGCAGCCAGTCGGAGCGCGGACAGTTTGTCGCCGCCGACCAATTTGCCATTATTGACTCCACCACGCGTGGCTGGAGTGCCGGTTTTAATCTCAGCCAAACAGTTTTTGATATGAATGTTTGGGATAACGCTGACATTTCAGAAAAACGAGCTTACCAAGCTGAAGTAAATTATTTAAGTGAACGCCAACAACTGATGTTGCGGGTGGTCAATGC
>DIVC01000107.1:2577-7989 GCA_002423905.1 Idiomarina sp. UBA6142
CGTAACGCTATCGAAATTGCCCAAGAAAGCCTGCGTGAAATCACCGGTCGGTATCACCAGCAACTATCGCGTCTTGATACGACAAAGTTTGCCCCTGAATCGCCACAGCCTACTGATGCGAAAACCTGGGTGACTATCGCGGAAGACAAAAACTTGCAGTTATTGGTGCAACGGGTTGCGGTTGAAATTGCTGACCAAGAGATTGATTTAGCGCGTAATGGGCATTTACCAAAAGTGTCATTATCGGCCAGTTACACCACCAGTGATGGTCGCTCAGAGTCTGGTGGTACGGTAAACAATTCGCCGCGACTCGACAGCAACTCAATTGGTCTAAGCGTAACCGTACCTATCTTTACGGGCTTCCGCACCAGTTCACAAGTCGATCAAGCGCGTGAATCGTTCGTAGCAAGTAGCCAGCAGCTTGAGTTTGTCCGGCGTAATGTTGAGCGTTCGGTACGCAGTTCGTACTATGACGTGGTTGCCTCAGTAGCCACCATAAAAGCGCTTGAACAAGCGGTTATCTCTGCTGAGAGTGCATTAAAAGCAACACAAACAGGTTTTGAAGTTGGTACCCGGACCATTGTGGATGTATTAGACAGTACCCGTAACTTGTTCAACGCTCGTCGTAATCTTTCCACTGCGCGTTACGGTTATATTCGCCAGTACTTAAATCTGAAACAAGCTTCAGGACAAATTACTGAGCAAGATCTGGTAGCGATTAACGCAAGCTTGACCCGATGAATATCATTGAAAAACCAAAATTTGAGCTACGGTTTGTGCTACCAAAATATTGGTTAACTTGGCTCGGAGCAGGTTTTTTATATCTGATTTCATGGTTACCTTACCGCTGGCAGTTGGCCCTTGGGCGAACTGTCGGCCGGCTATTTTATCGTTTTGTGCCCAAACGCGCAGCTATTGCCCGGCGTAATTTAGAGCTATGTTTCCCCGAAAAATCTGCCGATACTATTGAAGCCATGGTGAAAACCAACATGGAAAATACTGGTATTGCCTTTTTCGAAACAGGTATGGCTTGGTGGTGGCCCAATTGGCGTATTCAACGCAAATTACATGTGCATGGTGCCGAACACATAAACGCCCCGTTGCAAGAAGGTAAGGGCGTGCTCATGCTGTTGTTCCACTTTTTAAGTTTAGAACTGCATGTACGTATGCACGGTTTTGTGCAACCTGCCGTTGGGCTCTATCGACCGCACAATAATGCGGTGATGGAGTTTCTACAAACACGTGGGCGTATTCGATCGAATAAATATATGATTCCACGTACTGATGTGCGCAGTATGCTACAAGCGCTCAATCAGGGTGATATTGCCGGTTATTTACCCGACCAAGACTACGGGCGCAAACGCACCGTGTTTGCGCCATTTTTTGCGGTGGCGGAAGCTAGTACCACCACCGGTACATTACTGTTTGCCGGAAATACCAAGTGTGCGGTGGTGCCGACCACCTGTCTGCGCCGTGCAGATGGCAGTGGTTACGATATTCATTTTTATCCACAGTTTGAAAACTTCCCCACCACCGACGAAGTGGCCGATGTTACCCGCGTTAACAAAATGGTGGAGTTTGCTATCAACCAGGCACCAGAACAGTACCTGTGGGTCCATCGGCGGTTTAAAACTCGCCCTAACCCAGATGACCCTGACCTGTATCGCTGAAAAACTGCTGCCATAATTGCTGCACCGCCGAACGTTCCTCAGTAAACGTTTTTAACGTCAGCGCAGGATGATTATCCAGCGCTAAACGATGCACTTCAGCCCGATAGGCCAAATAGGCAGCAACCAGCTGCTCTGCTGCTGGTACTGTTAACACCCCACATAGGGCGGCTTGTTCAAGAATACGAATATTGTCAGTGTAGATGGCTAGTTGCGGGTGCTGCTGGCTAAATCGTAAGACCAAATATTGCACCAAAAACTCGATATCGGTAATACCACCAAGCCCCTGCTTTAAATCAAAGTACTCGACACCACTACGCGATAAATGCTCACGCATTTTACTGCGCATCTGCAATACTTCATGCCGCAACAGCTGGTCGTCACGATGGCGCTGCAACAGTTGGCAACGAATGTCGCGTAGGCGCTGCTGCATGTCAGGCACGCCATAAACTGGGCGGGCGCGCACCAGCGCTTGTAATTCCCACGTCCACGCATCTTGTTCCAAATAGCTGGCATAGGTTGATAACCGTGTCACCATCAACCCAGATTTACCATCGGGTCGTAGCCGCAAATCTATATCGTACAACGTGCCAATCAAGGTCTTGGTAGTAAAGATATGCAATACCCGTTGCGCCAAGCGCAAATAGAACTGTTGCACCTCAAGCGGGCGTGCTCCATCGGTTTCTTGATGGTAATCAGCGTCACTGATAAATACCAAATCAAGATCTGACCCATAGCCAAGCTCCAAGCCGCCTAACTTACCATATGCCATCACCGCGAAACCGGTATCGGTCAGATCACGACCTGGCGGAGAGCCGTGTTTTTCAACCAACTGCTGCCACGCTAAGGCAACGACGCGGCTGATCATCGCTTCCGCCAAGTAACTCAAGTGGTCACTCACCTTCATCAACGCTAAGCCACCGCTGATATCCGCTGCTGCAACTTTCAATTGCAGCACTTGGCGCGCCTGACGTAAGGCATTCATCTGTGCCTCTAAATCGTCTTCATGTTCGGGAATACGCAGTAAATATTCATCCAATAATTGCGGGTACTGTTGGTATTCAGGTAATTGATATAACTGCTGAGGAACAATTAACTCATCCAATAACAGTGGGTAATTTGCCAAATGATTACTCAACCACTGACTTGCACCACAGAGCTTGAGGAGTTGCTCCCGAGCTCCCTGATTTTCCAACAACAGTTCAATATATGCGGTACGCGAGCTGATTTTCTTCAAAAGTTGTAACAACCGCTCTAGCAACAGCAAAGGCTGCGCACTAGCGAAGGTGCGCTGCAACAAGATAGGGAGTAGTTTCGCCATGGCTTTGCGCCCACGAGGACCACTACCGCGCTTGCGCAATTCCTGCCGCAACTGCTGAATATGCTGCCACGCAGCCGCTGCATCTGGCGCTGTTAAGCCATGTTCCGCTAGAATCGCTTGCGCCGCGTCATCATCAATCATATCTTGCCAAAGCAACTGCAGCGGGCCGATTTCCTCTTCCTCAGCCACTTCGTTGCCGATCACGTCGCGAAATTGTGCATGCACCCGTGCCATCACCTGCTGCAATTCATCAACAAACGCGTGCCAGTTAGTTCCCATGGCCTGCGCCACGCGCTGCTGGTTAACGCTATCGGTCGGTAAGGTCTGAGTTTGCTGATCATCGATTTGCTGCAGCACGTGCTCGACCTTGCGCAGATATGCATAGCTTTGCAACAATTCCTGCACAGTATTTTGGCTCAGTAACTCTAACTCAGCGATAGCGGCATAGGCCTGATATAACGACTGGGTTTGTAACTGCCGTTGCTGGCCGCCGCGAATCAGCTGAAATACCTGCGCGATAAACTCGATTTCACGAATACCGCCAGCACCCAGTTTGATGTTGTACTGCCGCCCAAGCCGCTTACTTTCTTGGGTGATCAGCTGTTTCATGATGCGTAACGAGTCAATCGCAGAAAAATCGATATAACGACGATACACAAATGGCCGCAGGAGACTATGTAGTTCTTGCTGTTGGTGCAGATCAGCGCCAATCAATCGTGCCTTGACCATGGCATAGCGCTCCCAATCTCGCCCCTGCTCCTGGTAGTAGTATTCTAGTGCAGCAAGGCTAGCCACTAATGGGCCTGACTGACCAAACGGTCGTAACCGCAAGTCGACCCGAAACACTCGGCCATCGGCAGTGACCGGATCCAACAAAGCCACCAATGCTTGCGCCAAGCGGGTAAAAAATACGCCATTTTCTATTGGCTTACGAGGATGATCGGTCTCACCTTGGTGGGCATAGCAAAAAATCAGATCAATATCGGATGAAAAGTTCAGCTCACCACCACCCAACTTACCCATGCCAATGACGGCCAGCTGTTGTTCTTCCCCCTGCTCATCACGGGGACAACCAAAACGTTCGACAAAGCGCGGCATTAACCACTGTTTCGCAGCATCAATAAAGGCATCAGCGGAGGCACTGAGCTGTCGTAATACCTGTTCCAAGGGTAACCATCCGAGTAAATCTGCTGCGGCTATTTCAACGTACCAGCGCTGCCGTAACCGCCGTAACTGTTGCTGCGCAGTGGCCTCGTCAGTGCAGTTTGCCAACGCCTGTTGTAGCAGCGGGAGGTAATCATCGGCAGCGGTTATGCGGTTGCTGTGATGCAATGATTCAAGGGCATCGGGCTGCTGCGCGATCACCCGCTCAATAAAGGGGCTCACCTGCAGTAGCCAGTGGCGTTGGTCGGCAGTAAGCATCGATTAGAGGTCCCAATAAGGGTCTTGCTTTAATGCCGCACGCCGCGAATGCTCAAGCGCATAAAGTAGCGATTCCAGTTGCACTGTCTGCCAATTGAGCAAGCGGTCGGTGTTGACCTCATCGGTATCTTTGATCGCTTCACGCAGCAGTTTCAATGCCATAATTTCGCGAATACCACGAACCATATCTAGCCATGGAGCTCGAAATGCCTCTCGATCGTCGGCATCAAATAGAAAACCGAGACAATAACCAAGCTGCAATGAACCCTGCAGTACCGGTAAGTGCTTCAAGTAGTGCTCGGCTCTCAATTCATCCTGACGGCTAAACAAATCAATGACTTGTCGCCAATCATCACGCAACCTTTGCGCCGCCCAGGGTTTAAGGGATAATTGCATCAATTCCGGATGACGCGGCTGCTGCGCACACAATTCACCAAGTTCAAGCAGGGTCAATTGATAATCATCACGCTTGCTAAGGTTTTGCACCAGCTCAAGCTGCACCGCATGCTGTTGTTGCTCGACAATATAGTCATACAGCTTCTGATGTTCAGCAAGAGCACGGTGATAAGCGCCATCGTCGGCGGTCAGCTCAGTTAAGCCATCGTAACGGCTTAACCAACCCAAATGTCCGAGCATCTGTTCCAGCCGTACAATATGATCATTCACATCCAGTTCGAGTGTCGCCAGTTGCTGTAACACCCCTTTACACAGCCGAATGCCATCGGTAATACCAGCAACCGCTGGCACTGAGGGGGTTTCGTTCAAGCAAGCATCATGATGCTGCCAACATTGTAGCCCATAGGTGAGTGCACGATACAACCCGGTGCCCACGTCATCACCCTGAAACTGCTCAACAAAGTGTGTTTGTAGCTGTGGTTCAAGGGTGGTTTTGCCTGCCAGTAGATAGCCTCGAGCAGCCTTACTTAAGATTCCAGTGCGAGCATGAACACGGGTGATAAAACGCCGTGCTAATTTATAGGCATCGGCTAATTGCCCGCCTTG
>DIVC01000107.1:8053-11398 GCA_002423905.1 Idiomarina sp. UBA6142
GGCACATTGAATTCTGGCCGGCTATGTAAACCGCCGACCACGGCACCGGAGAATTTCACGGTTTGCTCTAATTGGTCACCGCGACGTCTAATGCGTAGCCCAATCCCAGCTTGGCGTAAACGTAAATCAGCGGTGTCAAAATAGCGATTGGATAGCACCATATGCTCACTCTCGACATCCTTCGCCAATTGTTGACATAGCTTTAAAACAGCTTCAGCTTGGTTGCTATCAACCAGTAATTTCAGTTCCGCTTCCAGACTCACAACCGGTCCTTACTCGATATAATTTCAATGGTTCATACGGTACTCGCAGGAACTCAACCGGTCAACTGAAATGGGCTTGACAGTGCTGCACAAAAAATGCACCGTGAGCGCGTTGAATAGAAGCAGGAAAATTTGTTCAAACAGGCTTTACGCGCGCTGAAAAAGCCCTATACTTGCGCGCAAAATCTATCCTCTGCAGCCTTTCGGCTGAGTCTTTCAGGAGATGCTATGTTCAATGCGAGTGAAGTACTTGCAACGCAGTACACCGGGGCCGATCTAGCGCGACTTCAGCGCGCCATCACCGATCATTATATGGTTGATGAAGATAGCTATCTAGAACAGCTACTTACCCTAGTTCCAAGCGACGAGGAGACAGTTAAAACGGTCACCACCGAAGCCGCCAAACTAGTCAATCAAGTGCGTGAGCGTGCTCACAACGGTGGTATTGAAGCATTTTTGCAAGAGTACAGTTTAGATACCAAAGAAGGCATCATCCTGATGTGCCTGGCTGAAGCATTGCTGCGTATTCCAGATAGCGCAACTGCCGATGCCCTAATTCAAGATCGCTTGTCTGGCGGTGATTGGCAACAACATATGGGGCAAAGCTCCTCATGGTTGGTCAATTCAGGCTCATGGGGCTTAGCGCTAACTAACGGCATGATTAACCCCGACGGTCAGCCCATGGCTACCCCACGCGGTGTGTTCCGTCGGCTCATCAAGCGTGTCGGTATGCCAGTCGTGCGCCAGGCAACTTATACCGCGATGAAAATCATGGGTTCCCAATTTGTCCTTGGCCGTACCATCGAGGAAGCACTGAAAAATAGTGTCAAAAACCGTGATAAGGGCTACACCCACTCGTACGATATGCTCGGTGAAGCGGCATTAACCACGGCCGATGCGCGCCGTTATCACGCCGATTATGTCAATTCTATTCAGATCGTTGCAAAACAGACCTTTAATAATCCTAAAGCGCCGCGGCCAACCATTTCGATTAAGCTCTCAGCGTTGCATCCGCGTTATGACACCGCCAATAAAGCTCGAGTCATGGACGAGTTATTCAGTAGCGTGCTGGAGCTGGTTAAATTAGCCAAACAAGCTAACGTGGGCGTCAGTATTGATGCAGAAGAAGCAGACCGCCTTGAGCTATCGTTAGAGTTGTTCGAAAAAATTTATCGTAGCGGCGTTACCAAAGGTTGGCCATTACTCGGCTTGGTGGTGCAAGCCTATTCCAAGCGTGCACTGCCAGTTCTGTGTTGGATCACCGCACTCGCTCGCGATGGTGGTGATGAGATCCCAGTTCGATTAGTGAAAGGCGCCTATTGGGATACCGAAATCAAACATTCCCAAGTGCACGGCTTACCGGCTTACCCAGTGTTTACCCGCAAAGCCAATACCGATTTATCGTATTTAGCCTGTGCTCGCTACCTGCTTAGCAGCGCCACCGATGGCGCTATCTATCCCCAATTTGCGACGCATAACGCGCAAACTGTAGTGGCCATTATGCAGTTGAACCAGCAGCAGCGTGCACTCGAATTTCAGCGCCTGCACGGTATGGGTCATGACTTATACGATACGCTATTGGAACAGCAACCACATACCACCGTGCGCATATACGCGCCCGTTGGCGCGCACAAAGACTTACTGCCCTATTTGGTACGACGCTTACTAGAAAACGGCGCTAACACCTCGTTTGTGCACAAATTAGTGGATCCGAATACACCGGTAGACGAATTAATTCAACATCCGTTAACCACAGTCGCGAACCACCCTACTTTCTACAACAGCAAAATACCGCTGCCGTCGCACATCTTCAGCGACCGTAAAAACTCGTTAGGATTGAATATGAACATTCACTCGCAAGCAGATGATTTCTTCGCCGCTGTCAGCCAGTACACTGACAGCAAATGGCATGGCGGCCCAATCGTAAATGGTGATGTGATTGATGCCCATCATCAGGTGGCGATTCATAGTCCACAAAATATGAGCCGTCATATTGGCACCATGTGTTTTGCTGATAAAGCACTGGCTGAGCAAGCCCTGCAAAGTGCCAACGCAGCATTTCGACGTTGGCGCGACACCGATGTCGAAATTCGTGCTGCAGCGCTGGAAAAATTAGCTGACTTACTCGAAGCCAATCGGAACGAACTGATTGCATTATGCACCCTTGAAGCCGGTAAAACCCTACAAGACGGTATTGATGAAGTGCGCGAGGCGGTTGATTTTTGCCGTTATTATGCCGTTCAAGCACGTATTTTGATGGGCAAAGCAAGCAAACTGCCTGGGCCTACAGGGGAAACCAATGAGCTCTTCCTTGAGGGGCGCGGAACCTTTATCTGTATCAGCCCGTGGAACTTCCCGTTAGCGATTTTCTTAGGCCAAGTAGCCGCAGCGCTAGTCACCGGTAACTGTGTGATTGCCAAGCCAGCCGAACAGACTGGTTTTATTGCTTTCCGGGCAGTGCAGTTAGCGTTAGAAGCTGGTATCCCCGGTGATGTGTTGCATTTTATTCCTGGCAGTGGAGCGGAAGTCGGTTCGTTCTTGGTATCACAAGAAGAAATCGGTGGGGTATGCTTTACCGGGTCAACCTACACCGCGCAAGCAATTAACCGCGCACTTGCCGCGCGCACCCGCGCTATTGTGCCATTGATTGCTGAAACCGGTGGTCAGAATGCGATGTTAATCGACTCCACCGCGTTGCCTGAACAAGCGGTGAACGATATCGTTGGTAGTGCCTTTAAGAGTGCCGGTCAACGCTGTTCAGCATTACGCGTGTTGTTTGTCCAAGATGATATCGCTGACCGTGTCATCGAGCTACTCAAGGGCGCCATGGCAGAGTTACGTGTTGGTGACCCGATGCTGCATGAAACCGATGTCGGCCCCGTGATTGATGGCGTTGCCAAAACCAACCTCGAGCGCCATGTGGCAGATATTAGCCAAGCCGGTCGCTTAATTGCTCGGGCCAACATGCCAGAGTATACCGAAGGCGGTATCTTCGTGGCACCTACCGCGATTGAAATCGACAGCATCCAACAATTAGTGAAAGAAAACTTTGGCCCGATTTTGCACATCATTCGCTATAAAA
>DIVC01000107.1:11420-12225 GCA_002423905.1 Idiomarina sp. UBA6142
ATCAACCGTAACCAAGTTGGTGCGGTAGTTGGGGTGCAGCCATTTGGTGGGCGCGGTATGTCGGGCACCGGCCCGAAAGCCGGTGGCCCACACTACCTAACGCGGTTTGTGACGGAGAAAACGCGCACCAACAACATTACTGCTGTTGGCGGCAACGCTACCTTGTTGTCACTGGGCGACTAAAACTCGCCCAGCTCATGTTGATACAGTGATGTGCTGCCATCCGCAATGGTGGCAGCCAGGCTGTGAATACGCGGCAAGATACGGGTAAAATAGAAGCGTGCAGTTTTCACTTTACTCGTTAACTGCGGGCGATCACCTTGCAACGGTAAAGCCGCAGCGGCCATCCGCAGCCACATATAGCCAAAACACACGTACCCCACTACATGCAGGTACTCAACAGCAACACTGTTGATCACGTTCTCATCCGTTGCTACTTGGCTGAGGATCTGCCCAGTAACACGCTCTAATAACGCAACCGCGTCTCGCAACTGTTGATACTCAGACGCCAATTCGGCGCAAGGCTGGGCGAGGAATTTGCCGATATCTTCAAACAGCGGTTGCAACAACTGACCGCCTGAACCGGCAACTTTGCGACCCAGCAGGTCGAGTGATTGGATACCATTGGTGCCTTCATAGATCTGTGCAATCCGACAATCGCGCACTAATTGCTCCTGACCCCACTCACGCACGAAGCCATGGCCGCCGAATATTTGCTGGCCAATAATGGTGGTTTCAAGGCCGGTATCGGTAAGAAATGCTTTCGCCACCGGAGTAAGCAGCTGTACCAAATCATCGGCACGCT
>DIVC01000033.1:0-6498 GCA_002423905.1 Idiomarina sp. UBA6142
AGCAATTCAGCAGCTAACAGCCAAACACTTCCCCACAAAAAACACCAAAATAGCGCCGGAACTGGCGCGTCGGTATTACGAATATTGATCAGCCAATAGCTGGCCCACAGTAAGGTACTGGCCAGCGCGATGCTAATACCGAGCCAGTTGGTTTGGCTAAAATCCCATTGCCCACCGGTGGCGATTAGGAACACCCCAGCATAGGCCACCAACATGGCCCCGAGTTCACGTTTACTCAGCGTTTGCTTTAAAATCGGCACTGCCAACAACGACATGGTAATTGCCCACGTGTAGTTAATTGCTTGGGCTTGCTGGGCCGGTAATTGGCTGTAGGCAATAAACAACACCCAGTAATAAGCAAATGGGTTCAATAATCCCAGCAATAGATAAAAACGCGTTCGCGTTTTGGCTAATAGCAGGGTATTACGCCACTGTCTTTGCCAACTAATAAAGCCGGCAAAAATAATGACGCTGGTGAGCGCGGCAATAAGCACCAGTTGCCGTGGGGTTAAAAATTGCAAGGCAATTTTGAAGGCAGTGGCGACGGTTGCCCAGAGCAGCACTGCACACAAGCCTAACAGCAGTGCCTTACGTTGATTCGGTACGATCATAACACCTCAACTGGGCGACGAAGAAAGAGACAAGGTAAGCCAGCGATCCTTGCCGCGCACGATACGATACCAACGGCACTGATAGAGTGGTTTGGCGTCGTTACTGGTATGCAGGAATTGCTGGCGTAGCTGCTCCAATTGGGCATAGCTCGGCATCGGTACTTGCCACTGTTGCAACCAGAAGCGCAAGGCTGCGCGTTGGCGTGGTGCCGACCAGGTCGCAATGGTATCGACAAACAACTGCTGGTCGCTGTTGATATGCGGCGCAACGAGGTCGGCTAATAATTCGTCGAGCAGCGCATTTTGTTCGGCGCACAAAGCACTGCTGCGTAGCACCGACTCGCCAAAATGCGGCCAACGCTGCTCTAACAGCGGCACCACCTGATGGCGTAAAAAATTACGCTCAATATCAGTATCAAAATTGGTGTCGTCTTCAATCCAAAACAATTGGCGCTGCTGTGCATAAGCATAAATAGCTTGTTTGCTCACCGTCAGCAGCGGCCGTAACCAGCGTAGTTGCTGCCAGTTGTGTTCGGCGGCCATCGCCGCTAAGCCCTTCGGACCGGCGCCACGCTTCAATTGCAGCAAGAACGTCTCGATTTGGTCATTGCAATGATGGCCTAACAAACAACTGGCACCAGCGCTATCGGCGTGCTGATGCACCAGCTCAGCCATGCGCTGATAGCGGGCATCGCGGCCCGCAGCTTCTTTGTTGACCCGGGGGCCCAGCTTGACCTGCAAGATTTCGTGTAACAGTGGCATCGCCCGGCGTTCACAATCAGCCAGCAGACCCTGCGCCCACTGGCCGGATTTGGGGTGAAACTGATGATCTAAATGAATGGCTATGTAGCGGTAGTGCGGGTGAGCCTGGCGATAGCGGTCGAGCAAATCGAGGATACTTTGTGAGTCGGCGCCACCGCCTAAACAGGCCACAAATAGGTGACCTTGCGGCGCTTGCAACGCATTCAGTTGTTGTGCAAACGCCGGGTAGAGATCGGTCATAGCTGGGCGCTAGCAGTAACCAAAGGTCATCAGCTTAGCGTAACGGCGATCCAGTAAATTGGCTGCATCTAACGCTTCTAATTCACTCAGATCAGTCAAAATACGATCTTTTAACCGTGCCGCCATGGCCGCGTGATCACGGTGAGCGCCGCCAATAGGCTCTGCCACAATGGTATCAATTAACTTAAGCGCTTTACTTTTATCTGCGGTTACGCCCATGGCTTCAGCAGCTAATTCGGCCTTACTAGCACTCTTCCATAAAATCGACGCGCAGCCTTCTGGAGAAATCACCGAGTAGGTGGAGTATTGCAGCATATTCACCCGATCACCCACCCCAATCGCCAATGCGCCACCAGAACCACCCTCACCAATTACGGTGCAAATAATCGGAGTTTTCAAGCGCGCCATCACTTTTAAGTTACGCGCAATAGCTTCTGATTGACCGCGTTCTTCGGCACCGATACCTGGATAAGCACCTGGGGTATCAATAAAGGTAATAATAGGCATGTTGAAACGCTCAGCCATTTCCATCAAGCGCAGCGCCTTGCGATAACCTTCTGGTTTTGGCATGCCAAAATTGCGGCGGATTTTTTCTTTGGTTTCACGGCCTTTTTGATGCCCGATCACCATCACGGGGCGACCTTCTAGCCGCGCAGTTCCACCCACAATAGCGCGATCATTGGCAAACGTACGATCACCCGCTAACTCATCAAAGTCGGTAAACATGTGATTGATATAATCGAGCGTATATGGACGCGCTGGGTGGCGCGCTAGCTGTGATACTTGCCACGCATTTAAGTCCCCGAAGATTTTACCCACTAACTGCTCACGCTTGTCTTGCAGCTTGCCAATCTCTTCTTCGATGTTCAGGTCAAAACCACCGCGAGCACCAACAGCCTTTAATTCTTCAATTTGGGCTTGCAGCTCAGCGATTGGCTTTTCAAATTCTAAAAATTGCAGACTCATTATGGCTCCTGTTTGCCATCAAAATTCTAGCACAACATGCTTGTCACCGAATTGGACCGCCAATTCGTGCAGTAATTCATCGGCTGGGGTAACACACCAAGCCGTTCCTAATTTGTACTCGGCATGAACATCATCACGCTGATAATGAATACGCACCGGTGTAGTGCCATGCTGATGCGCTTGCAGCAATGCCTGCAGACGCGCTAAACCTGGCCCTTGCAGGTGTTCTTGGCGAATACGCAGCAACAGCCCTTTGGCATATTGTTCGCGCACCCCTACCAGGGTATTCACTTCACGGGCAACCATTGTATTCGCGCCAGCGAAATCATCAAAGCTGACCTCTCCTTTCACCACTAAGATGCGGTCATTTTGCAGCAAATCGTAGTGTAAATCATATTCCTGCGAATAAAAACGCACCTGAAACCGTGCCGTTTTGTCATCCAGCGTGACAATCGCCCAGCGCCCACCCTTTTTGTTCACCATGGTCCGTACGTCAACCACCAATCCCGCCACCGTGGTGACTTGGTCACGAGCTGTTGGTTTGACATCAGCGAGCACGCAAGGAACATAGTTGCGCAGCTCAAGCCGATAACGATTGATGGGATGGCCAGTCAGGTAAAGCCCCAAGGTTTCTCGTTCAAATTCGAGCCATACCGCCTCAGGCCAAGGCGGCACCTGCAGGTACTCGGGGTTACTGGTGGTATTAGCCACCGGGTCGGCAAACATGCCAAACAAATCACTCTGACCGACTTCAGCGGCACGGGCGGTTTGCTCTGCTTGGCGCATAGCCTGTTCAAGTGTCGCATATAATGCTGCCCGGTGGCTGCCAAATGAGTCGAGCGCTCCGGCTTTAATGAGCTTCTCAAGAATGCGTCGATTTAAGCGTTTTAGGTCAACACGAGCACAAAAATCGTACAAGTCCTTAAATTCGCCATCGCGGCGGGCCTGCAAAATTGCCTCGATAGGGCCCGCTCCAACCCCTTTGATGGCGCCAATACCATAGATGATGGTGCCATCAGCAGCAACGGTGAACTTGTGTTGTCCCTTGTTGATATCTGGCGGCAATAAGCGCAAGCCCATTTGCTCGCATTCATCCACTAAGGTCACAATTTTATCGGTGTTATCCATATCGGCAGACATCACCGCCGCCATGAACTCCGCTGGGTAATGGGTCTTCAACCACAGCGTTTGGTACGACACCAGCGCATAGGCTGCTGAGTGCGATTTGTTGAAACCGTAACCGGCGAATTTTTCCACCAAATCGAAAATCTTGATGGCTAATTCAGGATCAATGTTGTTGTTCTTGGCGCCTGCTTCAAATACCGCTCGCTGTTTGGCCATTTCTTCGGGCTTTTTCTTGCCCATCGCACGACGCAATAGGTCGGCACCACCAAGCGAATAGCCGGCCAGTACCTGAGCAATCTGCATGACCTGCTCTTGATACAGAATGACGCCGTAGGTCGGCTCCAAAATGGGCTTTAATGAGGCGTGTTGATAATCCTTATCCGGGTAGGATAACTCCTCGCGGCCATGCTTACGGTCAATAAAGTTGTCGACCATGCCCGACTGCAGCGGGCCGGGACGAAATAATGCAACCAGAGCAATAATGTCTTCGAAGGTATCGGGTAACAGCTTTTTGATCAGCTGCTTCATGCCCGCTGATTCAAGTTGGAATACCGCGGTGGTTTGGCCCTTTCTCAACAGTTTAAAACAGGCTTGATCGTCCAACGGAATGCTGTCAATGGCGATAGCCGGCAATTGCTGTTGTTGACGCTGGTGATTCACCATTTCCAGTGCCCACTGAATAATGGTTAAGGTACGCAAACCAAGAAAGTCGAACTTCACCAAGCCAGCGGCTTCAACGTCATTTTTGTCGAATTGGGTGACTGGTTGCTTGCCTTCTTCATCACAGTAAAGTGGCGAGAAATCGGTTATTTTAGTCGGTGCGATCACCACCCCACCAGCATGTTTGCCGGCGTTTCGGGTACAGCCTTCAAGGGTTCGTGCCATGTCGATCAGGTCACGAACATCTTCATCTTGCTCGTACATTTCTTGTAACCGCGGTTCTACCTTGAAGGCCTG
The DNA here is from genome assembly GCA_002423905.1 of Idiomarina sp. UBA6142. Lineage (GTDB taxonomy): Bacteria > Pseudomonadota > Gammaproteobacteria > Enterobacterales > Alteromonadaceae > Pseudidiomarina. Next base: position 4,662 of record DIVC01000033.1, read on the forward strand.
CTCCAGAGTCATACCGGGGTCATTAGGGACTAATTTAGTGAGTTTATCGACAAACCCATAGGGGTGCCCTAAGACCCGTCCAACATCACGAATAGCGGCTTTTGCCGCCATCGTGCCGAAGGTAATAATTTGCGATACCGCCTCACGACCATAGAGATCCGCAACGTGGTCAATCACCTCGTCACGGCGATCCATGCAAAAATCGATATCGAAGTCCGGCATGGAAACCCGCTCGGGGTTCAAAAAACGTTCAAACAGTAAGTCAAACTGTAACGGATCAAGGTCAGTGATTTTTAGCGCATAAGCCACTAATGAGCCAGCACCTGAGCCACGCCCCGGCCCCACTGGAATATTATTGTCCTTCGACCACTGAATAAACTCCATGACGATCAAGAAGTAGCCAGCAAAGCCCATGTCGTTGATCACTTTGAGTTCAATCGCTAAACGTTGATCGTACTCGCCGCGTTGCTGTTGCCGCTGCTGTGGATCTGGAAATAATTGTTCAAGGCGTTGCTCGAGCCCCTGTTCAGATTTCATCACCAAAAAATCTTCAGGGGTCATGCCGCCGGTAGGAAATTCTGGCAGCACATACTCATCAAGGGTAACAGTGACATTACAGCGCTTGGCAATTTCGACGGTATTTTCCAGCGCTTCCGGAATATCGGCGAACAACTCGCACATTTCGTCGCTACTACGCAGATACTGTTGTTCGCTGTAGAGTTTAGGACGACGCTTGTCATCAAGGGTGTAGCCATCAGATACCGCAACCCGAATTTCATGGGCGTGAAACTCACTGGGCTTCAGAAACACTACGTCATTGGTAGCCACGACGGGTAAGCTGGTTTCTCCAGCTAAGGCCACCGCGGCATGAATGTAGTCATTTTCATACGGCCGTCCGGTGCGACTTAATTCTAGATAAAACCGATCGGGAAAATACTGTTGGTAAAAATCGACTAAGGCCTGCACTTCTTGGTGTTTTTGCTGCAGTAGCTTGCGCCCAATTTGACCATCACGACCGCCTGATAACAGCAACAGACCCTCATGATGATCAGCCAACCACTGCCGATCAATGCACGGTCGACCCTGCCGGTGGCCGGCCAGATAACCTCGGCTGATGAGCTGGGTTAATTGCTGATAACCGGCATTATTCATGGCTAGTACGGTGAGCTTAGTCAGCGCTTCATCCGCTTCATCGGCATCCAATACCCACAAATCACAACCAATAATTGGCTTCAAACCATGCTTGTGACTACTACGATAAAAGCGCACTAAGCCGCAAAGATTCATTTGGTCGGTCAGCGCTATGGCCGGCATGCCCAACTGAGCATTCGCTTCACAAATCGCATTGACCTTGTGCAGACCATCGATCATTGAAAAGTCGCTATGCACGCGCAAATGCACAAAACGTGGCTCGGCTATGGTCGCTTGCTTAGTCGATTCAGTCATATCACGCTATCAATCATTTCATGAATTCAGGGAATGGGCTATTGTGCCGCATGGTTACTAGCTTGTCATTAGCCACGACCGAACTAATTGACGACTACCGGGGTAACTAAATTTACTTCGGTGGCTGGCGTGGTACGACGATATAACCTTGTTCATCAGTACCAAATACTTGGCTTTGCTGAGCTTGATGAAACGCAGCTATCACTAAGCAAACTAAGGCATCAAGACAATCCTCATTGGCCTTTAACCCAGTGCCGCGCAAACCACCGATATAGTCGATATCAAGCATCTGCTGACGGAGAATCGGCGCAAACTCCAATTGCAAGCCGCTAGGTTGGCGCTGCTGCAAGCTAAGCAACAACTGCGCGAGCTGTTGTTGGCCACTCACTCT
>DIVC01000033.1:6528-11220 GCA_002423905.1 Idiomarina sp. UBA6142
AGGTTGAGATTGGCGGGGTAACAGGCTACCCCGCGGCGGCCAAACGCAGAAATCACGGCACGTTCGCAATGGCGCATGCCGGTTTGATTCGGGATTACTGTCGGCCCATCTATGGCAACGCCATGAACCTCTTCAGCCAGCAGGAGCTGCCCCATAGCAGCTGCGGAGAAATGCTGATGAACGACCTTATCAACAGACAACACTCGGTGCTTCAATTCACCGAATGCCATGGCCGAGCCGTTACCCGCTCGCCAAGCAATATCAATTCCAGCAAGGCGATAACTGAACGATGACACCATGGCTGGTTACCGGATTAGTCGTTGGTCCCGATAAAGGCCTCAATACCCTCTTCTGCAATCGCAGCTTTAGCCTCGTCGAGGGCGTCTTGATCCGATTCAAACTCATCTTCCCACAGGGTGGAATTATTACCCGCATCGACAATTTCTAAAATCCAGCCACCGTGATCACCACGATAGATGTCCACTTGCACGGTGTGACCGTCTTGGGTAATGGTTTGGGTTAGTGGGCTTTGCTCAAATTCTTGATCGGTCATCTCGTACTCACTCAGTTGACAGGTATAATTGCTGCTAGTTTAGCAGAAAAAAGGCCCGCGACTATCGCTAGTCGCGGGCCTCAGCAACAAATAATTAAAGCGCTTTCAGTGCCTGCCTTACAGCGCCGCTAAAGCACTATTCAAGGTTGCTGATGGACGCATTGCCTGATCCACCAAGTGCGCATTTGGTTGATAATACCCACCAATTTCGACTGACTTGCCTTGCACCGCAATGAGTTCCGCCACAATAGTTTGCTCCTGCTGCTGTAACTGGCTCGCTAACTTGGCAAAACGCGCAGCTAAATCGGCATCTTCAGTTTGTGCAGCTAAGGCTTCAGCCCAGTACATGGCTAAGTAAAAATGACTACCGCGGTTATCAATTTCACCCACTTTGCGCGCTGGTGACTTGTCGTTATCGAGGAACTTCGCATTGGCTTTATCTAAGCCATCGGCCAGGATCTGGGCACGCTTGTTGCCAGTTGTTTGCGCAAGGTGCTCTAACGAGGCCGCTAAGGCTAAGAATTCACCGAGTGAATCCCAGCGCAAGTAGTTTTCTTCAACGAATTGTTGCACGTGTTTTGGTGCCGAGCCGCCGGCGCCAGTTTCAAACAAGCCACCACCATTCATCAATGGAACCACTGATAACATTTTGGCTGAGGTGCCGAGTTCTAAAATCGGGAATAAATCGGTCAAGTAATCGCGTAATACGTTGCCTGTCACTGAAATGGTATCTCGACCGGCTTTCATACGAGCTAACGAATGTAAGGTCGCTTCGGTTGGCGCCATGATTTGCAGATCCAATCCCTTGGTATCATGCTCGGCTAAATAGGCATTCACTTTTTTGATTAGTTGTGCGTCGTGAGCACGGTTGGCATCTAACCAGAACACGGCTGGCATACCGCTCAAGCGCGAACGATTGACCGCTAACTTAACCCAATCACGAATAGGCGCGTCTTTGACCTGACACATACGCCAGATATCACCTTGCTCAACGTCGTGTGCAAACACTGTTTCACCGGCTTGGTTGAGTACTACCACCGAGCCCGCTGCGGCAATTTCAAAGGTCTTATCGTGTGAGCCATACTCTTCAGCTTTTTGCGCCATCAAACCAACGTTCGGAATGGTACCCATAGTGGCTGGATCAAACGCCCCGTGCTGCTTACAAAAATCAATGGTGGCTTGATACACACCCGCATAACAACGGTCAGGAATCATCGCCTTGGTATCCTGGGTATTACCCTGGCGATCCCACATTTTGCCGCCATCACGAATCATCGCTGGCATAGACGCATCAATGATCACGTCGCTTGGAACGTGTAAGTTGGTAATGCCCTTGTCTGAGTTCACCATGGCCAACTCAGGCTGTTGATCAAAGATTTTAGCTATATCCGCCTCAATGGCCGCGCGTTGCTCAGCGGGTAAGGTCGCCACTTTCGCTACCACATCACCAAAACCGTTGCTGACATCAACCCCTAATTGCTTGAAGGTATCCGCATACTTGCTAAATAAATCAGCAAAATAGACTTTCACCGCGTGACCAAACATGATCGGGTCAGACACTTTCATCATGGTCGCTTTTAAGTGCAGTGACAGCAGGATATTTTGTTGTTTGGCGGCAGCCGTTTGCTCGGCAAAGAAATCAGCCAACTTACTAACACTCATACGTGCTGCATCAACCACTTCGCCAGCCAGAACTTTAATACCGTCTTTCAGTACCGTTTCACCAGCTGGCGTGCGCAGCACAATGCTTAAGCGATCAGCTGTGGCAAAAGTAGTGGATTGCTCGCTGCTGTAGAAGTCGCCATCAGTCATGTGCGCCACATGAGTGTTCGAATCAGCAGACCATTTGCCCATGCGATGCGGGTGCTTCTTAGCGTAGTTTTTTACCGAAGCTGGCGCCCGGCGGTCGGAGTTACCTTCACGCAGCACGGGGTTAACCGCTGAGCCTTTAATACGGTCATAACGCGCTTTAATATCGCGCTGTTCCGCGCTGGTAGCTTCTACCGGATAATCGGGTAGCGCATAGCCCTGACCCTGTAATTCTTTAATAGCGGCGATAAGCTGTGGAATAGAGGCCGAAATATTCGGTAGTTTAATGATATTAGCTTCTGGCTTGTTGGCCAATTCGCCCAGTTCCGCCAATGCATCACCGATGCGTTGCGATTCTTGCAGGAACTCTGGAAAGCTAGCGATGATGCGACCCGCTAATGAAATATCGCGGGTTTCTACTTTGACCCCAGCAGCTTTGGTAAAAGCCTGCACAATCGGCAGTAGCGAATAAGTGGCTAAGCGAGGTGCTTCGTCCGTTTCAGTATAAATAATCGTTGAGCTATCGATTGACATAGTCATTCCTATTTAGCGAGACCAGCAAAAAATTGTGCCGAATTGTAGCAAAAAAAAGGCAGACCATAAAGGTCTGCCTTGGTATTCACTGGTATTGACGTGGCTGCTTACTGGTCAAGTTTTGGCGCAGTCAAACCACGACGCTCCAACAGCGCTTCACCCGTCGGCTCTTGGCCACGGAAGTTGATGTACTGTTGCATTGGGTCGATACTATTGCCTTTCGATAACACCGCATCACGCAATGCTTGGCCGTTTTCTAGGGTTAAGCCACCGCGGGTGCCCATATATTTAAAGGCATCTGCCGCTAAAATTTCAGACCACATGTAAGCGTAGTAGCCTGCTGAATAGCCACCCGAGAAAATGTGCGCGAAATACGCTGACTTGTAACGTGGTGGCACTGCTGCGATATCAACACCATTAGCTTTCAGTGCAGCAGCTTCAAACGCCGCGACATCGTCGATAGTGGCTGCATCGACTGACAGCGTGTGATATTCAAAATCTAGCAACGCGGCAGAGACATACTCAAGGGTATCGAAACCTTGGTTAAAGTTTTTCGCGGCTAACACTTTTGCCAATAATTCGTCCGGGATTTGCGCGCCGGTTTCGTAATGCTTAGCAAAATTAGCGATAACTTTCGGATCTAACATCCAATCTTCTTGGAAGGTTGATGGGAACTCAACGTAGTCACGTGACACCGAAGTACCAGCCAGTGACGGATACATCACGTCTGAGAACATGCCATGCAAGGCGTGACCCATCTCGTGGAACATGGTGCTCACTTCGTCAAAGCTCAGCAAGGTTGGTTGACCTTCTGGGGCTTTACGAATGTTCATGTTATTAAGAATCACCGGCTTGGTACCTAATAAGTGATTCTGACCGACAAATGAGCTCATCCAAGCACCACCGCGCTTACCGTCACGGGTAAACCAGTCGCCATAGAACAGACCCAAGGTAGTACCGTCAATGTCTTTGACTTCATACACGTACACGTCATCGGCGTACACTGGAATATCATCACGCTTATGGAAGGTGATACCGAACAGCTCGGTCATGGCATAGTAAACGCCATCTTCAACTACCCGGTTGAACTCGAAGTATTGTTTCACTTCGTTCTGATCAATCGAGTATTTATCAGCGCGAACTTGCTCAGCGTAATAGAACCAATCCCATGGTTGCACTTCAAAATCGCCGCCTTGGGCATTGATCATCGCTTGAATTTCAGCTTTCTCGGCTTCAACGTTGCTCACAATCGCAGGGACTAAATCACGCAGCATTTTTTGTGCTGCTTCGGGTGAGCCTGCCATGCTTTGCGCCAGTGTGAAGGCACCCCAGTTATCATAGCCTAACAACTTCGCACGCTCAGCACGCAGCTTGGTCAGTTGTGCCACTAACGGACGGTTGTCGGTAGCGGTGTTACCTAAACCACGATTGGCTGAAGCTTCCCAAATACGTTGACGCAATTCACGATTTTCCAGCACTTCCAGAATCGACTGACGCGTGGTATTGGTTAAGCGGATAGCAAATTTACCCTCATGACCAGCGGCTTTGGCGGCAGTGGCAAAACTAGTAATTTGGTTGGCGCTGGCTCCGGCTAATTCAGCTTCGCTGTCAACAATAATCAGGTTTTCGTCAACCAAGGTCATCAAGTTACGTGAAAACTGGGTGGTCAACGACGACATTTCGCTATTGATTTCGCGAATACGTACTTGCTCTTCAGCGTTTAACTTGGCACCAGCGCGAACAAAACCGACATAGGTGTCTTCAACCAGGCGCAGCGCTTCACCTGACAATGATTC
>DIVC01000033.1:11314-35219 GCA_002423905.1 Idiomarina sp. UBA6142
GTTGGCGCTTCGCTATTATTAGCAATCAAGGCAATCTCTGCGGCTTGCTCGACCATACCGGCATAAATTGCTGGCCGATAATGCGCGAATTCTATCTTGGTAAAATCAGGCGCCATATACGGCAGCGTACTGGCTGCATAGAATGGGTTTGCTTGATTAAATTGAGCGGCAATTTGTTCGCTGGTTTGAGCGTCAGTGATTGGCTGGGTGGCTTGTTTGTCTGAACAGGCAGCCAGCGATAAGCTAGCGCCAACTGCAATTGCGATGAGACTCATGCGCATAATGGATTCTCCTTGGTGGATTTTTTATAACGTCCAATACTCTACTCGCCCCAGACCTATGACTCAAGCGTCATTCGTGGCAGAAAGCAGACAATTTGGCCGATTTCACTGATGTTTAAGCAACTTCGATGACTGAAATCAAGGGTAACAAGCCGAACCGATTGCGCGCTTTATCACAGCTTGGGTTGCTGCCATCGACCGACATGGGAAATTCTCGACACGGTGAGGGTCGATCAGCATAGATAGTACAACTGACGCTTTGCCCAATTTCGCCCTGCAACGCCACGCAGCGCGGTTGCTGTTGATTGGTACCCTGCATGCACAGCAAATGGGGATGAAATCCCGCTTCAGTGAGTTCACTGGGGACATAACCGTTGGGAGCACCCGTCGCTTCGCCCCAATAAAATGAGACTCGAAATGACGAGCAACAAGCACCACACGTCAAGCAGGCCAACTGAACTACCGCTCCGCATCTTCCAAAACAGGCCTAATGGTAAGGAGGCCTGCAGTGCGGTGCGAATATTACGAGCGCGCCCGATTGCCGTCAACCTTTTTCTGCAATATATAATTCGTTTGCTTGAATTGTGACCAAAAGCCTAGTGCCAAAGCGCATCTTGAATGATTTTCAGGCGCTCTGCATGGGCTTGATGCTCGCTATCATTAGCCCGAATCACTCGGAGTTTGGGCTTATTAGTCAGTGCGGTCCAGCCGTTTGCGCTAGCGCCGGTTTGATTGGCATTATGGCTGGCTAAAGCTAATTTAGTTTGGCCACCGGTCATGGTTAAATAGACATCGGCTAATAATTCGGCATCCAACAATGCGCCGTGAAAATTACGGTTCGCGTTATCAACACCGAAAGCGCGACACAACGCGTCCAAATTATTCTTCTGACCAGGGCGCAGGTCACGCGCTAGTTTCAACGTGTCCAGTACTTGGCACAGGTCATGTGTCAAGGCGGCGTCAGCGCGCCACAATTTAAATTCATGATCGATAAAGCCAACATCAAATGCAGCGTTGTGGATCACTAACTCGGCACCTTCGATGAAATCGATGAATTTATCCGCAACCTGAGCAAATACTGGTTTGTCTTGCAAAAACTCATTGCTGATGCCGTGCACGGCAATGGCTTCTTGTTCGACCAAACGCTGCGGATTCAAATATACATGAAAGGTGTTGCCGGTGAGTTTACGCCCGATCAGCTCAACCGCGCCAATTTCGATGATGCGATGGCCTTGCGCTGGGTCTAAACCAGTGGTTTCGGTATCAAGTACAATTTGACGATGATGATTCATAGAGCGTTGTTCGACCGGCTGCGATGGTGTAGCTTATCTTCACCGATAACGTCAGATCATTCAACGGATAGTGCGCAAAAATGCCAGAGAAAGTCGTACATATTTATACCGATGGCTCCTGCCTCGGCAATCCAGGGCCAGGTGGTTATGGCGTCATCATTGAGTATGGCTCAGTGCATAAAGAACTTGCCGCAGGTTTTCGCCTGACCACCAATAACCGTATGGAGTTGCTGGCTGTGATTGTCGGTTTAGAGGCGCTCAAACGCCCCTGCAGCGTAGTAGTCACCTCAGACAGCGAGTATATGCGTCAGGGTATCACCAATTGGATCAAAGGTTGGCAGCGCAATGGCTGGCGTACCGCGGCTAAAAAACCAGTAAAAAATGCTGATTTATGGCAACGATTGCAGAGCGCTTCTGCGCCGCATACGGTTCGCTGGGATTGGGTCAAAGGTCACGCAGGACACCCGCAGAATGAACGCTGTGATATTTTAGCACGACAAGCAGCAGAGCAATCACCACAGAGTATTGACCACGGCTATCAACCGACCAGTTAGTCCAACTTGGCGCCGTGGCTATTAGCAACCGGAAGACCAGCACCATGGGCGGTTTTTACGGTGCGCTTATGTCGTACTACAGTGAGTGGATAATGACGTTTGCGCGCCACCAGCAGGTACATACTGCCAAGCATAGGAATGGAGCGGCTAATGCGTAGTAACCCAGTGGTTGGGTTTGGTAGTGCATCAATGAGCAAACTCGGCGCAATAAATTCACTCGCGACCAACTCATAATTAAGCAATGCTAACCAATCGCTGACCCTTGCTCGGGTGAAATAGCGTCCATTCCACGGATAACTATCGATGCGGCCGGGCCAAATTCCAGTCAGCAACGCGGGGCTAAAGGGATTCATACCGACCAACAATAGGTAACCATCGGCAATTAAACTATGTGTTGCTTCACGCAACAATTGATGCGGATCCGGGTCAAATTCTAGCTGATTGATAAGCAACACGGCATCAAGACTGTGCTCGGCGAATGGCCAATGATGCAGATCAATGATAACCTCGGCAGGTGCTTGGGTGTGCAGACTGAACTGGTGTTTCACCCGTAGTTCTGGCAACGGCATATCGGCCGCCAAAGCGCCAACACGGGCCAGATGATAGCCAAATATTTTGCTGCAATGGGGCGCTAAAGCCTGGCTAACTTGTTGGCGTAACCAAGAGCCGTGAGGCATTTGGCCCCAATGCTGCGGAGCCGCTGGAGCAAGCTGACGAATAGCCGGTTTAGTCATCATGATGATTTGCTACTCACTCAGTGGGTGAACCAATGCCAAGGGGTTTTCATGTTTATAACTGCGCTATCTGCTTTTGATGATAACTATATTTGGGCCATTCAGCCAGCAGCCAATGCTAACCAGGTGATATTGGTCGATCCTGGCGCGGCAGCGCCATGTCACCACTGGCTGAATCAGCACAACTATCAACTGGCAGCGATCTTAATCACTCATCATCACTGGGATCACACCGATGGCGTCAAACAACTGGTGCAGCAATGGAACTGTCCGGTATATGGTCCAGCAAATTCCTCGTTCACCGGCATCACCAAACCCCTGCATCACGGTGACTCAGTCGATTTACCCGAATTGAAACTTCAGTGGCAGGTCATTGCCACACCTGGACACACCTTAGACCATCTGAGTTACTTTGGGCATGGCACCCTATTCTGCGGTGACACCCTGTTTTTAGCGGGTTGCGGGCGCATGTTTGAAGGGACGCCGGAACAATTTCACCAGTCTTTACGTTTGCTCGCGGAACTCCCCGCAGAAACACGCGTCTATGCTGCGCATGAATATAGTCTTGCTAATCTTCGTTTTGCCGCGGCAGCTATGCCCGGCAATGCTGCCGTAGCGGCTGCGCAAAAGCGTGTAGAGGGCTTGCGTGACCAAGGACTGCCGTCGTTGCCAACGACCTTGATCGAAGAGCGTGCGATCAATCCTTTTTTGCGCGCCGACTCGGTCTCAGAGTTCCATCGTTTACGACAGTGGAAAGACCGCTTTTAAACACGTAAACTGCACCAAATCCTGCCGTTTTGCAGTGACTACCGTATAGGAAATACTACATGATGAGATGGCTCATAATCGTCACCAGCCTAGGGTTGTTATCAGCCTGCCAACTAACCAGTGACAACCATGACGAAATTCCGGGCGACAGTCGCTATGCTGTTGCTAAAGTGGTCGATGATCTTGACACTGATGATCTTGGCACTGATGAACTCATCAATGACCACGATGCCTTAGCCGAGCTCGCGCCCGAACAACCTCTTGATGCTGACCAAGCAGCTGCTCTTGAGCCACTCACACCGCAACAAGAAGCCGATCTATGGATGCGTATTCAACGTCAATTGACCTTTGCCGTCCCTGAGCAGCAACGGCTGATTTCGCAACGCAATTGGTACTTACGTAACCCTGCTTATATGGAACGGGTGGCAAAACGCGCAGCACCCTTTATGCATTTAATTGTGGAAGAAATCGAACGGCGGAATATGCCGCTGGAATTAGCCTTGTTGCCGATCGTCGAAAGTGCATTTGATCCGTTTGCCTACTCGCATGGTCGTGCGGCTGGTATCTGGCAATTTATTCCAGGCACCGCGCGAAACTATGGGTTAGACATCAATTGGTGGTACGACGGCCGCCGCGATGTGCTGGCAAGTACGCATGCGGCGCTGGATTATTTGGCTGCCTTACAAAAACGTTTTGATGGTGATTGGCTGCATGCCCTTGCTGCTTATAACTCCGGTGAAGGGCGGGTGGAACGCGCCATTCGGGCCAATGCCCGAGCGGGTAAAGCGACTGATTTTTGGTCGCTCGACTTACCCCGTGAAACCCGAGCCTATGTGCCTAAGTTACTGGCTTTAGCCGATATTTTGAAAAACCACGAGAGCTACCAGTTCAGTTGGACTCCAATCAGCAATGAGCCGTACTTAGCGGTCATTGAGGTGGCTAGTCAAATTGACTTAGCCACAGCAGCGCAGCATGCAGGGCTGACCTTGAAACAACTGCACCATTACAATTCTGGCTATAACCGCTGGGCCACCGATCCACAAGGGCCGCATCGTTTGTTGTTGCCGCTTGAGCGGGCCGAACAGCTTCAGCAATGGCTGAGCACTGCCGATCACCGTGAATTTGTGCAGTGGTCTCGGCATCAAGTGAAAGCGGGTGAGAGTTTACTGGTCATTGCCAAGCACTATCACACCACCGTCGATGCCATTCGCAGCGCCAACGACATTCGTGGCAACTTAATTCGGGCCGGCGATTTTCTGCTCATCCCCGTCGCTACCCGCGATTTAGATGACTACAGTTTATCAGCCGATCAGCGCCTCGCCGCCACCCAAGCCACTGAGCGCGGGCAATTTAAAATGGAACACAAAGTGGTATCCGGTGATACCTTGTGGGATATCAGCCGCAAGTACAATGTGAATTTGCGTGCCTTAGCCAGCTGGAATGGTATGGCGCCTACCGACCCGTTGCGCCCGGGTAAACAACTGGTGGTGTGGTTACCGCAGCAACAAGCAGAACATGCCGTGATGCGCAGCATTCAATATCAAGTTAGGCCCGGCGACTCACTAGCTCGCATTGCCAGTCGCTTTAACGTCACCATCACCGATATTGAAACCTGGAATCAGATTAGCCGCAGTAAATACCTGCAGCCAGGTCAGCGCTTGAAATTATATATTGATGTAACGCGGATCAACTCACAGAGCTGATCCGCTGCGACTTACTGAGTTAACAACTGCGCTAAATCGTCTTCATTGAGCACTGCCACGCCGAGCTGTTCCGCTTTGGCTAGCTTGGAACCGGCATTGTCACCGGCAATCACCGCCGTGGTTTTTGCCGATACACTACCAGCCACCTTGGCTCCACGTGCTTGTAATGCCTGTTTGGCCTCATCACGGGTCATGGTGACCAGGGTGCCCGTGAGCACATAAGTCTGCCCAGTAAGCGTTGCGGTTTGAGCTGATGGTGCGGCAATAGCTGGCCAGCTGATACCCAACTGCAGCAATTGGTCGATAACTTGTTGATTGTGTGGTTCACGGAAAAACTGATAAATGTGGCTAGCCACCACTTGGCCGACGTCTTGAACTTGTTCCAATGCAGCCATATCCGCCTGCTGTAAGGCTGGCAAACTAGCAAAATGTTGCGCTAGGTTAAGCGCTGTCGCTTCGCCCACTTCACGTATTCCCAGCGCATACAAAAAGCGCGGCAAGGTGGTTTGTTTGCTGGCGGCGATAGCGGCGATAATATTTTCTGCAGATTTCTCACCCATGCGCGGTAAATAGGCTAATTCTCGTGCACTCAGGCGATACAAATCTGCCGGTGATTTGAGCCACTGTTTATCCACCAACTGCTCTATCAGCTTGTCACCTAAGCCATCAATATCCATCGCTTTACGTGACGCAAAATGCTTGAGCGCCTCTTTACGCTGGGCAGCACAAATTAAGCCACCGGTGCAACGGGCTACCGCTTCGCCTTCGCTACGCTCAACATGCGAACCACATTGCGGACAGTGGCTAGGAAAAATAATCTCGGTGGCATCGGCGGGACGACGATCGAACACCACACTGACCACTTGCGGGATCACATCCCCGGCACGTCGAATGACCACGGTGTCACCAATTTTAACCTCTAAGCGGACTATTTCATCGGCATTATGTAGGGTCGCGTTGGACACCACCACACCCGCTACCGCAATCGGTGCAAGGCGCGCTACTGGCGTAATTGCGCCGGTGCGACCGACTTGGAAATCTACCCCCAGTAACTGGGTTAATTCTTCCTGTGCTGGAAATTTCCAAGCAATCGCCCAACGCGGGGCGCGGGCAACAAAGCCTAAATCAGCTTGCAGCTTCAGTGCATCGACTTTCAGCACCACACCATCAATTTCATAGCGCAATTGCTCTCGACGCTTGAGAATATCTTGGTAATAATCGCGACACTCCCCCTCAGCCTCAACCCGGCGCACTTCATCGCTAATCGGCAAGCCCCAGCCTTTTAATTGCTGTAGCCGCTGATAATGGCTATCAGCTAGCTGTGCATCGGCGCTGACCACTCCCATACCGTAAGCGTAAAAATGTAACGGACGTTTGGCGGTGATGCTGGAATCGAGTTGCCTTAAACTGCCAGCTGCAGCGTTACGTGGGTTAGCAAATACTTTGTCGCCCTGAGCCAGCGCTTGTTGGTTATACTCGGCAAAGGCATGCACTGGCATAAATACTTCACCCCGGACCTCTAGGCGCTGTGGAAAATCACCCTGTAATTGCAGCGGTAAATTTCGGATTGTGCGCACATTCTCGGTAATATCTTCCCCGGTTTGGCCATCGCCTCGGGTCGCGCCTCGCACTAACTGACCCGCCTCATAGAGCACACTCACTGCAGCACCGTCTAATTTCGGTTCGCAACAAAAGGCGATGGCTTGGTCGGTATCTAGGCGGCTACGAATACGCTCCACAAAAGCATTAAACTCACTGTCTTCGAAGGCATTATCAAGGGATAACATGGGCGCTTCATGAGCAACTTGAGCAAATACCTGAAGCGCCTTACCGCCGACTTTCTGGGTTGGTGAGCTGCCGCTACGAAACTGTGGATGGTCAGTTTCAAGTTGCTGTAACTCGCGAAACAGCCGGTCGTACTCAGCATCGGGTACCGACGGCTGATCCAGTTCATAATATTCTTGATTGTAGCGGGTCAAAAGTTCACGCAGTTCATGCACTCGCGCCGCTACGAATAAATCGGACATGGTACCAACAACTCCACTAAGGTTGGCGGATCAAGCGTTTACGTTCATACTCACGAATACGCTGATGAAGATGTTGCACGGCTTGTCGGGTGAGCAGATTACGATGCTCATCAAGCACCTGCCCTTTGCCAATAGCAGCAGCTAGTTTGACCGCGGCATTATGCATCATGGTAAACGCCTGCAGGGAATTACTCTTAATTGGTAAGGCTAAAAATAACGCTACACCATCGGTTTGGAAGGTTTCTATTTGTTCGATAACAAAACTACCCGGATTGAACATATTAGCGAGGCTAAATAACACGGGGCCATTGCCCGCGGTGTCGACATGGCGATGGAAAATATCAAATTCACCAAACTTGAAGCCAAGTTCGGTCATTTGCTGCAATAGCACCGTCCCTTGAATGTCGCCCACCACGTGTAACACAATCACTTCATCGGGAGCATCATTGAGAATCGGCTCGTCGGCAGAACGCTCAACGGGTAAATCCATACTTTGCTGCGCAGGTGCTTGTGGCGCTGCTTTGACGCTAGCCACAGGTTCAGTCTTGCTCACCGACGTGCTGACTTTTGCATCTGTGCTGACGCCACGCCGATCGTCGACCGGGACGCTAATGGATGGCATTTCTAGGTTATCTGCTGCAGGTGTTTGTACCAGCTGATCGACAGCGGCCGCTGCCGGCGCCTGCGGACGTTTTGCAATAACCCGCACCTCGCCCACGCCATCGTCCAAACTAGAGGCTTGTTGTCGCTTTAACTCCATATCTTGCACACGTTGACGCTGGCGTTGCTCATTCTTGCGTAAGGTCCACATGCCATGACCAACAATCGCCACGATTGCAACAAAACCTATGATACTAAACACTATTTGCATCGTACTCATGTGAGGCTATCCATCGTTTTAGGACGCTTCTGTAAGCGCCACTGCTGCATCGATATCAACGGCCACTAGCCGCGACACGCCAGGTTCTTGCATGGTAACACCGGCCAAGTGCGAGGCCATCTCCATTGCCACCTTGTTGTGGCTAATGTAAATGAACTGAACGCTCGCCGACATCTCTTCCACCAGCCGGCAAAAACGACCCACGTTGGCATCATCTAAAGGTGCATCCACTTCATCCAGTAAACAAAATGGTGCCGGATTCAACCGGAAAATTGCAAACACCAATGATAAAGCGGTCAACGCCTTTTCACCACCAGAAAGCAAATGAATTGTACTATTTTTCTTACCCGGAGGACGCGCCATGATGGTCACTCCAGTTTCTAACAAATCCGCATCGGTTAAGTCTAAATAAGCACTACCGCCGCCGAATACTTTTGGAAACAGTTCCTGCAAACCTTCATTGACTGCATCAAAGGTGGTTTTAAAGCGGGTACGGGTTTCTTTGTCGATCTTCCGAATAGCCCCTTCTAACGTCTCTAATGATGCCGACAAGTCAAGGTGTTGCTGATCCAAATACTGTTTCCGTTCGGCTAACACATCGGCTTCTTCAATAGCCGCTAAATTTATCGCGCCAAGCCTCGAAATAGCCCCTTGTAAGCGCTCCAACTCAGCCTGCCAGACTTTCTCGCTGGCGTCTTCCGGCAGGCTTTCTAGCACCGGTTTTAACGGCTGGTTCAGATCCTGTAGCACCGCCAATACCGTGCGGCTGCGCTCCTGCAGTGCCGCGAGCTCTAACTGCACACTCTGTACCTTATTACGAGCGCGCTCAAGCTGACTATCAACCGACTGAGCACCGCTGCTCAAATCACGTAATTGCTGCTCCAGCTCACTCAATTGATTACTCAGCTCGCGGCGCTGTTGTTCCACCTCGGCGCGTTGCTCCATGTGCTCGTGTAACTGCAACGCCAATAACTCTTGCTGTTCCTGTAATTCGACGTCAGGTTCGCGTAATTGTTCAAGCTGTTCGGTTAATTGTTGCACCTGTTGCTGACTGCGCTGCTGTAACGCTTGCAGTTGCTGCAGTTGCGCTTGACGTTGCTGACGTAGCTGCTGCAATTGTTGTAACTGCTGTTGCTGCTGCTGAAGCTGTTCACGCAGACTTTGACGTTGCTGTTGTAGTTCGATACGACGCTGCTGCCAACTGCCATCATCAGTACGTTGCTCGACCTGATGCTGAGCTTGATCAAGCTGCTGTTGCGCGATTTGTAACTGCTCCGCCAAATGCTGCTGCTGTTCACGCACTGCTTGCTGGCGTTGTTGTACCTGTGTCAAACGCTGGTGTAACTGCTGCTGTTGTTGTTGCTGCCAACGTTGTTGCTGCACCAGTATCTGATGCTCAGCCTGCTGTTCATGCAACAGCGGTAATTGCTCTGCCAGTTGTTGTTGCAGCAGCTGCGCCTGCTCACACAGCTGCTGATGCTGCTGCTCCACGTCAGTCAGGGTATTATGCAGCTGCTCCAGCTCACGCTGACACTGCGTTAAGCTGGCTTGCTGGTGCAGTTCACTGTCATCGGCCACTATGGCAGCAGCTTGATAACCGCCAGCTGACCAAAGCTGTCCCTGCGCCGTGAGGACATAAGCCCAGCGGCCAGTTGCGAGTAAGTGCTGCGCGGCAGTTTGGTCGGCTGCCAAACCAATTTGCTGCAATAGTGGCCAGCTCTGCAGCGGTGGCGCAACCTGTTCGGCCAACGAGCCCATCACCGCTGCTTCGGTAGTCAACAGCACCAAGCGGGCCCCTAAGTCCAGTGGCCAGCTTGGTGGATTTTCGGTAACCACCCAAGCGGATAACCAAGGTGCTAAGATTTGTTCTGCGGCCAACTGCCAGTCGGCATTGACCTGCAACAGTTGGCGAATTTGTCCGCTACTGGCAAGATTCTGTTGCTGCAGCCACTGCGCTACCGCCAGCGGCCACTCATCAGCCTGACTGGCCGCTAATAGCTGTTGTAAGGAACTGATTCGGCCGAGCAATTGTTGCCGTTCAGTCTGCACACTATCACGCTGTTGTTGACACTGATCACGCTGCTGATGGAGCGCTGTTAGCTGCTGTTGGCACTGCTGAAACTGTTGCTCAGCGCGCTGCAGTGAAGCGCTGCTTATTTGCACTGCGGTTGCCATCGCCGCGCTATCAAACTGCTGGCACTGTTGCTCCAGCTGCTGCAAATCGTCGGCAAGTGTGCGCTGTTCATCGTCACGCTGCTGCAATTGCAGTTGGGTTTGTTGCTGCTGCAATTGCGCTTGCTGCAGCTCTTGTTGTGCCTGCTGCTGTTGCTGCAAAAAGTGCTGATAGTTATCTTGCCAAGCTTGATAATCCTGCTCCATTTGCTCAACCTGTGCAGCAACCAACTGACAATGTTGTTCAGCTGACTCATAGTCTGGTTGCAACTGCTGTTGCTGCCATGCTAATTGTTCAGCTTGCTGGCGGTCATCTTGTTCGGTATGCGCCAATTGGTCCAGTTCATGCTGCACTTGCTGCAGCCGCTGTTGACGCTGGCTCAATTGCTGCTGGCCCTGCTGCAGTTGCGCCTCAAACCGGGTGATATGGTTGCCCAACTGATAGTAGTGCTGTTGCACCTGATCTAGTTGTTGTTTTAAATCACCTACTTGCTCCCGCAATTCAAGCGTGCCACGCTCGCTACCGCGCTGTTGTGCTTGCCATTTCTCTAATTCATTGTGATGTTCAGCCAATGTATTACGCAATTGTTGGGCGTGCTGTTCATGAGCTAGCCAACGCAGCGCCTGTAACTGTGCTTTATACTGCCGTTCCTGAGCTTTTAATTCTTTATAGCGCCGAGCTGCTGCTGCTTGGCGTACCAACTTATCGAGCTGACTGCCTAATTCCTGACGGACATCGTTTAGTCGATCGAGATTGTCGCGGGTATGTTGCATGCGGGTCTCGGTTTCACGCCGCCGTTCTTTATATTTTGAAATGCCCGCGGCCTCTTCAATGAACACACGTAATTCTTGAGGTTTTGATTCAATCAGCCGGCTAATCATGCCTTGTTCAATGATGGCATAACTGCGCGGTCCCAAGCCGGTTCCAAGAAATAAATCGGTAATATCGCGGCGGCGACATTTGCTGTTATTTAGAAAATAATTAGACTGTCCGTCACGGGTGACTTGGCGCTTTACCGATATTTCGGCATAGTCGGCAAATTCACCTTGAATACGCCCATCGGTATTATCAAAGACCAATTCGACACTCGCCTGTGATACCGGTTTACGTGCACTTGAACCATTGAAGATGACATCAGTCATGGCATCGCCGCGAAGGTTTTTGGCCGAGCTCTCACCCAATACCCAACGCACCGCATCGATCACATTGGATTTGCCACAGCCATTGGGCCCGACGACACAGGTCATTTGATGGGGAAATGGGACTTTGGTCGGGTCGACAAAGGATTTGAATCCAACCAATTTAATGTATTTTAAGCGCATAACAGGGCTGACAGGTTACTGTTTGTAATGATTATAATGGCTGTCACAATAACAGATAATACATGAATGTGAATATCTCGATAACAGTGTGCGCCGCAACAACATTATGGGTGGATCATTTTCATCAGCCCAGCTATGCTAATTCGGTAACCAATCGTTAACAATGATGCAAACTATGTAAGGAACTTTTGCTGATGATTTCTCGACTGTTCGGGATCACTGCTGCACTCATGCTATTTGCTGCCAATCAGGCAGCCGCAAATAACGACAGCAAAGTCATTTGGGCGCTTAACGAAGCACCACCTTTTCATATGGCTGCCGGGTTAGAACGTGGGCAAGGTTTCTGTGAAAAACTGGTGGCTGCTGCTATTACAGCTACTCCTGAATTTGCTCATGATATTCAGTACGTGCCGAATTTACGGGTGGAAATGCTATGGCAAAATAATCAGAACTTATGCTTCCCCTGTATGATTCGTCGTGATCCAGCGCAAGCATCGGTCATCTATTCAAAAATTACCCATCATTATCCTCCGCATGGTTTGATTACACGGCCTCAACTTGCTGACCAATTGATTGAAAAATTTGGCAACCCGATTGATTTGGTCGCCTTAGGTCAAACGGCTGAATATCGTTTTGTACAGCACGCCGGGCGTGGCTTTGGTTCGTTGCAACCGCTAGTCGATAGGTTCATTTTGAGTCGTTTAAACACCAACGTACTGACCGGAGACCATGGCTCTGCCAGTATGTTCGCGATGATAGCCAGTGAACGTGTCGACTACACCATCGATTATCCCTTTGTGATGGATTACTTTGCTGCCCAGAGCGGACAATCATTTCGCTTTATTCCCATTTTACAAAATCACCACGAGGTGTTAGCTGGAGCAATGGCCTGCACCGATAATCCGTGGGGTCGCAAGGTGATCTCTCAACTTGATTCGCACATAGGCGATATTCGCGCGGATCAGGCTTTTGTCGCGGCATTAGAACGCTGGCTACCCGATCGTCCGCGCATTGAGCAGGAGTAATTGCCGCGCGAGGCCATGCAACGGTATACTATGTACTCTTCAACCTATTTATTTCTGAATATTGAGTGCATGCATGAGTGTAGAGACCTACCAACCGAATCCAACCAACAACCCAAGCTCCCATCGTATTGGCTTTGTCAGCTTGGGCTGTCCAAAGAATCTCGTGGATTCAGAGCGGATCTTGACGCAACTGCGTACCGAAGGGTATGAAATATCAAACAGTTATGACAATGCCGATATGGTAATCGTCAACACCTGTGGTTTTATTGATAGCGCGGTACAAGAGTCACTCGATGCCATTGGCGAAGCGCTGGCAGAAAATGGTAAGGTGATTGTTACCGGCTGTTTGGGCGCCAAAGACAATGAGATCCGCGAAGTGCACCCAAACGTGCTGGCGATTACCGGCCCACATTCGTACGAAGCAGTGATGGGTCATGTGCATGAACACCTACCGAAGCCTGCTACCATTCCATTCACCAACTTGGTGCCGGATACCGGCGTCAAGCTGACGCCACGCCACTTTGCCTATTTGAAAATCTCCGAGGGCTGCAACCATCGTTGTACCTTTTGCATCATCCCGTCGATGCGCGGTGACTTGGTCAGTCGACCCATTGGCAATGTTATTGATGAAGCCCGCCGCTTAGTCAACGCTGGGGTCAAAGAGCTATTGGTTATTTCACAAGATACCAGCGCTTATGGCGTGGATGTGAAGCATAAGCTTGGTTTTAGCGATGGCAAACCCGTCAAGACCAGCATGCTGGCACTGTGTGAAGCGCTCGGTGAACTCGGCGTATGGGTGCGCTTGCACTATGTTTATCCCTATCCATCGGTTGATGATGTCATCCCATTGATGGCAGCAGGCAAAATATTACCCTACCTCGATATCCCCATGCAGCATGCCAATAAACGTATTCTGCGGCTGATGAAACGCCCCGGCTCGGCTGAACGCACTCTGGAGCGCATTCGCAATTGGCGTAGCATCTGTCCTGACCTGACCATCCGCAGTACCTTTATTGTCGGTTTCCCGGGTGAAACAGAAGCAGAATTCGAAGAGTTACTTCAATTTTTGCGTGATGCTGAACTGGACCGCGTGGGTTGTTTTACCTACTCACCCGTGGATGGCGCGGCGGCCAATGAATTACCAGACCCAGTGCCAGAACAGGTCAAACAACAGCGCTATGAGCGCTTTATGCAGGTACAGCAAGAAATCAGTAGCAAGCGCCTGCAACTCAAAGTCGGTCGAACCTTGCAGGTTCTTATCGATGAAGTCGACGATGAAGGTGCCATTGGTCGTAGTTATGCCGATGCCCCGGAAATTGATGGCTTGGTCTACCTCAATGGTGAAACCTCGGTCAAACCGGGAGATCAAGTCATGGTACACATTGAGCACGCCGACGAATATGACTTATGGGGCTCGCTGGTTGCGAGCGACTAGTCCTCTGACTCGTCGCTGTCATCGCTATCATTTGCCAATAATTGGGGGTCAATGCGCTTCGCTGCTTGCACCCCTAGTTTGCGGAAGTTCTCTACCCGCGTCACTAAGTTACCCTTGCCGGTCGACAGCTTATTGAGCGCACCATCGTAGTGCTTACGAGCGCTGTCCAAGGAATTCCCCACTTTTTGCAAGTCTTCGAGAAAACCAACAAACTTGTCATACAGTTTTGCCGCATCAGTGGCGATACGCTGGGCGTTTTGATTCTGGTATTCGTACTGCCAAATGTTGTACACGGTGCGTAACGCGACCATTAAGTTGGTCGGGCTCACCAGCATGATATTGTTATCCAACGCTAAGCCAATCAGTTCCGGATCGCGGTCGACTGCCAACAAAAATGCCGGTTCAATGGGAATAAATAACAGCACATAGTCGAGTGTACGCACGCTATCGAGTTGCTGATAATTCTTTTTACCCAGCCCCTTAAT
Source organism: Idiomarina sp. UBA6142 (assembly GCA_002423905.1). GTDB lineage: Bacteria > Pseudomonadota > Gammaproteobacteria > Enterobacterales > Alteromonadaceae > Pseudidiomarina. The sequence goes on from DIVC01000033.1 coordinate 25,994, forward strand.
GTGATTGCGTAGCGACAGTACGTGCTCGGCGAGCGCTTGCTCACGTTGTTGCTCATCACTACTGTTAAAGTAGCGCTCGTAGGCAACTAGCGACACTTTGGAGTCAATGACGACGTCTTTTTCGTGCGGCAAATGGACAACTACGTCAGGCTTAAAGGCTTTACCGTCTTCATCGCGATGATGACTTTGAGTGTCGTACTCATACCCTTCGCGCAACCCCGATTGCGTCAAAATACGTTCCAACACCACTTCACCCCAGTTACCCTGGGCTTTGGTATCGCCTTTCAGAGCTCGGGTGAGGGCCTCCGCTTCGGCGGCCATTTGCTGGTTTAAATCGCGTAGCATCAGCACTTGCGTACTCAGCTGTTCACGCTGCTTAAGTTCTTCAGTATGCTGTTGGCTAACTTGCAGCTTGAAGGCATCTAACTGTTGCTTAAATGGCGCCAGTGTATGCTCCAAGCTTTGCTTGCTCGCCTGCTGCAAACGTTCTGATTTTTGTTCGAAAATCTGCTGCGCTAAGCGCTCAAACTCTTGCTTTAAACGCTCTTCACTGGCAACTAAAATAGCTTGCTTTTCATCTGCGGCTTTAAGGCTTTCACGCAGTGTCACTTGGGCTTCGGTATGGCTATTTTGCAGATGCTGATAGCGGCTCTGTAGGTCACTCAAGGCTTGTTCGCTGATTACTAAGCGCTGCTCCAATTGCTGCCGAAGCAACTGTTGATGCTGCTCTGATTGCGCCTGCAATTGCTGGTGCTGGCGACCACCCAAGCGCACGCCGAACATTAACCCGAGCACGATGCCGAGCATTAAGCTTACGCCAATTCCTATCGCAATTTGCCATGCCGCAAGTGCCATCAGAGACCCCTCAGTAGCTCGCCGTTAACTAGCCGTTTAACTTAACTTTCCAAATGGCAGGGCCAATTTCGTGGGCATTGGCGCCGCTACTATCAACCGCTACAGTAACCGGCATATCCTCAACCTCAAACTGGTAAATGGCTTCCATACCTAAATCGGCAAAACCAACTACCTTGGCTTTCTTAATGGCCTTGGCCACTAAATATGCAGCGCCACCAACGGCCATCAAATACACCGCTTTGTGCTGTTTAATACTGGCCACCGCGGCTGGACCGCGCTCCGCCTTGCCAATCATGCCGAGAATGCCGGTCTGCTCAAGCATCATATCGGTAAACTTGTCCATACGTGTCGCGGTGGTTGGGCCGGCTGGTCCTACCACTTCATCACCGACCGGATCAACCGGCCCCACGTAGTAAATAAACTTATTGCGGAAGTCGACTGGCAGCTCTTGGCCGGCATCAAGCATGTCTTTGATGCGTTTGTGAGCGGCATCACGGCCGGTCAGCAACTTGCCGTTTAACAGCACCGTTTCGCCGGTTTTCCAGCTTTCGATATCGGCCTGTGTAATGGTATCGAGATTAACCCGACGCACATTATTACCCAGTTCAAAGGTAATATCTGGCCAGTCTTCTAGCTTCGGCGGCTGTAAATCAGCTGGACCACTGCCATCTAGGTGGAAGTGCACGTGGCGAGTGGCCGCACAGTTTGGAATCAGGGTCACCGGCTTTGATGCCGCGTGGGTCGGTACCGATTTGATTTTAACGTCCATGACTGTGGTCACGCCACCAAGGCCTTGGGCGCCAATGCCTAACTTGTTGACGCGTTCATAAATCTCCAACCGCAGCTTTTCTTCGGCGGTTTCGGCGCCACGGGCGATCAGCTCATGAATATCAACCGGGTCCATCAACGCTTCTTTGGCTAACACCGCTGACTTTTCTGCGGTACCACCAATGCCAAGCCCAATCATGCCCGGAGGACACCAACCGGCACCTAACTTCGGCATGGTTTCTACCACCCAATCGGCAATGTTGTCGCTCGGGTTGAGCATGACCATTTTCGATTTATTCTCTGAGCCACCGCCCTTCGCTGCAATCATCACCTCAACGTGGTCACCCGGGACCATATCGATATGCACGACCGCTGGGGTGTTATCACCAGTATTTTTGCGGCTCCCTGCTGGGTCAGCCACAATCGAAGCGCGCAATGGGTTATCGGCATTTAAATACGCGCGACGGGTACCCTCATCAACCATTTGCTGTACCGTCATGTCGGTTTTATCCCACTGCACCGCCATACCAATCTTCACAAAACAGGTCACTATGCCAGTATCTTGGCAAATTGGCCGATGCCCTTGCGCCGACATCCGAGAGTTGGTTAATACTTGGGCGATAGCATTCTTGGCCGCCTCGCTTTGTTCGAGATGATATGCTTTTTCCAACGCTTGTACGAAATCGAGCGGATGGTAGTAAGAAATGTATTGCAACGCGTCTTCAATGCTGGCGATAAAGTCAGCCTGACGGATAGTGGCCATGGTTACCTCAAATTTTGAACGGACTCAATCTCGCTATAATAACGGTTTGCACCTTCACTGACCAGTTATGCTATGCTTCTGGCACGTTGTTTTTCGTTGTTTTGGCTGAGGAATTGTCGTGACTCTAACTGCCATTGAACTACCCCTACATAGCCCATTCGCTGAGCTGTTTGGGCGCTGCGCACAAGAGCCATGGGCACTGTTGCTCGACAGCTGTGATCACCCCCATGGGCGCTATGACTTTATTTTCCGCCAACCGGCAACAGTGATCACCACAGCCACCGCTTGGCCGCAGCAATTGCGTTGTGCCTTAGCCGCAGTTCCAGCCTATCATGGGCCGACTGACGTACCCTTTCAAGGCGGCTTAGCTGGAGCCTTTAGTTATGATGCGGGACGGGCGCTCGAACAACTGCCAAACCAAGCTATTGCCGATATTGATCTGCCGCCGCTCGCCGTGGGTGTGTATCACCAGGCGCTGATTCGCCGCCGCAGTGATGGAATAACTTGGCTGCTGGCCGAACAGCAGCAACTAGAGCGCCTTACACAGTATTGGTTGCAGCCCGTCAAGCCGACCACGAGCAGCCCTTTTGCACTGACCAATAACTGGCAGAGTAATTTATCAGCGACCGACTACCAACAGCGCTTTGCGCGCATTCAAGCCTATCTGCAAGCGGGTGATTGTTATCAAATTAATTTAGCGCAGCGTTTTTCCGCAACCTATCGCGGTGATCCATGGCAAGCCTACGTGCACCTAAGACACCACAATAACGCGCCATTTTCGGCTTTTTTCCGGCTCCCTGAAGGTGCTGTGTTATCGCATTCACCCGAGCGATTTTTGCAAGTATCCGCAACCGGACAAGTAGAAACTAAACCGATCAAAGGTACCAAACCGCGCAGTGCCAATGCTGAGCAAGACCGCGTTAATGCTGAGCTACTCGCCAATTCGGGCAAAGATCGTGCCGAGAATGTCATGATTGTCGATTTGTTGCGCAACGATTTAAGCCGCTGCTGCGAACCGGGTAGCGTCAAAGTCCCCAAGCTATTTGCCATCGAGAGCTATCCTGCGGTACACCATTTGGTAAGCACGGTAAGCGGCCAATTACGCCGTGAGCAAAGTGCGCTCGATTTGTTGGCGGCCTGCTTCCCCGGTGGTTCCATTACCGGTGCGCCAAAAATTCGCGCGATGGAAATTATTGATGAACTAGAACCGCATCGGCGCAGCTATTATTGCGGTAGCTTTGCCTACTTCTCGCAACATGGCGCGGCCGACAGCAGTATCGCCATTCGCACCTTAGTTGCGCATCAGCAACAGCTTTATTGTTGGGCCGGTGGCGGTATTGTGGCTGATTCTGAAGGCGTTAGCGAATATCAAGAAACGCTCGATAAGGTGGCCAAAATTCTCCCAGTACTGGCTGCACTGTCATGACCCGCGATGAATTTCTTCGGCGTTTTCACTTACACCAACGGCCGTTGGTGAATCGGCCGCTGTTAAAACCCTTGCGCCCAGCTGCGGTCTTGATTGCGTTGCTTGAGCGCGAGGGCGAGCTGCATGTGATATTAACCCAACGTCAGCTAGGTTTACGTCATCACGCCGGGCAAATCAGCTTCCCCGGTGGCAGCCAAGAACCTGACGATCATGACTTGCTGCACACGGCATTGCGTGAAGCACACGAAGAAATTGGGCTAGACCCAGCAGACGTGCTGCTATTGGGGCAATTGCAAGACTATCCGGTAATCAGTAATTTCATGGTAAGACCCTTTGTTGCACTGGTCACACCACGTCAACCATTACTGCCACAAAAATCTGAAGTAGCTGAAATATTTACAGTTCCGTTGAAGCACGTGTTACATCAACGGCAGCACTATGCGTATAAGCTACAGCGTTTTATTTACGATAGGGTATACTTTATCCCCTATCAGCAGCGCAATATTTGGGGCGCTACCGCAGGTATATTGCGTGAGTTAGCAGACCATGTGCATCCCGAATATTGTCGGTTCTATCAGCCATTAAATGAATGAGTCGCTATGATCAGTGTTTTTGATATCTTCAAAGTAGGTATTGGCCCATCAAGTTCTCACACCGTAGGCCCTATGCGCGCTGCCAAAGAGTTTTTATTGGCTGCTGACAAAGCCATCAACTTATCCAGCGTCAATGGCGTTGAGGTCGAGCTATTCGGTTCGCTAGGCCAGACCGGCAAAGGTCACGGTACCGGCAAAGCAGTCATGCTAGGGCTGGCCGGCGAAAGTCCAGAAACGGTTGACACGACTACCGTCGAACAATTTCTGCAAGCTACCAATGATAGCCAGCAACTGGCGCTATTGGGCCAACATACTGTGCCCTTTCCGCGTGAAGGTGCCATTGTGTTTCATCGTCGTAAAACCATGCCGCGTCATGCCAATGCCATGGAACTAAGACTGTTGCGTGATGGTGAGGTGGTGTATCGCGATTTGTATTATTCCATCGGTGGCGGGTTTATTGTTCGTGATGCTGAATTTGATGACAGCCTCGAAGAAGCCATTGAGCAATCAAGCAAGCCCATTCCATTTCCATTCGATAGCTGTCATGACTTACTAAAACACTGCAAAGAGCAGGGTAAACGTTTCAGTTCAGTCATGCTGGCTAACGAGAAGGTATTTCGCAGTGAGGCCGAGATCCGTAGCGGGCTCATGCATATCTGGAAGACTATGGATGCCTGTATTAGCCGTGGTATCGAAACTGAAGGCATTTTACCCGGTGGTTTGCGGGTTCAACGGCGCGCCCCCGGGCTATTCCAGCGGTTACGTAATGAAAAAACCACCGACCCGATGCAAGCTATGGATTGGGTCAATCTGTTTGCCCTCGCAGTGAATGAAGAAAATGCCGCTGGCGGCCGTGTGGTCACCGCTCCCACCAATGGCGCCGCCGGTATTATTCCGGCCGTGATGAAGTATGCTGATCGCTATATCGCTCCGTTAGACGAAGAAGCCATTGTACGATTTTTGCTGACCTCCGCAGCCATCGGTATTTTGTACAAGAAAAACGCTTCGATATCAGGTGCAGAAGTCGGTTGCCAAGGTGAAGTGGGCGTTGCCTGCTCAATGGCGGCAGGAGCACTAGCTGAATTAATGGGCGGTAGTGCTAGCCATGTTGAAAACGCCGCTGAAATTGGGATGGAACACAACCTCGGCTTAACCTGTGATCCTGTCGGTGGTTTAGTGCAAGTACCCTGTATTGAACGCAATGCAATGGGTGCTATTAAAGCAATCAACGCAGCACGGTTAGCATTGCGTGGTTCCGGTGACCATAAAGTCTCGCTCGATAAAGTCATCAAGACCATGTGGGATACGGGCAATGATATGAAAACCAAATATAAAGAGACCGCTCGTGGCGGTCTCGCGGTCAACATTATCGAGTGCTAAGCCCTACCACAACGGCAAGTCGATGCCCTTAAACAAGGCATCGACATCATCTTGCGTACGACAAGCCATTGCTTGCTCCACCCGTGTACGCGTCAAATGAGGCGCAAATCCCTCAATAAAATCAAACATATAACTACGTAAAAACGAGCCTTTACGGAAGCCGATCTTGGTGGTGCTGGCGGCGAATAAGTGCTCCGCTGGAATGGCGACCAAATCGGCATCAGTGACTTTGTCGTAGGCCATAGTGGCAATAACACCCACGCCCAAGCGCATTTTTACATAGGTTTTAATGACATCGGCATCGGTCGCAGTAAACACTACATTGGGTTTCAGCCCGGCTCGATTGAAGGCTTTATCTAACTCCGAACGACCGGTAAAACCATGCACATAGGTCACAATCGGGTGTTTGGCTAAATCACTGATAGTGACTTTGGCAGCACTGGCGAGTGCATGATCGGGCGGCACGATAATCGAGCGATTCCAGTGATAGCACGGCAACATCGTCAAATCTTGGTACAAATGTAGCGCCTCAGTGGCGATGGCGAAATCAGCTCGCCCCTTCGCTGTGGCTTCGCTAATGTGCTCTGGCGAGCCTTGATGCATGTGCAAGGTCACCTTTGGATAACGCTGCTTGAACGCAGTAATCACAGTCGGTAACACATACCGCGCTTGGGTATGGGTCGTGGCGATACTTAACCGCCCTTGATCAGGTTGATTGTATTCAGCAGCCACCGCTTTAATGGCATCGACTTGTGCTAGAATTTGGTTGGCTATGGCGATCACTTCTTCACCAGCAGCCGTCACTTGGGTTAAGTGCTTGCCACTGCGAGCAAATATCTGTACTCCAAGTTCATCCTCTAACATACGCACTTGTTTACTGATGCCCGGCTGCGAAGTGAACAAGCTCTCAGCGGTCGAAGAGACATTCAAATTATGATTTAATACTTCAACGATGTAACGCAACTGCTGTAATTTCATAGGGCAACCTTAGCGGAATTACTTATAAGAAAAATATATAACACGATCCCTATTTATTCCAAGTTTAAAATCGAGGTTGCGGTGAGTGACTTATTTGAACAACTAAAAAATCTTGGCTTTAACAAGCTCCCAGATAGCCAGCCGACTGACGTCCCGGCGGATACCAAGCCAGACACCTCGGTGCCAGTAAAAATTCAGCGACAAACCAAAGGTCGAGCGGGTAAAGGGGTCACCGTGATCATGCAGCTACCGGATAATCAGCAATTGCTGGAAAGCTATGCCAAGCAATTACGCAAGCAATTAAGTGTTGGCGGAGCGGTGAAAGATGGCACCATCGAACTACAAGGCGATCAGCGCCAAGCGGCAAAAAGCTGGTTAGAGCAGCAGGGCTTCACGGTGAAATTAGCCGGTGGCTAAACATTAAAGCTGATAGATAAAGTTAATTTGCCGACCGTTTTGCCGCCATTGTACGTGCTTAGCCAACTGTTGCAGCAACTCTAAACCCTTACCATGTGGGTGAGCCGTGGCCTTATTCAGCGTCTTTGTCGAAAAGCCATCACCACTATCAGTGATGGTAAATTCCAGTTGTTGTTGTTGATCATCGTAACTTACTGCAATAGTGATTTCGCCCTGCTCTAACTGCACTAAGCGCTGGCTGCGCTGTAAATAATAATGAGCAAAACCATCGGGGGTGTCTTTCAGGCGTGAATCTAACTTCAACAGGCCATGCTCTAAGGCGTTGTTATACGCCTCAGCTAGCAACAAATAGATGGTGGTACGATGGGCACGTAAGCGCGGTAATTGGCTTACCGCATTCAGCACATAACTGATTGGATCAATACTTTGTAGTTGCTCAACCCGTAAGTTGGTACTGAAACAAAAAGCCATGCCGCGCTCATCAGCGACGTTTTTAGTTTCATTGAGTTCGGTTGGCCGGCAACGCAACAGGGCCAGTGACAAATCATCATGCAGCGGCTGTTCACCGCGAAACAACTCCAGTTCCGCCACCAAATCAGCAAACTCCGCATCGGAAGGATGCCGACTCAATAATTTCTCCAGCGCCTCAATACCGAGAAATTCAAGCTTGGAGCCGAGCAGTTCAATGACGCCATCGGTATAGGTGACCACAAAGCTCTCTAGCGGCACTCGCATAGTGGTCACGCGGCTATCAAAATCGTCATCATCGAGCACACCAAGTGCCATGTGTTGGGCCGGTAAACGATGGATTATATGACCTTGAGCATCACACACCAGGGCAGGAGGCATACCACCATTCCAAAAGGTGATACGTTCACCATTTGCCGACAACTCTAAGAGCAAACAAGCGCAGAACATATCGTCAGGCAGTAAACGATTTAACCGAAAATTGAATTCGGTAACCATTTCGGCAATAGATACACCGCGATCGGCCATCGCGAAAAAAGCTTGTGACAGCGGTAATGCGCCGGTGGCAGGTGCTAAACCATGCCCAGTAAAATCAGCCATCAATAAATAGATATTGCCAAGTGGCCCAGGTGCGACCAAACACAAGTCGCCGTTAAACTTAGAAACTGGCGTTAAATAGGTTTGAATATTAGCGTAGTCGAGAAAATTGCGGCTCAAGGCATTACGGAAAATATGCTCCACCAACTGGTGCTCACGATCATTTCGGGTATCGTGCCACACCAACGCATCACGGACCCGAGCTAACTCAGACCGGCACCAATACCAGTGCTGCAACAAACGAATTCGGGTCGCTAATAGCCCCAGCGGTTGTGGCCATAACAACACATCGTCAATTTGAGCTAAACCTTCGGTGGGTAATGCCTCATCAGCAGTCACCAACAACACAAATGCTCGCGGCCTTTGCTCGGTTTGCTGGGATGCCTCATTAATCACCTGTAATAACGGCTGAAGGGCAGTTTGGTCAGTGGCAATCACCAACCATAATGGAATAACTCTTAATTCATCGGGGAGCTCGTTCAGTGCCTGAAGCACCTGTGTTGCCAGCGGTGAATCGTCGTGGATAACCTGTAACAACGCCTCTGCCGACGATTTGGGCATACTACTCGATCACAAAGAGTTTATCGAAACGAGAAATGTCGAGAATACCGCGCACTTCAGGTCGGCAATTGATGATATGAATAGCCTTAACCGTTCTACCCAAAGACTTCCGCATGTTCAATAACATACCCAGTGCAGAACTATCAATATACTCGGTCTCACGCAAATCGACGAACACAGTTGGCTGCTTATCACCTACATCACTGTAGGCTTGACGAAATTCCTGTACCAAAGAAAAATCGAATTTTCCCTTAATGGCAATGATTAATTCCTTTCCCTCATTGGAAAACTGTCGGTGTAACGACATAACCCACCTATGCTATTTTGATTACGGTGCCAGCTACTGATAGTGCCTTCAGTGCTGCCATTAAACAACAGTTTGTTTGCATTTTCTAATACTTTGAAACAAAAAAGCCGGAC
>DIVC01000114.1:0-5624 GCA_002423905.1 Idiomarina sp. UBA6142
GCCGAGCATGTGTTGGTGACTACTTTTAAAGATAAGCTAGCGAACACCGAGGTGCCGGCAGAAACACAGGCTGATTTTATTGCTCAGGCAGAAGTTGCGGTGCGTGATGTGGTGTATCCAGCCTATGTGTCACTGAAGGGCTATTTTGCCAACCTAGAAGGCAAGGCAACCAACGATGCTGGGGTATGGAAATTACCTGATGGCGATGACTATTATGCTTATCAGCTACGCCGTTATACCACCACTGATTTAACGGCGGATGACATTCATCAGCTCGGCTTGAGTGAGGTGGCGCGTATTCAGGGCGAAATGCGGGTGATCTTCGACCAGCTTGGTTATGACTCGGTGATTCCGGTGGGCGCGCTGTTGCAAGTGTTGAACGAATCGCCAGAGTTTTTGTACCCTGATACTGCCGAAGGTCGGGAGCAAATTTTGGCCGATTACCGCGCCATTATTGATGATATCTACACCTATATTGATCCGGCTTTCCGTTTGAAGCCGGCGGCTGGTCTCGAAGTGGTGCGGGTGCCCGAATATGCCGAGAAGAATGCCCCCGGTGCTTACTATCAAGGGCCAGCGTTAGACGGTTCGCGGCCAGGTCGGTTTTTTGCCAACTTATATGACATTAAAGCCACACCGAAGTACGGCATGAAAACCTTGGCTGTGCATGAGGGAGTGCCGGGTCACCATTATCAAATTGCCTTGAACCAAGAAATCAAAGGGCTCCCCATTTTCCGCTCATTTGTGCCGTTTTCAGTGCATTCTGAGGGGTGGGCGCTTTACACCGAGCAGATGATGGCCGATTTGGGCTTTTATGAAAACGATCCGCATGGCGATTTAGGGCGCTTACAGGCTGAACTATTCCGCGCGGTTCGCTTGGTGGTGGATACCGGTATTCACGCCAAACGTTGGACCCGCGAAGAAGCCATTGCTTACATGGCGGCTGAAGGCGGCATGACTATGTCTGATGTGGTGTCTGAAATTGAACGCTATATCGTTATGCCAGGTCAGGCAACGTCTTACAAAATGGGTATGATCAAGTTTCTTGAGTTCCGCGAAAAAGCGCGTAGTCAGCTGGGTGAGCGCTTCGATGTGCGTGATTTCCACGATGTAATTCTGAAAAACGGGCCAATGCCGATGCATATTTTGGAGCGCTTGATTGATGATTATATCGCTCAAACGTTAGCGGCGGAGACGAACGCCTAACCATGAGTAAGTCGTTAGCCCGCTCGGGGCTCATTGTTAGTGCGATGACCTTTATATCGCGGGTGCTGGGTTTGGTCCGCGATATTGTCATCGCCAATTTAATGGGCGCCGGGGCGGCCGCTGACGTCTTCTTTTTTGCCAATAAAATTCCCAATTTTTTACGCCGGTTGTTTGCTGAGGGCGCCTTTGCCCAAGCCTTTGTGCCAGTATTGACTGAGTACCATCAAGGCAAGCCCATCGATGACACCAAGCTGCTGATTGCTCGAGTGGCCGGCACCTTGGGTACTTTGGTGACTATTGTGACCTTGGTCGGGGTGATTTTATCGCCGCTGGTGGCGGCGCTATTTGGCACCGGCTGGTTTCTGGATTGGTATCACGACGGCCCACAAGGGTATAAGTTTGTGCTGGCCAGCGACTTGCTGCGTATTACCTTTCCGTATTTATGGTTTATTACTTTTACTGCCTTAGCTGGCGCCATCTTAAATACCATTGGCAAGTTTGCCGTAGCGGCCTTTACCCCGGTATTTTTGAATGTGGCCATTATTGGGGCGGCCGTTTGGTTTGCCCCGCACATGGCGCAACCGGAGTACGGTTTAGCCTGGGGGGTGTTTTTTGGTGGTTTGATTCAGTTTTTGTTTCAAATTCCTTTTTTGCGCCGTGCTGGGCTGTTGGTGCGGCCGCGATGGGGTTGGCGTGACCCAGGCGTAACCCGTATTCGTACCTTGATGATTCCGGCGTTATTTGGGGTATCGGTCAGCCAAATTAATTTACTGCTGGATACCTTTATTGCCAGCTTTTTGATGACCGGCTCGATCAGCTGGTTATATTACTCCGATCGCTTATTGGAGTTTCCGCTTGGGTTGTTTGGTATTGCTATTGCCACGGTGATTTTACCGGCGCTGGCAAGCCGCCACGTTGACCGCTCGCCCGAGCAGTTTTCGCAAACCCTCGATTGGGGTATTCGTACCGTGGTGTTACTGGGCCTGCCGGCCATGGTCGGGTTGCTGGTGTTGGCTGAGCCGATGCTGATGGTGCTGTTTATGCGTGGCGAGTTTAGCCCCGAGGATGCCCGCTTAGCCTCATACAGCTTGTACGCTTACGGCAGCGGCTTGCTCAGCTTTATGCTGGTGAAGGTGCTGGCGACTGGGTTTTATTCGCGCCAAGACACCAAGCGGCCGGTGCGCTACGGCATTATCGCCATGGCTTCAAACATGGTGTTGAATATTATTTTTGCTATTCCGTTTGGGTATGTCGGTTTAGCCATTGCGACCTCATTGTCAGCGCTGCTGAATGCCAGCTTGCTGGGCTATAACTTGTGGCGTGATGGGGTGCTGAAGCGTTACCCAGGTACCTTAACTTATCTCAGTAAAGTTGCGGTTGCGGCGTTGGCGTTGGCGGTTGCAGTACTGTATCTGCTGCCCGATCGGGCTTGGTGGCTGAGCGCCCCAACCTTTGACCGAGCCGCCCAATTAGCGCTGCTGATAGCGGTTGGCGCTGTGGTGTATGTGGTCGGTTTGCTGCTATTGCGGGTGCAGTGGCGCAGTAAGCACTAACATTTGGCATCAGTCATAGACTAAATTTGGTCTTTATTTGGACTTTTTCGACATCATCGACTAGGCTTTAACAGTCTGCTTTGCACTGTTGAGGCCTCAATCATGACTTACATTAAAAACAAACGCGTTACCTCAGTATCTGATTTTAAACGTAATCTCGCTGGCATGAATGTGGAAGAGCCGGTATTGGTGACCCAAAACGGCGATCCACTGTACGTGGTGCAAGACCCCGTGCAGTACGAAGTGCAACAGGAGCAAATGGCGTTATTGAAGCTGTTGGCTGTGGCTGAAAAGGATTGCCGTAACAATCGCTTGAGTTCTACTGAGCAATTGTTGTCCGCACTGCAACAGCAGGTTGAGCGGCGTAGCAGCAATGACTGATATGCATTATAGCAGCAGTTTTCAGCAACAATTTCTACAGCAGTTTGACTATTGGCAGCGCAACATGGGCGCTTCAGCTGCACACCAGTTACTGGCCGAGATCATTGAGCGCTTTGAACGTCGTGTGCAGCAATTTCCGCACGGCTGTCCGCGCTGTAACGATGCCTTGCAGATGGGTTTTGACCAGTACTTCGAATATATCGATAGCAACGCACAAGTTCGAATCATCTACCGCGCCAATGGCAGTTCAGAAGGGCTGATTGCATTATTGTTTTTGCGCACTCGGCAAAGTTTGCGTGATCAGCTGCTCGAACTTATTTTGATGCAACCATAAGCGGTGGTGAGCGCTGCCTATGGCTGATATAATCGGCGCCACTTTTTGTAGACATACGCAAGCGCTATGCAATTGATCCGTGGTATTCACAATATTCCCAAGCAGCAAATCGGCTGCGTGCTCACTATCGGCAATTTCGATGGCGTGCATTTGGGCCATCAGGCGGTGCTGAACCAAGTGAAAGCGCAAGCCGCACGTTTGGCTGTGCCTGCCACCGTGATGACTTTTGAACCGCAACCGCACGAATTGTTTGCGCCGCAGCAGGCTCCAGCGCGGCTGACCAATCTGCGCGAAAAACACTTAGCGTTACGGCGTTATGGTCTCGACCGCCATATCATTATTGAATTCAACCGCAACATTGCCAGTTATCCGGCGCGGGCTTTTGTTGAACAAGTGCTGGTCGCGCAATTGGGGGTGAAGTATTTGGTGGTCGGTGATGATTTCCGCTTTGGTCGCGACCGTGCCGGTGATTTTCAGTTACTGCAACAGATGGGTGCGCTGCATGGTTTTACGGTAGTCGATACCCAGAGTTACCGCCAGCAACAGCAACGGGTCAGTAGTACCGCGATACGTGCGGCACTGAGCAACGCTGACTTCGCACTAGCCGAAGCCATGTTAGGACGGCCCTACAGCTTTCAGGGGCGGGTGATTCACGGGCAAAAGAAAGGCCGTACCATCGGCTTCCCGACCGCCAATATTGCCTTAAAACGCTTGCAAAGCCCGCTGCAAGGGGTTTTTGCGGTGCACGTGCGGCATGCTGATGCGTTGTATCATGGGGTGGCGAATATTGGCCGCCGGCCGACACTCAACGGTGAGCTGGTGCAGCTTGAAGTCCACATTTTTAATTTTACCGGCGATTTGTACGCCGAGCAGCTCGAAGTAACGCCACGGGCGTTCATTCGCGCTGAGCAAAAATTCGCTGATTTTAACGCCTTACAACGACAAATTATTGCTGATGCAGAGCTAGCCCAGAGCCTATTGAGCAGGTAAACTGAGGCCATCTAACGAAACAGGAAGTAGCCGTATTATGACCGATTACAAACACACGCTGAACCTGCCAGAGACTGAGTTCTCGATGCGCGGTAACTTGGCCCAGCGCGAACCGCAGATGCTTGACCAATGGTATGCGGATGATGTGTACGGTCAGATTCGTCAGGCCAAAGCCGGGCGGCCGAAATTTATTCTGCACGATGGCCCGCCCTACGCGAATGGCAATATCCATATCGGTCATGCGGTGAATAAAATCCTCAAAGACATGATCGTCAAAGTGAAAACACTGAGCGATTTTGACGCCCCTTATGTGCCTGGTTGGGATTGCCACGGGCTGCCGATTGAGCTGCAAGTTGAGAAGAAATACGGTAAACCTGGGCATAAATTGACGGTTGCTGAGTTTCGTCAGCATTGCCGTGATTATGCCATGACTCAGATCGACACCCAACGCGCTGAATTCAAACGGCTTGGGGTGTTTGGCGATTGGGACAACCCGTACATGACCATGAAGCCGCAGCAGGAGGCCGATAGCTTGCGCGCGCTCGGTAAAATTATTGCCAATGGTCATTTGCAGCAGGGCTTTAAACCGGTGCATTGGTGCACTGATTGTGGCTCGGCGTTGGCCGAAGCCGAAGTGGAATATCAAGATAAACGCTCACCGGCTATTGATGTCAGCTTTGTACTGGTTGATCGCGCGAAAGCGCTGGCGGCCTTTGATCATCCCGCCGGTCATGCCGGCGAGGGCGAGCTCAGTTTAGTGATTTGGACCACCACGCCGTGGACTATTCCAGCGAACCGGGCGGTGTCACTGCACCCAGCACTTGATTACGCTTTGGTGCAAGTTGCCGCCAGTGCTGAACGACCAGCCCAGCGGTTGATTATTGCCACCGATTTAGTCAGCGCTTGTATGGATCGCTGGGGTATTAGCGATTACCACAAATTGGGTTTTGCTAAAGGTGCTACGTTAGAACTCATGCAGTTACAGCATCCACTGTTTGCTGACCTGCAGGTGCCGATTATTTTGGGCGAACACGTTACCACCGAGTCGGGCACGGGAGCGGTGCATACGGCACCGGGCCATGGCGTGGATGACTTTATTGTTGGTCAGCGTTACAACATTGAAGTGTATAACCCGGTGGGCGATAACGGTGTGTATAAAG
>DIVC01000114.1:5633-12754 GCA_002423905.1 Idiomarina sp. UBA6142
TTTAACCATTCGTACCCGCATTGCTGGCGCCACAAAACACCGATTATTTTCCGCGCCACGCCACAGTGGTTTATCAGCATGGACAAGCAAGGCTTGCGGGCTGATGCCTTGGCGCAAATTAAACAAGTGCGCTGGGTGCCGGAGTGGGGCCAAAGCCGCATTGAAGGCATGATCGATGGTCGCCCGGATTGGTGTATTTCGCGCCAGCGGACCTGGGGTAACCCGATTGCTATTTTCGTGCACAAAGATACCGATGAACTGCACCCGCGTACCCTCGAGTTACTGGAGCAAGTCGCGCAGCGTATTGAAGTGGGTGGCATTCAGGCGTGGTTTGATCTAGAGCCAGCTGAATTGCTCGGTGAAGACGAAGCGAAACATTACCGTAAAGTGACTGACACGCTGGATGTTTGGTTCGATTCTGGGGTGACCCACGACGCGGTGCTGAACCAGACAGCAGGCTTGCAGTGGCCGGCTGACTTGTATCTGGAAGGTTCGGATCAACACCGTGGCTGGTTTCAGTCGTCATTGCTGACCGGCGTTGCCATGTACCAACAAGCGCCGTACAAGCAAGTGCTGACCCATGGTTTTACCGTGGATGGCCAAGGCCGCAAGATGTCGAAATCGATCGGCAACGTGGTGGCACCGCAAGAGGTGATGAACAAACTCGGTGGCGATATTTTGCGCTTGTGGGTAGCGGCGACCGATTACTCGGGGGAAATGACGGTTTCCGACGAGATCCTCAAACGTGCAGCGGACAGCTATCGGCGGTTACGCAATACGGCACGGTTTTTGCTGGCCAATATTAATGAGTTCAACCCCGCCACCGACTTGGTTGCGGCGGAGCAGATGGTTGCCATTGATCGCTGGATTGTGGCGCGAGCCTGCAAACTGCAAGCAGACATTCTGCAGGAATTGGATAACTACCAGTTTCACGTGGTGGTGCAAAAACTGATGCAATTTTGCTCGGTGGATTTAGGTAGTTTTTACTTAGACGTGATCAAAGACCGGCAGTACACCGCCAAGCGGGATTCGGCGGCGCGGCGCTCGTGTCAGACCGCGTTGTACCATATCGCTGAAATGTTGGTGCGTTGGTTAGCGCCGATTTGTAGTTTTACCGCACAAGAAATCTGGCAAGCGCTGCCGCCGCAGTTGGTTGATGGCAGCCAGCGGTCGGCTTATGTATTCACTGAAAGCTGGTACCAAGGTGCTCAGCATATTCAGGTTAGCGCTGACGAGAACGCCCGCTGGCAGCAAGTGTTGTTGGTGCGTGATGCAGTGAACGCTGAACTTGAACAAGCGCGCCGCGATGAGCTTATTGGTGGTTCGTTACAAGCTGAAGTTGCATTGTTTGCGCTGCCGAATTTGGCGCAAAGCCTGCAGTCGCTGGGCGACGAGCTGCGTTTTGCGTTACTGACTTCGGTGGCTAAAGTGACTGCCGTGAGTGAGGCTCCGGCGGCGGCACAAGCGACAGAATTGAAAGGCCTGTGGCTGCAAGTGAACAAATCAGTGCACGCCAAGTGTGAGCGTTGTTGGCATCATCGTGCCGAAGTGGGCACTATTGCAGCGCACCCAAGTTTGTGTCAGCGTTGCGTGACCAACGTCGACGGTGCCGGAGAGGAGCGTCATTTTGCCTAACCAACATGGTGTAAAAACAGCCAGTGGCCTGCGCTTTTTATGGCTTGCACTGGTGCTGATAGTGATTGATCAATTCACCAAGCAATGGGTGATTCGGGTTTTTGATTTGTACGAAAGTGTGGCGGTGATGCCGTACTTTAATCTGACCTATGTGCGCAATTATGGTGCTGCATTTAGCTTTTTAGCGGATCAGAGTGGCTGGCAGCGCTATTTGTTTACCGGTTTAGCCATTGCCATTACTGCGGTGCTGGTGATTTGGTTAAAGCGTAATCCAGTTGCTTTATGGCGTCAGAACTTAGCCTTTGCGTTGATTATTTCAGGCGCTATTGGCAATGTCATTGACCGCATTATTTATGGTTACGTGATTGATTTTCTGGATGTTTATGTAGGTGATTGGCATTGGCCAGCGTTCAATGTGGCGGATTCAGCGATCACCATTGGCGCGGCATTGATGTTATTAGAAGCATTTTTTGAACAGCGTGATGACGATGCAGCAGGCCGAGACAACGCGGCCAAAGAGCAATCACCATGATCAAGCGGTTACCGATTGAGCATGGCCGTGAAGTGATTTTTCATTTCACCATCAAGCTGATGGACGACTCCGTCGCTGATAGCACCAAGATGGCGGGTAAGCCGGCCAAATGTCGCATGGGTGATGGTAACCTCACGGCTAACTTTGAAGCCTGTATGATTGGTTTAAAGGCCGGCGATGAGCGCGAGTTTGTGTTGCAACCGGAAGATGCTTTTGGCCAACCCAATCGTGACAATATTTACCAGGTTGATGCCACTAAATTTATCGGCGAAAAACCCGAAGTGGGTAAGATTTTTACCTTTCCACAAAGCGATGGTACTGAGTTACCCGGCATTGTGCGGGCTATCAATGAACAGTTTGTAACTATTGATTTTAATCATCCATTGGCAGGGCAGCAGGTGCGCTTTGCGGTGGAAATTTTAGAGGTGAATCCGTAATGGATATCGTGCTGGCTAATCCACGTGGTTTTTGTGCCGGTGTTGACCGCGCTATTACCATTGTTGAGCGGGCTTTGGAAATCTTCGAGCCGCCGATTTATGTACGCCATGAAGTGGTGCATAACAAATATGTGGTCGATTCGCTGCGCGCTAGCGGGGCGGTGTTTGTTGATGAGCTGCATGAAGTGCCAGATGACAGTATCGTGATTTTCTCGGCACACGGGGTGTCGCAAGCAGTGCGCCAAGANNGGTATTTATTTGGTTGAATCGGTGGCAGATGTAGAACGGTTGACGGTGAAGAACCCGCAGCAACTGCACTACATGAGCCAAACCACGTTATCGGTGGACGATACTGCTGAGGTCATTGACGCATTGCGGGCGAAGTTTCCCGATATTCAAGGGCCGCGTAAAGATGATATTTGCTACGCCACGCAGAACCGTCAAGATGCGGTGCGCGATATTGCCGCTGAAGTTGATTTGCTATTAGTGGTGGGCGCGGGTAATAGTTCCAATTCCAATCGTCTGCGTGAATTGGCTGAAAAAATGGGAACCAAGGCGTATCTGATTGACGATGCCAGTTGCATTGATCGCGCTTGGTTAACTGACATTGCCCGTGTCGGTGTGACTGCCGGTGCTTCTGCCCCAGAGGTATTGGTGCGGCAAGTCATTGCACAGCTGACAAGTTGGGGTGGACGCAGCGTGGAGGAACGTGCTGGGCGCGAAGAAAATATCACCTTTTCGATTCCCCCTGAACTGCGCATCATGTAGCCGCTATAACGCAGCTCCGGCTAACTACCAACAGTCGGCTGGGGTGCGCTGGTCGTTATGATTGATGCTCATGGTGGCGCAATCGCTATCGCTCGCTTGCGCACCGATTGCGGTGGCGGTGAGACTGTAGGTTTCAGAGCCGATATTGCTGGCACTAAAAGTATAAAACTCACTGGTCACGGTCGTACCTAAGTCGGCCAATTCGGCGTAACTTGGGTTGCGCAATCGATACTCTTCTTGTGCCATTTGTAAGGTCAATAGCTGACCTATAGCATCGGCACGACGGGCCTCACGCACGTAATCAGTGAATAGTGGGTAGGCCACCGCGGCAATAATGGCAATAATAGCAACCACCACCATCAGCTCTATCAGTGTCATTCCTTTTAACGAATTTTTAACTTGCATTTATTCTTCCTGACGTATAATGATCGATGTTGTTAGTGGCGATAAGCCGAGTGCTTAAGCTACACTGCTATTTGATACGCTATTTCGGTGTGTAACGCAATGCGAGTGACGAACGGATTTACTTTACTAGAATTGATGGTCACCTTAGCAATCTTATCGATTGTACTGGGGGTAGGTGTGCCGTCGCTGATTGACATGGCACGCAGCATGCGGCTGCAAGGTGCCGCACAGGAATCCTACGCGTTGTTGCAATATGCACGATCCGATGCGCTGCGTGCCGGAGCCGAACGCTTTGTCATATGGCGCAGCGACAGCGGCAGCTGGTGTGCGGTGGTCAGTGATCGCAACGACTGTAATTGCTTGACCGATGATTGCAGTATCGATGGCGTATTGCGACAACAGAGCAGTGCCGATTTTGCTGATGTGGTGCTGGCTAACGCGACCTTTAGTAGTGGCAGTTATACCCGTTTCGATGGCATGCGCGGGCTAGCAGAAGGTCATGCGGGTAATGTCGCTTATCAATTGCCTACCGCCAATGTTGAGGCGGTGCCTGATGAAATTCGTATTGTAGTGAGCGGCCTTGGCCGCTTGCGCTTTTGTCAGCAAGGTCATGTTGCGGGGTATCCAGCATGTTAGCGCGGCGTGTGCAGCAACACGGTTTATCCCTGATTGAGTTGATGATTACCATGGCTATTGGGCTGATGATGATGGCTGCGCTCAGCGCCGTATTTGCCAACACCATTGGGGTCAATTCGCGCAGTTTGCAGCTGAGCCAGTTGCAAGAAGAATCTACCGTAGTCATGGAGTTAATGGCCAGTGATTTGCGGCGGGCCGGTTTTCGCGCTAACGCTCATTTAGTGGTAGTGGACCCCGATAACGCCAGTACCGATTTCAATGACAGTGTGGTAGTGAGTCATCATCCTGATGAAGCGCCGCAGAGCTGCGTGCTGTTTCGCTATGATGCCAACCAAAACGGCAGCTTTGATGGCAGCGCAGAATTGTTTGGCTATCGTTTGCGCAGCGGACAAATACAACGGCGCCAAGATGCCGCCGACTGCGGCAGTGCCGGCTGGCAGGCACTGACCAGTGCTGATATGGTGGCGGTTGAAAGCTTGACGTTCACTCTGACCGAGCGCAGCAGTGGCACGTTACTGGAACAAATTATTACCCTCGCCCTTACCACTGCCAACCCCACCGACGATACCTTAAAGCGGCAATTAGCAGCCGAAGTGGTGGTGCGAAATGCATTCTAAACAGCGTGGTTTTGCCACCTTAACCCTATCGGTATTGTTGTTAGCCATTATTATTTTGGTGACGCTCTACACCGCCCGTTTCAAAATGCAAGAGCAGCGCATTATGCGTAACCATTTAGCCAGTCAAGAAGCGGCAATGATTGCCGAAGCGGCGCTAGAACAAGTGATCATGCAGGTCAACCATGATCGCAGTAATCTAAATCGTAGCCTCAATGGTACGGTCGCTGGGGCAAACTATACCGCAGTGCTGGCTGGCAATCGGTTCGCTAACACGCCACGCGGTGAAGTAGATGTCGTGGATGTTACCTTAACGGCCAATTCGGCTGACGGTCGGGCCAGCCGTACGGTCCGTCAACAGCTAGCGATCATGCCGCTGATCCGCAGCGAGCCCGATGTGCCGGTGGCGATTCGCGGCAGTATGAATGTATCGGGTAGCTTTCAGGTGGTGGCTAATCCCAATGGGGGTGGTGATGGCGTGCCGTTGTCGATTTGGACCAGCGGTGATGTCGATATTAATGGTAATGGCACCACCTGTGGGCAACAAGAATTTAGCGAGGGTAATTGTGCGTCCCAACCCTTTAGTCAGCGCGGCGATCATGGTGTCGATATTTTAGATAATGACACTAATTTCCCCGATGATTTGTTGGAGTACTTGTTTGGTATCCCTGAGGCAGAGTGGCTTCAGCTCAAAGATATGGCGGTAGCAGAATACGCCAACTGCGATAGTTTAGGGCCCAATTCGAGTGGTTTGATTTGGATCACCGGCAGCTGCTCGTTGGCTGCTGGGGATCAAATTGGTTCGGCCGACAACCCAGTAGCGCTGATTATTCAAGATGCCGATTTAACTATGAATGGTGGCGCTGAAATTTTTGGTATTGGTTTTTCCTTTGCCACGCCTGGCAATATCAATCAATACGCTTTCAAAATGAATGGCGGCTCAGTCATTCATGGGGCGGTGATGTCTAATCGCGACCCCGATTTATCCAACGGTAACTTGACGGTGCGTTACAGCGGCAAGGTACTCAGTAATCTAGTCACTAACGACGCCTTGCGGCGGGTTTATCGCATTGGAGGTAGTTGGCATGATTTTTAAGCAGATACCTAGGCCACAGGGTCAGCGCCAAGCCGGATTCACCTTTGTTGAATTGCTGGTAGCGTTGGTGATTATTGCTGTTGGTGTCGCCGGATTAGTGGCGCTGCAGCGCACCTTTATGCACAGTTCAAGCCGTGCGGCTGAGCGCACGGCAGCGCTTGAAATGGTGCAGCAACAGTTAGAAACCTTGCGCTTTACGCCATATGCCGATATTGCTGGCGGTAGCCAAACACTGAGCCGTGATGGCAAACAGTTTGTGCTGACCTGGACGGTTGCGCCGTTTTATTTTAATGGCAGCTGGTTAACCACCGGCGACGTGGGCTTACCAGACCCGCTGCCGGCGCTACCTGATGCTAAAGCTGCGACCATTGATATTGGTTGGACAGCTCGTGGTGGTGAGAGCGACAGTTTGTCCATAGAAGCCTGGCTCGGCCGAATTAGCGCCCGTGATGGCGGCTTAGTGGTGACGCCGCCAGCGCCTCGCACCGAACCACAAGTGGTGTATAACCCCGGTGCGGCGC
This sequence comes from Idiomarina sp. UBA6142, assembly GCA_002423905.1. Lineage (GTDB taxonomy): Bacteria > Pseudomonadota > Gammaproteobacteria > Enterobacterales > Alteromonadaceae > Pseudidiomarina. Next base: position 12,278 of record DIVC01000114.1, read on the forward strand.
CGGAGGTTATCGCAGTGCGTCTTACCAGCGATGATGATGCCCAAATTTATCAAATTAAAGAAACCACGCGGCCTACGCCAACGGTGCAGCGCCGCGGTGATAAATTACAAGTTACCTTTGACACCGTAACCTATGATCAAGCCACACAAACTCAGCGCGTTGAAGATTTTGTGACGGTGAACTGTAATTGTGTGTTTACTGAGATTGGTGAAGAGGGGTATACCCCGCATCGCCTGACCTTAATTGATGGGCGTTTAACCCTTGATCCGAATGGTGGCCAGCAAGTTCGCAAGCGCATGGGGGCGCCAGCCGATAACGACCAACCGCCACTCTGCACCCAGTGCTGTCGTGATCATCATGATAATAATGACATGGTCAGTACTGGCACCGTTTACCGTGAAGAGGCGATAGCTGACCGTTCAGTGATTGGTAACCATCGTCATTTTAAAGCAGCCCCGACTTTTTTGGCGGGGGTGT
>DIVC01000120.1:0-5299 GCA_002423905.1 Idiomarina sp. UBA6142
AATCGTAAAGGGACCAAAGTAAAAGGTGTGATGCGGGCTGAGAACGACAAACAAATTAAGTCGAAACTGCGCGACCAAGGTATCACGCCTAAATCCATCAAGAAAAAAGGCAAGTCGATATTCGGTGATAAAAAAATCACTGGCGCCGATATTGCCTTATTCACCCGTCAAATTGCCACCATGCTTACCGCTGGTGTACCGCTGTTGCAGGGCTTAGAGATGGTCGCCAAAGGTACCGATCATCCGCGGGTGCGCAGCTTGATGCTCACTATTGCCAACGAGGTCGGTGCCGGTTCGCCGCTGGCGGCAACCCTGCGCAAACATCCGGATGTGTTTGATGATCTCTATTGCGACTTAGTTGATTCGGGTGAGCAATCTGGTTCGTTAGAGGGTATTTATGATCGTATCGCCACCTACCGCGAAAAATCCGAGGCGTTAAAAGCTAAAATCAAGAAAGCGTTGGTGTATCCAGCAGCGGTTATTGTGGTGGCGTTGGCCGTAACCATGATTTTGCTGATTTACGTGGTACCGCAATTTGAAGCGGTATTTAAAGACTTTGGCGCTGAGCTGCCGGCGATCACTCAGTTTGTGGTGAACTTGTCAGAACTTGTTCAGGCTTATTTTTTATATGTACTTGCTGGCATCGCAGTGGGCGGTTGGTTGTTTAAACGTACCTACATCAAGAGCTTAGCACTGCGCGATAAGGTCGATATTATTTCACTGAAGATACCCGTGGTGGGTAATATTTTGAACAAAGCTGCGGTGGCTCGTTTTGCCCGTACCCTATCCACTACCTTTGCTGCCGGGGTGCCATTAATTAGTGCGCTCGATTCCGCCGCTGGGGCATCAGGAAATGCGCTCTACCGCGACGCTATTCTGACCATGCGCGATGAAATTAGCTCAGGGATGCAAATGAACGTGGCCATGCAAAACGCTGACTTATTCCCAACTATGGCCACGCAAATGGTTTATATCGGTGAAGAGGCCGGCGCATTAGATGACATGTTATCCAAAGTAGCCGATATCTATGAGCGCGAAGTGGATGACTTAGTTGATAATTTAACCGCCTTGCTAGAGCCGATGATCATGGTCGTGATTGGTATCCTCGTCGGCGGACTGATTATCGCCATGTATATGCCTATTTTCAGCCTCGGTAAGGTGGTCGGCTAATGGAATGGTTAGCGATGTATCCCGCCCAAAGCGCTTGGGTAACTGGCTTTGGCATGTTGCTAGGGCTAGTCGTTGGTAGCTTTCTGAACGTCGTGATTGGCCGCTTGCCGGTGATGTTGCAACGCCAATGGCAGGCCGAATGCGCTACGCTGAGCGATAAGCCGGCACCCGCAGCCGCGCGCTTCAACCTTGCGGTGCCCAATTCACGCTGCCCGCAATGCAACTACAGCATCGCCTGGTACGATAATATCCCGGTGCTAAGCTGGTTATTACTGAAAGCACGCTGCCGCAATTGTAAGACCCCGATTTCAGCACGTTACCCGATGATTGAGGCACTGACCGGGCTGGTATTTGGCCTACTGTGTTGGCACTTTGGGCTCAACACTGAATTCCTGATTTGGTGCCTATTTGCCGCCTTACTCATCTGCCTGTTCTTTATTGATATGGACCATATGCTGTTGCCTGATCAGCTGACTTATTTGCTGCTATGGCTGGGTCTGTTTTATGCGCTGATAGGTGGGCCAGTGCCGCTACGAGATGCCGTAATAGGTGCTATGGCCGGCTATTTAGCCCTATGGAGCGTGTATTGGGGCTTTAAACTACTAACCNNTTACTACCGGTGGTGGTGATCGCGGCAGCAGTTAGTGGAGCGGTGCTTGGTATTATTTGGCAACGACTGCAGCGTGAGCGGCAAGGTCAACCTATTCCATTTGGGCCGTTTTTGATTTGCGGCGGGATTATTGCCATGCTCTGGGGTGAAGCCCTGCTGACGGGCTACTGGAACTGGTTACTCCACTGATGTTCGTGGTTGGCGTGACAGGCGGTATTGGCAGCGGCAAAACCACGGTTACGCGGTTGTTTGAGCAACTTGGGGTGGTGGTGGTGGATGCTGACCTCATCGCTCGGCATATTATGGATACTGGTAGCCCAGCCATGCAAGCGGTCACCCAACGCTACGGGGAACAAGCGTTACACCACGATGGCAGCCTCAATCGGGCCTGGTTGCGAGCGCATATATTTGCCAACCCGGCGGAGAAAGACTGGCTCAACCAACTCACCCACCCGCTGATTCGCGAGCAAATTTTGGTGCAACTTAAAGCCGCCCAATCACCTTATGTGATGCTATCGGCGCCGCTACTGATTGAAAATGGCTTACAGCAGTTTTGCCAACGGGTGTTAGTGGTTGATGTGGATGAAGACACTCAGCGCCAACGCACCAGCCAACGTGATCAGGTCAGTCACCAGCAAGTCAACGCAATTATCAACGCTCAAGCCAGCCGCCAACAACGTTTAGCGGTAGCGACTGAGGTCATCGACAATCGCGGCTCTACTGCCGATCTGCAACCCAAAGTGAAAAAATTACATCAGCTTTACCGGCAACTTGCCGAGCAGTGATTGCAACCTTCGTTATTACCGCTATGATAGAGCCTATGATCGCTCACGCTGCTGACACTATTAGCTACGAATACCCGCTCCATGAACGGGTACGTACTTACCTGCGCCTTGAACATCTGTTGGGCTTGCTACAACCTGATGTTTCCGTCGATGCTACCAGCTACACCCGCTACTTTAATGCATTGTTTGCTATTTTAGATTTATGCGAACGCAGCGACGTGCGCACTGATGTACAAAAAGATCTCGACCGCCGTAAAGGACAATTAAAACTATGGGCGCAGCACCCCGACGTCAATCAGCAGCAACTGGCACAAACCGCAGAACGGGTGCAGCAAGCTTGGGCCGCCATTCAACCGATGAGCCGCGTAGGTAGCAGCCTCAAACAAGATCGCTTACTGAGCGTTATTCGCCAGCGGTTTGTGATGCCCGGCGGCACCTGTAACTTTGACCTACCGCAATTGCATTATTGGCTGCACTTACCGCAGGCGCAACGCGATGCTGACTGCGAACGCTGGTGGCGTGAGTTTGCCATTCTATTTAATGGCTTACTATTAGAGCTGGAGTTACAGCGCGGGCAGGCACGCTTTAAACCGATGGTTGCGGTGGCCGGCTTTATGCAAGAAAGCACCGAACCGTTAAGTTTATTGCGCCTTGAAGTACCCAGCGATCTCCCCGCCTACCCGGTTATCAGCGGCCACAAACAACGCTTCAACATCCGCTTCCTCCGCTACGAGCCGGCCGATGGCCGCGCCTCCTACGATGGCGACGTGCATTTTCACTTAGCGCTATGCCCTTAGCAATAACTCGATGATAGCCTGATTGGCGGTGGGGAATGGATAGGCACCGAGTTCGTGGCGTGGCACCCAGCGCCAGAGCTGGCCTTCGGCTTGGCCGATGGTGCCGCTAAAAGCCGTCACCCGCCACACGTCAAGCACCACTTGCTTGTCGGCATAGTCGTGTTGAATGATGGTGAAGGGTACGGCATTGAGGACAGTGATTTGGCACTCTTCAAGCAGTTCACGACAGAGCGCGGCATAAACACTCTCACCGGCTTCTACTTTACCGCCTGGAAATTCCCATTTGCCGCCTTGATGCAAGTGCTCGGCACGGCGGCTGATGTACAGGCTACCGTCGGTGTTTTCAATGACACCGACGGCCACATGCACCTGACTAGATTTTACCATGGCATTGTTTGTACTTTTTCCCCGAGCCACATGGACACGGGTCGTTACGGCCAACTTTCACGCCATCTGCAACGGCTGCACCAACACTGGTCGAGCCACTGGTCGCTGCGGCTTGATGCTCTAACTGCTGACGCATCGCAGCGGCTTGGGCACGCCGTTGTTGTTCTACCGCTTCAACATCCTGTTCGGTGCGAACCCGCACCTTACACAGAATACTGACGACATCGAGCTTCAGCTCTTCGAGCATATCGGCGAATAACTCAAACGCCTCTCGCTTGTATTCTTGCTTGGGCTGCTTCTGCGCGTAACTGCGCAAATGAATGCCCTGACGCAAGTGATCCATAGCGGCTAAATGCTCTTTCCAATGGGAGTCCAAGCTCTGCAGCATAATTGCTTTTTCAAATTGGCGTAGAGTGGCTTCACCGACTTGCAGTTCTTTGTCTTTATAGGCCAGTTCGATCTGCTCGAGAATGCGTTCACGCAGCGTTTCTTCGTGCAGTTTATCGTCTTCATCCAGCCACTGTTGCAGCGGTAATTGCACCGCAAAGTCAGCACGTAAACGCTCTTCAAGACCTGCTACGTCCCACATTTCTTCTAGTGATTGCGGCGGAATGTAGTCGTTGATGACGCGTTCGACCACGTCGGTACGGATATTACGGATGGCTTCGGAAATGTCGCCTTCATCGAGCAGCTCGTTACGTTGCTCATAAATTACTTTTCGTTGGTCGTTGGCAACATCATCATATTCAAGCAATTGCTTACGAATATCGAAGTTACGCCCTTCCACTTTACGCTGGGCATTTTCAATGGCACGGGTAACCCACGGGTGCTCAATTGCCTCACCGCGTTGCATGCCTAAGCGCTTCATCATGCCGGCCATACGGTCAGAGGCAAAGATGCGCATCAAACTGTCTTCGAGCGACAAGTAAAAACGTGATGAGCCAGGGTCACCCTGACGACCTGAACGACCACGCAACTGGTTATCGATACGGCGTGATTCATGGCGCTCAGTACCGACAATATGCAAACCACCGGCAGCAACCACCGCATCATGGCGGGCTTGCCAGGCTGATTTAACTTTTTCGCGTTCAGCCGCTGAGGCCTCAGCAGCTAATTTCTCGAGCTCAACCTGTAAGTTACCACCCAATACAATATCGGTACCACGACCGGCCATATTCGTGGCAATGGTGACTGCGCCTGGTAAACCGGCGTTGGCCACAATATCGGCTTCTTGTGCGTGGAATTTAGCATTCAATACATTGTGTTGAATCTTACGCTTCTTCAACTGCGCCGATAGCAACTCTGAACTTTCAATAGAAATAGTCCCCACCAGCACCGGGCGTTGGGCCTTACGACACGCTTCGATATCAGCGACTATGGCTTCGTACTTTTCTTCTGCAGTGATAAAAATCAAATCTGGGCGATCATCACGAATCATCGGCCGATTGGTTGGGATCACCACGGTTTCTAGGCCGTAAATAGAGCGAAATTCAAAGGCTTCAGTATCAGCAGTACCGGTCATACCGGCTAGCTTGGCGTACAAACGGAAG
>DIVC01000120.1:5390-8983 GCA_002423905.1 Idiomarina sp. UBA6142
GCGTTGACGTGATGCAACAAGGTAATATTTGACGATGAATACAACGAGTCATTTTCGCCGAGCATACCGCGCTCTTGCAGAATGGCTTCAATGTGTTCTTGACCATGTTCAGTCAAATGCAATGAGCGGGCTTTTTCATCGATAGTAAAGTCGCCTTCGCCACGCTGTTCTTCGGTGTCTTCTTGATCTTGCTTGACCAACAGCGGCACGATGTCATTCATGCGCTTATACATGTCGGAACTGTCTTCGGCAGCACCGGAAATAATCAATGGCGTCCGCGCTTCATCGATCAAGATCGAATCCACTTCGTCGACAATGGCATAATTCAGCGAGCGCTGGACGCGGTCGCCCGGGCTAAAGGCCATATTGTCACGCAGGTAGTCAAAACCGAATTCGTTATTGGTACCGTAGGTAATGTCTGCTTGATAGGCCGCACGTTTATCTTGCGGTGACAGGCCGGGAATATTAAAGGCAACCGTCAAGCCGAGGAATTCAAATAGTGGCCGGTTGGTCTCGGCATCGCGACGAGCCAAGTAATCGTTCACCGTGACAATATGCACGCCTTTACCGGTGAGAGCATTGAGGTAAGCGGCCAAGGTTGCGGTTAAGGTTTTACCCTCACCGGTCCGCATTTCAGCAATGCGATTGTCGTTTAAGATCATGCCGCCAATCAGCTGCACATCGAAGTGACGCATGTTAAATACCCGCACACTGGCTTCACGCACGGTGGCAAATGCTTCGGGTAGAATGCTGTCAAGGCTCGCACCGTCAAGTAAGCGCTGTTTAAACTCGGCGGTTTTGGCTTTCAGTTGTTCGTCACTGAGTTGCTGAAATTCAGGCTCGAGGGCGTTGATGGCGATGACGTGGCGTTGCAGACCTTTTAAAATGCGATCGTTACGGCTGCCGAATATCTTGCGGAATAGACTACCAAACATGTGAAATTTAAGTCCTGTTGTTATGACCGGAAGCGCTGCTTAATTCGCTTCGCGGTATACATATTTATACGGATCGATCTGCTTATTGTTGCGCAATACTTCGTAATGTACATGTGGGCCGGTCGAACGGCCGGTACTTCCGAGTATGGCGATTTGCTGACCACGAGTGACCACGTCACCTTCTTTTACCAGCAGCTCCTGGCAATGTGCATAGCGGGTTTTCAGACCACCACCGTGATCAATTTCAACCAGCTTTCCGTAACCCCAACGCTCGCCAGACCAAGTGACAACACCTGCGCCTGTTGCATAAACACCAGCATTTTCTTCAAGACTGGCAAAATCCAGCCCTTTGTGCATAGCAGGATTCCCACTAAATGGGTCTTTGCGTACACCGTACTGAGACGACATCCAACCCGACTTGACCGGACGCCCTGCCACAAAGCTCTCGGCAGAGATATTGTGACTCATCATCACCGATTCAAGGATCGCCAGTTGTTTTTGTTTGTCCGATAGCTGCGCTAACATGTTATCGATAGAGGTCATCAGCGCCGCCACATCGGCATCTGGCGCACCGACGATCGAGGCTTCTGGGCCACCCATCGCATTGACATGCGGCTGAGTGAAATTGAATTCGCCATTATCGACTTCGGCCACCGCAGCCAAACGCTGACCGAGGGCATCAAGCCGGCGCATTTGCGCTTGCATCTCGCCCATATAAATGGTCATCGCGGTAAGTTTCTTTTCGGTTTCGTCACGCAACTGGCGAACCGCCTTTTCTTGTGCAGCTAAAGCGATTTGTTCGGAGCCAATATTCTGCCGCACTTGCGCAATATCCAATACCGCGGGTTGCCATGGCTTACTCAGCGCAATCACGCCGAGCGCAGTGAGACCGGCTAGCGACAAGAGACGGCGACGCGTTAGGCGGATGCCGAATTTAACTTTGGTGCCTCGATAGAAGACTGATAAACTCATGTAATCTCTCGTCGTGAAATGCATTGAAAACTTTATGGCACGTAATCGGCTGAAAAACACCCAACAGCTCATGACTGGTCAGCAACTACGACATTTTGCTGACTTTACCGAGCAACACGCCCGCTGGCAACAGCTAATGTGCGCTGCCTTAACAGAAGTTGAGTTGGCGCCGCTACGCACCCATGTGCAAGTGCTCAATGTGCGTACACATACCCTTATTGTACAAGTCTCTTCAGCGGCTGTGGCGCAGCGCTTAAAGACTGTTCAGGGGCGCATTATAACGCATTTTGCCGATGGCGCTAGGAGAGAGATTAATGCGCTGGAATTGCGAATTCAGCCAAAACCGTTGAATTCACCAGAAAAGGTGCAAAAACCGGTGGTAAAACAAGATGATGCTGTCAGCAAATTGCGACAACAGGCACTTCTTTGTGAGGAACCACTGCGCTCACAATTGCTGGCACTGGCCAGCAAATATGAGCAAAACTAGGACTATAATGCCCGCGCTGGAATGCTATTACCGAATGCAATCGGTGATTTAGCTTTGGCTTGTTCGAAGGTAACAAACTCCCACGCATGCTGATTTTCAAGTACCGCACGAATCAACATATTGTTGACCGCATGGCCGGATTTATAGGCGCGCAGGTGACCCAACAAGGCATAGCCGCACATATATAAATCACCAATAGCGTCGAGGATCTTGTGCTTGACGAACTCATCGTCGTAACGCAAGCCTTCACTGTTGAGAATACGGAACTCATCCAACACTACGGCATTATCGAAACTACCACCCAAGGCTAAATTGTGCGCCCGCAGTTGCTCAATGTCCTTCATAAAACCGAAGGTACGCGCCCGGCTAATGTGTTTCACAAAACTATTGGTGTTGAAATCAAGACGCATCGCTTGATTGGTATCGGCAATCGCCGGATGATCAAAATCGATGGCGAAATCGATCTGAAAACCACCGTCATGCGGCAGTAACTCAGCCCATTTATCGCCATCTTCTACGCGTATTGGTTGTTTAATGCGGATAAACTTTTTCGCTGCCTTTTGCTCTTCAATCCCTGCGCTCTGAAGCAGGTAAATAAAGGGGTGCGAGCTGCCGTCCATGATCGGGATTTCATGGCTGTCGACTTCAATAATGAGATTATCAATACCCATGGCGGCCAACGCGGCGAGCAAATGCTCAACGGTGGAAACGCGCACGTTATCGTCGTTGATAAGACACGTACACAGGCGCACATCTTTGACCAGCTCAGGGCTAGCTTGAATGTCGACCGGCGGGTTGAGATCGACGCGACGAAATACCAGACCGGTGTTTACCGGCGCTGGCCGCAGCGTGAGCTGAACCTTGTTGCCTTTATGCAAACCCACACCAGTGGTTGCAATCGGCTGTTTAATCGTACGTTGTTTAATCATCGTTGCTTCTCTTCTTACAAGTCTTTTGACCAGCAAAAGGCGCAATAGTCTAGCCGATAATCGCCTAAACCGCAAGAATTGGTCGAACCACTAGTCTGCTTGGCGGCGCAAGAATGCTGGAATATCCAAGTAGTCTAGGCCACTCGCTGGAGCAGTTTTGCTTTTCGGCGCTGCTGCAACTTCTGGCTCATCCTGTTCCTCTTCAAGCACTGGCTCTTCAGCTATTTTACGCGCTGCCGCGCCATGGTCATAACTGCGACTGTAACCACC
>DIVC01000120.1:9040-9207 GCA_002423905.1 Idiomarina sp. UBA6142
ACAATATTACCGACGGTTTCGAACTCTTCGATACTCATATCCATACCGGCAGTAATATTTACCAATACGCCACGCGCACCAGATAGATCGATATCTTCCAATAATGGGCTGTTAATGGCCATTTCAGCGGCTTCTTGGGCGCGATCTTCACCACGCGCAATACCAGT
>DIVC01000120.1:9253-10463 GCA_002423905.1 Idiomarina sp. UBA6142
AACAACGAGGTGCTCTTGCCAAGAACTTTCAGCAGCTTTTCGTTCGGCACGGTGATCAGTGAGTCGACATAACGGCTCAACTGCTTAATGCCCTCGTCGGCATACGCCATGCGCTTTTTGCCTTCAAATGGAAAAGGTTTGGTCACCACGGCTACCGTTAAGATGCCCAAATCCCGGGCGACTTCGGCCACCACCGGTGCGGCACCGGTACCGGTCCCACCACCCATACCGGCAGCGATAAAGATCATGTCCGCACCTTGGATCTTGCGCTTAATTTCTTCGCGTACTTCTTCAGCTGCTTGGCGACCAATTTCTGGGTTGGCGCCAGCACCTAAACCTTTGGTCACATCAGCCCCTAATTGAATGGTGGTGTGAGCGTCAAAGGCACGCAATGACTGCGCGTCGGTATTGGCGGCGATAAACTCAACCCCTTCGATGTTCTGTCGAATCATGTGTTTGATGGCGTTACCGCCGCCACCGCCTACGCCAATGACTTTAATGACCGCGTCGGTGTCAAAATCATCTAAGATTTGAAACACGTTTGGTACGTTCTGTTCGTCAGACATGTTGTTCTCCTTGTTACCTGCTTAGTATACTACTTTTGTTATGACCGCTGAAACTAAAATTCGCCTTTAAACCATCCGCTTATGCGTTTCCATACCCCCAGCACATTGGCACGCTCGGCTTCTTTTTGCCGGTTTTGGACATCTTCTTGGGCGTACCGCAATAAACCTACTGCAGTGGCATAGGTTGGCTCTTGCACATAATCACTTAAACCCTGCATGCCGAGCGGCGCGCCAAGGCGTACTGGCATGTGGAAAATTTCCTCGGCAAACTCAATAGCGCCTTCCATTAATGGGCAGCCACCGGTTAATACAATGCCCGCGGCAATTTGTTCATCAAAACCATGGTTGACGATTTCATCTCGCACCATTTCAAACAGCTCTTGATAACGCGGCTCTACCACTTCAGCCAGAATATGGCGCTGCATAATGCGTGCTGGACGGCCACCAACCGATGGCACTTCAATGTTGTCGTCTTTGCTGACTAATTCGCGCAGCGCACAGGCATACTTGGTTTTAATTTCTTCCGCGTGGTTGAGCGGCGTGCGAAAGATTTTGGCAATATCGTTGGTGACCTGATTACCAGCGGCTGGGATCACCGCGGTATGACGCAGCACCCCTTGGGTATAAATACAGATATCAATGGT
>DIVC01000120.1:10569-15686 GCA_002423905.1 Idiomarina sp. UBA6142
GCAATGGGTACCGACTTGGCGGCGTGGATCACGCTATCGACATCGTCTTGGGTGACTTCAGCTTCATTAATCGGCACCATGCCGCTTTCATTTTGGCAAGCTATGTGGCGCCCAGAAATATTCAGATACACCGAGGCGACCCGACAGTCGCCCATTAATTCGGCTTCTTCCACCGCGCGCTGTATCGACTGTACCACCAAGTTGAGGTCGTTCACGCCGCCTTTATCCATGCCACGCGCAGTTGCGGCGCCAACACCAATGACACTGATTTCACCACCGGCGATGACTTCACCAATCAGGGCCACCACTTTATTGGTGCCAATGTCGAGGCCGACTACCATGTTCCGTTCTGCTGCTTTTGACATGCGCTTACTCTCTACTTAGGTTTATTCGGTTCACGCCAGCTCACCGCAACCCCGGTGTCATAGCGTAAATCCACATAATCAATCGGTTGCTGACGATGGCTGCTGAGTTGCGGATACAAATCAATAAATCGCTGTACCCGTTCCAACAACGCCTCGCGACCAAGCCGTAATTCCACTCCTGACTGCAACACCACGTCCACCGCAAACCGCTCACTAAAGCGTAATTCACTGACCTGATGGCCGTTCAGCTGCAATAATTCCTGCACACTACGATACTGCTGTACCGTTTCTACCACTGCTGTTTCAGGCCCCTGCAGGCGTGGTAACGGTTGCGTCAGTACTGCGGTATCGGCTTCGAACACCTGCGCCTCAGTATTCACCAGCGCCCGCTCGCGGCGATGCGGATTCCAATGCGCTAATGGCTGCTGTTCGACCACAAACACCCGTAATAGATCAGGCCATTCTTTACGAATCGACGCCCGCTTCACCCAAGCTATCTGCTCCACCTGTGCGCGAATAACATCGACATCAGCCGAGAAAAAGCTTCCTAACGGCTGCTGCACCAGCACTGCACGCACCTCATCACGACTGACATAGTGCAATTCGCCTTGCACCTGCAGCCGCCGCAGTGGTACTTGGTTGGCATCCATAGCCACTTGGTACAAGCTGTTTAAGCCCAGCCCAGTACCCACCAACACGCTGACAAAAAAGCCAAAGCCTAGCCAAAATTGCCAACGTGGCGTTACCATATTAACCGTCGCTCAGCGCCAAAATACCGAGCACCAACTGCTCAAAGTCCATGCCTATTGCGCGGGCCGCCATAGGTACTAAACTTTTGGCCGTCATGCCGGGCACCAAATTGGCCTCTAACAGCCGATAATTACCGTCGGCATCACACATTAAATCAATCCGCCCCCAACCACTTCCGCCGAGCACCCGAAACGCGCTGTAAGCGAGCTTTTGTATCGCTTGTTCGGCCAACGGCGAGAGCCCGGCTGGACAATGATATTGGGTATCGCTGGCCTGATACTTAGCCGCGTAATCATAAAATTCGTGGCTGGTTTGCAAGCGAATTGACGGCAGCGCACGATCACCTAATAGCGCCACGGTGTACTCTGGACCAGCCAACCAAGCTTCCACCAAGGCTTCGTCGTCGTATTGGTGGGCCAGCGCAAGCGCTGCTTGCAATTGCTCAGCGCTACTGGCTGAACCCATGCCAATACTGGAGCCTTCTTGTGCCGGCTTGACCATGACTTTACCGCCTAGGGTCAGCAACAGGTCTTGCGCATCAATACGGTCACCACGGCGAATGACACGACCATCAGCAATGGGCAAACTACAGGCTTGCCATATTTGTTTGGTTTTCACTTTATCCATGGCCAAGGCGCAGGCCAGCACTCCGCTACCGGTATATGGAATGCCGAGATATTCCAGTGCCCCTTGAATGGTGCCATCTTCACCACCGCGGCCGTGCAAGGCAATAAACGTGCGGTCGAAGCCCTCATCACGGAGCTGATGCAGTTCACGTTCAGCTGGGTCAAAGCCATGAGCATTCACACCTTGCGCCTGCAAGGCCTGCAACACCGCAGTCCCTGAACGCAGCGACACGTCTCGCTCAGCGGAGTGACCACCCATTAATACTGCGACTTTACCGAACTGCTGCATTAGTGACCTCCCTGACTGCTGCTGCGGCGGCTGCGCAAAGCAGCGGCTTGTAATTGCGTTTGGGCCAGCTCTTTGGCTAAGGCACCAATATTGCCTGCCCCTTGCGCAAACAACATGTCACCCGGCTGGAGGACATCAGCGAGTACTGCAAATAGGTCATCGTTACTGCCGACATAAATCGGCTCCATTTGCCCACGCAAGCGCAGTGATCGTGCCAGCGCGCGACTATCAGCGCCGCTAATGGGTGCTTCGCCAGCGCTATACACATCGAGTAACAGCAGCACGTCGACTTGGCTCAGCACGTGCACAAAGTCATCATATAAATCACGCGTACGCGAGTAGCGATGCGGCTGAAATGCCATCACTAAACGGCGCTGCGGCCAGCCACTGCGAGCTGCCGCTATGGTCGCTGCAACTTCCGATGGGTGATGGCCATAATCATCAATCAACATCACCTGCTGTTCAGCTGCGCTATCAGCCGCAGTGAGGGCAAACTGGCCCAGTACTGAGAAGCGCCGGCCAATACCGCCAAATTTCGCTAAGGCACCGACGATAGCGCCATCGCTAAGCCCTTCGTCAGTCGCCACGGCAATAGCAGCAAGGGCATTCAAGACGTTGTGTCGACCCGGTAAATTAACGGTTACCGTCAGTGGTTGGCGATCTTTGCGATGCACAACAAAGTGGCTTTGGCCGCCTGTTTGCAGGTAATCACTGGCACGCACATCGGCATCATCACTAAAGCCATAGCTAATTAAATGGCGCCCTACGCGCGGCAGTAGCGTACGAATAACCGGGTCGTCGATGCACATCACTGCCAGTCCGTAGAACGGCAGGTTGTGTAAAAACTCAATGTAGGTATCGAGCAATTTATTGAAATCACCGCCGTAGGTATCCATATGGTCGGCTTCAATATTAGTGATCACCGACACCATGGGTTGCAAATGCAAGAATGATGCGTCCGATTCATCGGCTTCAGCGATCAGATATTTGCTGGTGCCCAAGCGCGCATTGGTGCCGGCGCTGTTCAGCAATCCCCCAATCACAAAGGTGGGATCAAGATCGGCCTCAGCAAAAATGCTAGCAATCAGTGATGTGGTGGTGGTTTTACCATGGGTACCGGCTATCGCCACGCCATGCCGAAAACGCATCAACTCGGCGAGCATTTCAGCGCGCCGTACGAGCGGAATAAACTGTTCAGCCGCAGCGACTAGCTCCGGGTTATCGGCTTTAATCGCCGAAGACACTACAATCACATCGGCGCCTTTTACATTGCTGGCTTGATGGCCAATAAAAATGTCAGCACCAAATTCACGCAAGCGCTGAGTATTAGTATTTTCGGCAATGTCCGAGCCAGCAATCTGATAGCCTTGATTCAACAATACCTCGGCAATACCGCCCATACCCGCGCCACCAATACCGACAAAGTGAATACGTCGTACCCGCCGCATCTCCGGTATGCTGACTACAGTGAATGGGGTGGTTTTATTGATCATAAATTAGTGCCTGTTTTACTTAATTCTGGATTGGCCCAGCGTTCACATTGATTGACCACGGCCGCTGTGGCATCAGCCCGCGCAACTCGGGCAGCATTGGCGCGCATGACTGCGCGTTTATCGGCATCGGCCAACAATGGCTGCAACAGGCGCAGCAGCGGCTGTAACTGCAGCAATTGCGCTTGCGGTAATAAATAGCCCGCTTCAACGTCTACCAGTGCGCGGGCATTGGCGGTTTGATGGTCGTCTACTGCTTGCGGCAGCGGCACAAAAATAGCTGGGGTGCCAACTAACGCCAGTTCAGCCACGGTCAGCGCCCCGGCGCGGCAAATCACCACGTCAGCTTCGCTGTAGGCTTGATGCATGGCATCAATAAATTCCACCACCTCGACCTTGTCCAGCCCAGCTTGGGCATAGGCTTCTCGCACCTGAGTCACGCGGTCACGGCCGCACTGGTGCAGTACTTGCAGTGCTAGTTTTTTGTCTGGCTGATGGCCAGCTAGTTGCGCTAGGGCCTGCGGTACAGCTTGATTCAACGCTTGCGCCCCTAAACTTCCACCCACGACCAATAATTTGGGGATATCATTCGCTGGTGCCGGCATTGTCGTCAGCCACTGCGCACGTAACGGGTTGCCGGTTACCTCGGCACGGGGTAATTGCTGGCGTGCTGCGGCAAAACCCAACATCACATGACTGGCGAGGCGCGCCAGTAATTTATTGGTTAACCCAACTACGGCATTTTGCTCATGCACCAGCAACGGAATACCACACCACTTCGCCGCTAGGCCCGCTGGGGCGCAAACGTAGCCACCAAACGTCAGTACCAGCTGAATACGTTCAGCCGCTAATAGCTTTCGGCACTGCCAAAAGGCTTTCAACAAGGTGATCGGGAGTAACAGCTTGCGCAGCACCCCGTGACCACGAATGCCCTGCATAGCAACCGTTTGTAAGGCAAAACCGGCCGCTGGAACCACCCGTGATTCAAGTCGCCCTTCATCGGTGCCCAGCCATACCACATGCCAGCCATAACTGCGTAATTGCTCAGCCACGGCTAATGCTGGAAAAACATGGCCACCGGTGCCGGCCGCCGCAATCAAGATACGATTCATGCCCGCCCTCCACGACCCAGTGGTGCTACCCGCATGGTGGCAACCCGCACTTCGTAATCGATGCGCAACAGCAACCCAATCACCACACAGCTAATCAGTAAACTGGTGCCACCGTAACTTACCAAGGGTAAGGTCAAGCCTTTGGTGGGCAATAAACCTGCCGCTGCACCAATATTGACCATGGCTTGAAAAGCAAACCAGATGGCAATGCCATAGGCTATAAAACCACTAAATTGTTGCCCCTGCTGGAGGGTTTTACGACCCAATTGCATGGCTCGAAATACCAGTGCAAATATCAGCACCAACACCAGCACGATGCCAGTAAAGCCAAGTTCTTCACCGACTACCGCCATAATAAAATCAGTATGCGCTTCAGGCAGATACTGAAGCTTTTGAATGCTGTTGCCTAAACCTTCACCAAACCAATCGCCGCGACCAAATGCCATTAAGCTCTGGGTCAGCTGGTAGCCGCTGCCAAATGGGTC
>DIVC01000120.1:15820-18295 GCA_002423905.1 Idiomarina sp. UBA6142
GTGAGGTAGCTGGCTATGTACACCACAAAACAGAGCTTGGCCACTTCCGCGGTTTGCAAGGTGAGTGGTCCTAGTTTGATCCAGCGCTTAGCGCCGTTTACCTCGTGACCAATCACCAGTACCAGCACCAAACCGGCTAACGCTGCCAGCAACATTGGACCACTCAAGCGATACCACCATTGCATTGGCAACTGCACGGTAATAGCCAGTAGGCCCAACCCCAGCACTAAATACATACTGTGGCGGATCATAAAATAAAAGGGATTGGCGGTGAGCCGCTCGCCAACTGGGAAGCTGGCAGAGGTTACCATAATCAAACTGATGGCTAACAACCCTAGGGTTAACCATAAAATCACCCGGTCATACATCAGTGTTTGTTGCGGCCACCAGTATTCGCGCACACGTAACCACGGCGACTGGGCCGCGCTTGGGGTTTGAATACCGAGTTCAAGTTGCTGTTCATGCGCCATGGAGGGCCTCCACAGCGGCAACAAACTGCTCACCGCGTTGCTCGTAATTGCGGAACATATCCAAACTGGAACAGGCTGGCGATAACAATACCATGCTGCCGGCGGTAGCTAATTGTTGGGCTTGCTGTACCGCTTCAGCCAAATCAGCGACGCGCACTACATGATGATGGAATGGCGCTATACGCTCAGCATCTTTGCCAAATACGATGAGGATATTGACTTTCATCAAGGCCGTGCGGAACTGACTAAAGTCTTGGCCCTTACCATCACCGCCGGCGATCAGAATTAGTTGCCCCTGAATCAATTCACGTACACCATGAATTGCTGCTTCTGCGGCGCCAATATTGGTGGCTTTGGAATCATTAACCCAGCGCACGCCATGCCATTCACCAACTAATTTGCACCGATGTGGCAACGCTTGGAAACGCCGCGCCGCTGGTAAACAGCGATGAATATCTACCCCAAGCGCATGCACTAACGCCAACGCTGCTTGCACGTTCAGTAAGTTGTGCATACCGGTAATTTGTAGCTCATTGGCTGCCAGTATTGGCTTGCCAGCATAGCTGATGAATGGCTCACCGTGATGGCGCTCGATACCGAACAATGCTGGGGCATTTTCGTCACTGTAGTCACTACCAAAGGTGAACTGTTGGTCGATTGGCAGCGCCTGCGGAGCGGTCGAACGTTGATCACGATTCCAAATAGCGTAATGCGTGCGCCGATAAATTTGATGTTTGGATTCGGTGTAAGCGTACATACTGCCGTAGCGGTCTAAGTGGTCATCACTAATATTTAAAATAGTCGCCGCTTGTAGCGTTAACTGCTGGCATAAATCCAGCTGAAAGCTCGACAGCTCCAACACGTAAACGTCTGCCGGCTGCTGCAATAAATCCAACGCCGGTACGCCGATATTGCCGCCCACAGCCACTTGCATCCCGGCCTCGGCGAGTAATTCACCGGTTAACCGGGTGACGGTCGATTTACCGTTCGACCCAGTAATACCAATAATCGGTTGCTCGACCTGATAGGCGAATAAATCAATATCACCGAGCACTGGGATCTCAGCATCTTTGGCCAACTGGATAGCCGCTGTACGTGGGTCAATACCAGGGCTTAATAGCAGCATATCCATACCCAGCAAGGCGGCTGCCTCAAAAGGGCCAAACTGTTGCTCTAAGCCACTATCGAGTTGTTGCAATTCAGCCAACCCTGGCGGGTTCGGGCGACTATCGAATACCCAAGGGCGCACTCCCTGAGCCAGCAAATAGCGCACACACGACAGCCCAGTCTGGCCAAGCCCGACCACGCCTATAGTGTCATATTGTGTGATATCTGCTCGATCACGCATCTGCGCAATAACCCTCTGTTAGCGTAATTTCAGTGTTGCTAAACCAATCAACACAAACACCAATGATAAGATCCAAAACCGCACGATCACCCGTGGCTCTGGCCAGCCTTTCAATTCGTAATGATGATGAATAGGCGCCATGCGGAAAATCCGCTTACCGCGCAGTTTATAACTGCCTACTTGCAGCATCACCGACAAGGTTTCCATCACAAACACGCCACCCATGATGAATAGCACTAGCTCCTGTCGCACCATCACCGCCACCACGCCGAGCCCGGCACCGAGTGCCAATGCTCCGACATCGCCCATAAAAACTTGGGCCGGATAGGTGTTGAACCATAAAAACCCCAAGCCGGCGCCACACATTGCCGTGCAGAACACCAACAGCTCGCCAGACAGCGGTAAATAGGGAATATTTAGATAGGTCGAGAAGTTCACGTTACCCGAGGCGTAGGCAAAGATACCCAAGGCACCGGCCACCATAATGGTTGGCACAATCGCTAAGCCATCAAGGCCATCGGTTAAATTCACGGCGTTACTGGTGCCGATGATGACAAAATAAGCCAACACCATATAAAACATGCCCAATTGCGGCATCACATCTTTGAAAAACGGCACCAATAACTGGGTTTCTGCGCCGACCGTGGCAAAACCATA
>DIVC01000120.1:18300-18500 GCA_002423905.1 Idiomarina sp. UBA6142
ACCACCTTGCGGTAGTCATCAACAAAGCCAACCACGCCGAAGCCCAGTAACACCGCTAGTGCCACCAGTACATAGCGATTGCTCAAATCAGCCCAGAGCAAGGTAGAAATGCTAATAGAAGCAATAATCAACAAACCACCCATGGTCGGTGTGCCGGCTTTACTTAAATGGGATTGCGGGCCGTCATCGCGCACCGCTTG
>DIVC01000120.1:18605-25070 GCA_002423905.1 Idiomarina sp. UBA6142
TGCTCAAGGAGAGCATCTAACTGAAAGAAGTGTTTGCCAGCGGCGCTGGCCATAACATCACTGGTGCATTGACTTAACACGCCAAGGGTATAGACATAGTCAATACCTTGTTGCCGCGCATGCTCGCCAACGTGCTGATGATAGTGGCGTGCTTCAACGCCCAATTCGCCCATGTCACCTAGCACCAGAATGCGCAAACCTGGGGCTGCGGCGAGCACATCAATGGCGGCTTTGACGGAACCAACATTGGCATTGTAACTGTCATCTATGACCCGTAACTGCGGGTTCAGCGTTAACACATTCATGCGCCCCGGCACCGGTTTCAATTGGCTCAATGCCTGTGCCACAGCAACACCATCACAGCCTATCGCAAGCGCTGCACCAAGCGCCACCAGCGCATTGTCAACGTTGTGTAAACCTGGCAGGTTCAACTGCACCGGCAGCCGTGTGGGTTCGCCCTGAGTGAGTGCCGCCGGTATATGTGCGATAAAGCGCGCACAACCATCGGCATCAAGCTCGATCGCACTGGCGTAAAGGGTATTCGGGCCGGCACTGTCGCGACCAAAGGTGAGATGTTTACGATCAGCCAGCTGTTGCTGCCACGCTGGGGCAAATTCAGACAAGGCCGGGGTGAAACACCAGCCATCGGCGCTTAAGCCGCGAAATATTTCGGTTTTAGCACGAAAAACCCCGTGCACACTGCCAAAGCCTTCGACGTGCGCCGGCGCGACATTATTGATAATAGCCACATCAGGACGGGTTAAGCCGGTGGTGTAGGCAATTTCACCGGCGTGGTTAGCGCCCAGTTCAATCACTGCATAACGGTGCTCAGGAGTGAGTCGTAGCAACGTTAACGGGCAGCCAATGTCATTGTTAAAGTTACCCGCAGTCGCCAATACATTGCCTTGGCTAGCGAGCATGGCGGCGAGCATTTCTTTCACAGTGGTCTTGCCGCTGCTACCGGTAATAGCGATGGTTAGCGGCTGCACAGCTGCTTTCACTGCGGCACCAAGCTGGCCCAATGCATAGCGGCTATCAGCAACCACAATCTGCGGTATATCGTGAAGCGTATCGGTGGTTACCCGCTGCTCTACTAACAACGCCGCAGCGCCGCCTGCCACCGCTTGTTCAAGCAGGCTGTGGGCATCAAAGTTTGCCCCTTTGAGGGCGATAAATAAGCAACCTGGAGTGAGCTGGCGGGTGTCGGTGCAGATACTCTCAATACTGATATTGTCACCAAACAGTTGACCATCTGCAGCGCGGCAGAGCCATTGCATATCGGTTTTGATCATGACTGCACCTCGGTCGTTTGTTGTTGCTCAACCCAGGCCGCAACGATTGCGCGTTCGTTATATGGCAGCCGCTGCTGACCTATAATTTGATAATCTTCGTGGCCCTTACCGGCCAACAGCACAATGTCTCCCGGCTGAGCGTTTTGCATGGCGCCAATAACAGCTTGCTCACGCCCGTGCTGCAGTTGCACGTATTCTCGGTGCATGATACCAGCGACAATATCGGCAATAATTTGTGCCGCTGGTTCACCCCGTGGATTGTCATCGGTGATCACCACCCGATCAGCATACTTAGCTGCGACCGCACCCATTTGTGGGCGCTTACCGCGATCGCGATCGCCACCACAACCAAACACACACCACAGTTGCCCGCGACAATGGCGGCGCAAGGCAATTAACACCTGCTGCAAGGCATCGGGGGTGTGGGCATAATCAACAATCACCAGCGGCCGTTTTGGACCCGCACTAAAGGTCTCAATGCGACCGGGTACTGCATGCAATTGCGGAACCACGGCAACGATATCGGCAAGGTCGTAGCCTAAGGCATGCACCGCGGTCATAGCTGCTAAGAGGTTATAGACATTGAAACCACCCAGTAACGGTGACTGCACGGCGTAGGTCTGCTCAGCAACATGGAGTTGTATGCTCGTTCCATGATCGGCAAATTCAATCGCGCTCGCCCATACCGCCTGAGGATGCTGCTGAAGCTGGCAACTAATGCGCCAGCTATCGGTGCGATCCGGCAGCCAAGCGGTCAACGCCGCATCATCGACGTTTAAAATACTGATTTCGGTATCGAGCTCGGTAAATAGGCGGCGCTTGGCACCCGCATAATTACTCATGGTGCCGTGGTAATCGAGGTGATCGCGGCTAATATTGGTTGCCACCCCAACCTTAAACCGGATCGCTTCCACCCGACGTTGCACCAAGGCATGCGATGATACTTCCATCGCCACCGCCTGCGCTCCTTCCGCCAGCAGCTGCGCTAGGCGTTGCTGCACCGCGATAGCATCAGGGGTAGTATGACTCTCAGCGAGCAAATGGCCTGGGAAACCACTCCCGGTGGTGCCAATCACGCCCGCCTTACAGCCTAAATTGTTGAGCAATTGCGCTACCAAATAGGTCACTGAGGTTTTACCGTTGGTGCCAGTGACCCCAACCACTGCCAAGCGGCGCGCTGGCTCGCCATAAAAACGCGCAGCAATAAAGGATAATTGATTTTTTAGTTGCGGTANNGCATCGCCCGCTGCCACTTGCCGGCTATCGAGCTGCAAGCCAGCCACCAAATGATCGGGCAGCTCGAGTGGGTAATCAGGCAGCAACTGGCGCAAACTAATCATTTGGGCCTCCAAAACCAGCTACCCGCAGCTGAGTATCTGCCACGTTATCAGGCGTCACATTGATCAACCGCAACGCATCACCCATAATTTCAGCAAACACCGGTGCCGATACGTCGCCACCGTAGTAATCATCGCCACTGGGTTCGTTAATGGTCACGACCACCGCTAAGCGCGGCTCGCTGACTGGCGCTATGCCAGCAAACAAGGTGACATATTCGTCACCATAGCCACCGGCAATCGCTTTACGAGAGGTCCCGGTTTTGCCAGCAACGCGATAGCCACGCACGCGGGCGCGCTTAGCGCCGCCATCTACTACGGTATTTTCTAACATGGCCAGTACCGCCTTGGCGTTCTCGGCACTCACTACTTGTTGCCCAGCTGGCACCCCTTCGCGGCGTTGAATAGTTAACGGCACGCGCACACCATTATTGCCAATAATCGCATAAGCTTGGGCCAGTTGCAGGGTGGTCACTGACAAGCCATAACCGAATGATAGCGTCGCAATCTCAAAATCAGACCAACGCCGACGGTCTTGCAATACGCCAAAACTTTCGCCTAACAGGGCACTCCCGGTATCGTTACCCAAGCCAAGTGCAGCATAGGTTTTCATGACATTATCGACACCCGCGGCCAGAGCAATTTTGGCCGAGCCCATATTGCTCGAGGTTTCTAACACCTGACTGATGGTTAATGCACCACGATTCTGTGGGTCGCTAACCCGACGACCACCGAGACGCATCCAACCTGGGCTGGTATCAATGATATCGCCCGGCTTAATGGCCCCAGCTTCTAAGCCCGCCATAACCGCTAGCGGCTTCATGGTAGAACCTGGCTCATAGGCATCAGTAATCGCCCGGTTACGCAGCCGATGGGCTTGCAAATCAGTGCGATTATTGGGGTTATAGGACGGGCTGTTGACCATCGCTAAAATTTCGCCAGTTTTTATGTCCAGAATCACCGCTGAGCCCGAAGTTGCTTGGTGATAGCGCACGGCTTTCTTCAGTTCAGTATAAGCCAGTGATTGCAGGCGCTGGTCGATACTCAGCGTCAGTTGTTTTGGTTGTTGCGCTTCGGTCACGCTAATTTCTTCAACAACCCGTCCTTTGGCATCCTTGCGATACACCCGCTCACCCGGTGTGCCGGTCAGTACCGCATCATAAATAGCTTCAAGGCCTTCAATGCCACGTCCATCAATATCGGTGAAACCAAGCACATGAGCGCTAATTTCACCGGCAGGATAAAAGCGCCGTGATTCAGTTTTCAGGTACACCCCGGGAATATTTAATTGGCGCACAAACTCAGCGACTGCGGGGGTGACTTTGCGCTCTAAATAGACAAAACGTCGGGCCGGATCATTGACTTTGCTGGTTAAGCTATTCACATCCACGCGAAATACTTCAGCCAAGGCTAACCAACGCTCGCGATTTTGCAGGCCATTGCCCTCATGCACACGTTTCGGATCAGCCCAGACCGTCTCAACAGGGACACTGATAGCCAGCTCTCGGCCATTACGATCCATAATTGAGCCCCGCTGCACGACGGTCGCATCGGCTCGTAATGAGCGGCGGTCACCTTCAATAATCAAGCGCTCGGGCTCAATCACTTGAATATAGGCGGCACGAGCCACCAGTGAGCTAAATACCAAACCCAGTACCGCCAAGGCAAAATAGAAGCGTCCACTGCCTAAGTGTGGTTGTTCCTTCTTGCCATTGCGCTTGGTACGGTTTATTGCCATGGTACCAACACCTCCTGCTTACCCTCGGGGCGCCGCATGTCAAGCTGCTGTTCAGCAATGCGTTCGACCCGGTTGTGTTCGGTCAGGGTGTTCTGCTCGATCTGCAAATGCCGATATTCGATATCGAGATCATCACGTTGGGACAGCAGGCCATCGCGCTCAATGGTCAGTAGCCGATGACTATGAGCAATGTAGATAACTCCAAGTGCAGAAATCACAATCGCCACACACAACAACACCAGCATCCAGTGCTGGCGTAAATCAGTGAACATGACACTCAACAATCCGGGTACGCGGCTAGGTTTCATAAGCTAACCTCGCAGCAGTTCGTAACACCGAGCTGCGGCAGCGCGGGTTGGCTTGAATTTCGGCGGCTGAAGGCATAATGGCTTTACCAATCAGCTTGAGTGTTTCGCCACGTTCTATTTGATCCTCGCGCAACGGCAAGCCACGAGGCACCGCTTTGCCCTGACTCTTGGCGCGCATAAAGCGTTTCACCAGACGATCTTCGAGGCTATGAAAACTGATCACCACCAGCCTTCCGCCCGGTTTTAAGCCGCTAATAGCGGCCTCTAGCGCCTGCTCTATTTCGTCAAGTTCACCATTAATATGAATCCGAATGCCTTGAAAGCTGCGGGTGGCCGGATGTTTGTGCTTGTCTTTAAATGGTACTGCTGCGCTGATCAGTTCTGCTAGTTCACGAGTGGTTTGTAATGGCTGCTCGGTGCGCTGTGCTACCACCGCTTGGGCAATACGCCAGGCAAAGCGCTCTTCACCGTACTCGCGCAACACAAAGGCAATTTCATCGGCACTCGCGCTATTGAGGAAATCGGCCGCAGTGGCGCCACGACTGGTATCCATGCGCATATCGAGTGGTCCATCGCGCATAAAACTAAAACCACGCTCGGCGTCATCTAATTGTGGGGAAGATACGCCAAGGTCGAACAAAATGCCGTCTAGTTGACCAAGCAATTGCTGCTCAGCCAATACCTCACCGAGTTGTGAGAACGGCGTGTGGATAATCTGAAAACGTGGGTCGGTTAATAATGGCTGTGCCGCAGCAATCGCGGTGGGGTCGCGATCCAAGGCAATGACACGGCCGTTAGCGGAGAGTTTAGCGAGTATAGCGCGCGTATGACCGCCTCGACCAAAGGTGGCGTCAAGATAGGTTCCGTCGGCACTGATCGCAAGAGCATCAATCGACTCTTGCAGCAGCACCGAGACATGTTGCGGTGCAGTCGCCATTATAATGAGAAGTCTTGTAGTCGATCACTTAAGGCCAAATCGTCTTGTTGCTCAGCAACCATATCGGCCGCAATCTGCGCTTGCCATGCTTGTTCTGACCATACTTCAAACTTATTGAGCTGACCGATAATCATGATCTTCTTGCTCAAATCCGCATGTTGACGCAGCGTTGGTGCAATCAAAATACGGCCGTTTTTATCCATCTGGCAGTCTTCGGCATGACCCAGCAGTAACCGCTGGAGACGACGCTCAGCGGGGTTCATACTGGATAGTGTGGTGAGTTTCTGTTCAATGATTTGCCATTCCGGTAACGGATACAGCAACAAACACGGCTGTTTGATGTCAATGGTGCACACCATGTGGCCCTCACAGTCAAGCAACAGGCTCTGCCGATACTTTGCCGGTATCGCCAGACGACCTTTGTCATCAAGACTGAGTGCAGCTGCGCCACGAAACATAAATTGATCCACAATTATCCACTTATCCCCACAATGTGACAGTCTAGGTGGCGTTTTGTCCTACTGTCAAGCGGAATTCAGCGAATAACCACTAGCAGTACGAATTTTCGCTGCTAGCGTATGGCTTGATTATTTTGTGGCTTATTGAAAAATAAGGAAAATTAGAAAAAACAAGGAAAAACAACAGAAAAGAGGGAAGTCAACCGGTAAGCCGGGTTCTGTCGTGGACAATCATTCATCTAGCCGTGCAGTCACCTGCACGTTCAAGCAGTCTACCCGGGTTCAACGCGGGCCGCGCCAATGAACCCCTATTTGACCTTGCTCCGGGTGGAGTTTACCGTGCCACGAACTGTTACCAGTCGCGCGGTGCGCTCTTACCGCACCCTTTCACCCTT
>DIVC01000058.1 GCA_002423905.1 Idiomarina sp. UBA6142
ATTAAACGGCCGTCGTGGTTATCAACCCCGCGGTAAAGTTGTTGGTGGCTCGAGTTCGATTAATGCCATGTTATATGTACGTGGCCACCGCAATGACTATGACAGCTGGGCCCAACTGGGTAATCAGGGTTGGAGTTATAACGACGTTTTGCCCTATTTTAAGCGCGCTGAGAATAATCGTCATTTTGTTGATAGTGATTATCATGGCAATCAAGGGCCATTGTCGGTGACTAACTTACAGTCGCCGAGCCCAGTTAATGAGGCCTTTTTGCGCGCTTGTGAAGCCCAAGGCATCGACCGTACTGACGATTATAATGGTGCTGAGCAAAAGGGCTGTTTCTACTATCAAGTGACACAGCGCGATGGTGAGCGTTGCAGCGCTGCCAAAGCCTATCTAACTCCGCATTTGCAGCGCCCGAATTTAACCGTGATAACCAAAGCTCTCGTCACTCGAATTGAGACCGCTGGTCGGCGTGCAATAGGGGTGTGTTATCAACGCAACGGTAAAAATTATTTTGCCGCCGCCAAGCGTGAAGTTAGTCTCTGTGCCGGTGCTTTTGGTTCACCGCAGATATTGATGTTATCAGGCATTGGACCTCGGGCTGAATTGGTCCGTCATGGTATTCAGCTGGTCCATGATCTACCTGGGGTCGGAAAGAATTTACAAGATCATATTGATTATGTGCAGTCGTTTCTTGATACCAAGCATGATGAAACCTTTGGTGTCTCATGGGCTGGTATTAAACGCGTATTGAGCGGATTGTCGCAGTGGCGGCGGCAACGAAGTGGGCCGTTAACCACAACCTTTGCCGAATCAGGAGCTTTTTTTCAATCTGAATTGAATGCGCAACAAGCTGATTTGCAATTGGTCTTTGTCATTGCGCTGGTTGATGACCATGCCCGTAAACTGCATCTGCAACATGGCTTAAGTTGTCACCTGACGTTATTGCGGCCGGCCAGTCGCGGGTGCGTTACGTTACACAGTGCCGATCCCCACAAAGCGCCAGCTATTGACCCCAATTTTTTTAGTGAGCCGAACGATTTACGGGTGCTGCTGAACGGAGCGCAAACCATGCACCGCATTCTTACCGATCCAGCCCTTGACGGGCATCGCTCGAAACGTATGTTGTATCCACTGGATATCAACAATTTGGAAGCATTAGAAGCGGATATAAGAGCACGTGCTGATACCCAATATCATCCGGTAGGAACCTGTAAGATGGGTCCTAGCGCGGATGCTCTGGCGGTTGTGGATGACCGCTTAAGAGTTCACGGAATCAGTGGATTACGGGTGATTGATGCATCCATCATGCCCACTATTGTCAGCGGTAATACCAACGCTGCCACCATTATGATTGCTGAAAAAGCTGCAGATCTTATCCGCAGCGATTATTACCACCATTAAGGTATCGGTTATGCAGACTAAATCGACTCTACTTTTCACCGCACTGTTACTGACAACCCTGGCGCCAGTGCATGCGGACGCGCCGCTCAGCAAACCTGCCTCAGCAGCTACACAACAGGCACAGCAACAAGCGCTGCAACAATTACCCAGTAATTTTAGTCAAGGCGGCGCTGATGCCACGCGCGGTTTTATGGGGGCTTTTCCAACCGCCCAAATCAAACAGCCCGATGGCACAGTCATTTGGGATACTGGACAATTTTCATTTATTCAGGGTAGTGCGCCTGACACGGTGAATCCGAGCCTATGGGAGCATGAGAAGCTGAATAATTTACATGGCTTGTTCAAAGTGACCGAAGGCATCTACCAAATTCGTGGTTATGACTTAGCGAACATGACCTTAGTTGAGGGAAAGACCGGTTGGATAGTGATTGATACGCTGGTTACTGAAGAAATGGCTGCACAAACTCTGGCATTTGCGAAAAGCCTGTTAAATAGCGATAAGCCAATTTCTGCGGTGATTTATACCCATAGTCATGTGGATCATTTCGGCGGTGTGCGTGGGGTATTACCGAATTATGATCCACAGCATAGTAATGTCGCTATTATCGCACCAACCGGCTTTATGGAGCATGCCATTGCGGAGAATGTATTAGCGGGAAATGCCATGACCCGCAGAGCCACCTATCAGTTCGGTCATGGTCTAAATTACGGGCCACGCGCGGGTGTTGGCTCTGGTCTGGCTAAAGGGGTTAGTCGCGGTACTATTGGACTCATTCCGCCCACTGTCACCATTGCTAAAACCGGTGAGACGTTGCTGGTTGACGGAATCGAGATTGAGTTTCAATTGACCAATAATGCTGAAGCACCAGCCGAAATGATGTTCTACTTACCGCAATTTAAGGCGTTATGTTTAGCCGAGATAGCCACTCGCCATATGCATAATGTGTATACCATTCGTGGTGCTCAGGCACGAAATTCGTTGTTATGGAGTAAGTTTATCAACGAAGCATTGGACTTGTTCCCAGCCGCTGAAGTGGCTTTTGGTAGTCATCATTGGCCGGTGTGGGGGCAGCAGAATATAAAACAGTTTCTTGGCAATCAGCGCGATACTTATCGGTTTATTCACGATCGGGCGCTGCATTTAGCTAATCAGGGCGCCACTATGAATGAGATTGGTGACGCCGATTTCTTTCCGAAAGAACTGGCGGCAGACTCTAATTCGCGTGGTTATTACGGCACCTTAAGCCATAATATGCGTGGTACCTACAACTATTATCTCGGTTACTATGATGGCAATCCAACCCACCTTAATCCATTAACTAATGAGCAACGTGCTGCACGTTATATGGATTTATTCGGTGGCAGCGAGCCGCTGTTACAAGCCGCAACCAAAGCGTATGACAGTGGTGATTACCAATGGGCGGTTGAGTTATTAAGCCATGTGGTGTTTGCCAATCCGCAGCATGAGCCGGCACGGCTGTTACAGGCTGATGCGTTTGAACAATTAGCCTATCAGGCCGAAGCCGGCACGTGGCGCAATGCCTATTTAGTTGCGGCGCAGGAACTGCGTTATGGACCGATTCCAGCGATTACCTCGACACAAGGGCCAGATGTGGTGCAGGGCATGAGTATTGAGCTTATTTTGGATTATCTGGCGTTGCGCTTAAATCATCAGAACACCGATGGTCTTAGCGTTAAAATTAATCTGTACTTTACTGATCTTGATGAGTTATGGGCACTGGAACTTTCCAACTCAGTATTGAATAACCGCCAAGGTCGCCAATTAGCCGATGCCAACTTAACCATACGTTGGACCAGAGCACAGTTTTTGGCACTGGTGTTGGGGCAGACCAGTTTTACTGAGTTATTGGCCAAGCAAGCCATAGAGACCGAGGGAGACCCGGCCGCATTAGCGAAAGTATTTGCTCATATTGCGACGTTTGAACCCACGTTCAATATTGTTACACCCTAATTAAAAACGGACCTGGCCTTGTTCAATCGCGGTCAGAATGGTGTCATCGAGGCGCTGGTAACCCAGCGTCCGATCCATTAACACATAAATCGCATCATGCTCATGGAGTGGTTTAAAACCTTGTTGTTTTAATTCATTTTTCTTGATTTTAAAGGTGCCGGTGACTTCATGATGGTCACCCAGTCTTACAAATAACGGCACGGCATAATCGGGGAGATGATGCTTAATGTGTTGATAAAAGGTGATGGGATTGAATTTTTTACCGTGAGCCAAAATTAGCGATGCCATACCAGCACGCCCATCAGTGTTCGGCACTTCGACACCATAGACCACCGCCTCAAGGACATCAGAAAACGACTGAATTTGGGCTTCAACTTCAGTGGTAGCAACATTCTCGGCTTTCCAGCGGAAGGTATCGCCAACCCGATCGATAAAGGCAATGTGACGAAAACCTTGGTCACGCACTAAGTCACCGCTGTTAAACCAACAATCCCCATGTGTAAATACATGACGCATTAATTTCGCGTTATTCGCCGCGGGATTATTGGTGTAGCCGTCAAATGGCGCTTTTTCTGTGACCGCGGTGATCAATAACCCAATCTCACCTTTTTTAACCCGTTGCATATGTCCATTGGCATCAACAATCGGGCATTCAGTGTCGATATCAAATTTGACAATGGCATAGGTCATCGGCGAAAAACCAACCGTACGACGCAGATTAAAGGCATTGACAAAACCAACGTTACCCTCGCTTGCGCCATAAAGTTCACAAATACGTTTTATCCCAAAACGTTGTTGAAAGGCGTCCCAAATTTCAGCCCGCAGACCATTACCTAGGATCACGCGTACGTGATGATCACGGTCGCTCAGCTGTTCCGGTTGGTTGAGTAAGAAGCGGCAAATTTCACCGACATAGATAAAACAGGTGCAGCGATAACGCCGAATATCATCCCAAAATTGGCTGGCACTAAAGCGATCGGCGAGCACGACACTTGACCCCGAGCGAATAGCAGTACTAACAGACACCGACAGTGCGGTATTGTGATAGAGCGGCATGGCGCAATACTGAATATCCCGTGGCTTGAGCGCCATGGACATGTTGCCAAAAGCGATTCCAGCTTTAAACCAGCGCAGGTGCGTCAGTGCCGCTGATTTGGGCATACCCGTGGTACCCGAGGTGAACACGTAATAACACACATCACCGAGTTGAATGGTATCCGTTTCCGCTAGGTTGGTATCGGCTAAATCAAGACTCTCAGCATGTAATTGAGGATATTCATAGGCCTCAATAGAGTCGTCCAGACTGCAGCTATCCAAAGCCTCTTTGCAGTCGGCGCTATAGATCAATAGTTTGGCATTGATGATATGAAAACTGTGTTCTAACACTGCGCCACGTTGCTTGTAATTCATCATGCCAGCAATAGCGCCGAGTTTATTGATCGCAAATACGCAGGCAAGTAGTTGCGGACAATTGCCCATCATTACCGCAACGCAATCACCTTTTTTGATGCCTGCGGCTTGTAGACGACGAGCTAATTGATTCGACCAGGCATTGAATTCGCCGTAAGTGAAGCGTTGCTCATGGTAATGCAAAAACACCGCATCGGGCTGCTTTGCCGCTTGCTGCTGTAATAAACTTGCAGTGGAGCCGTAATCGGTTTTTTTGGGGCGCGATAATTGCCACACGCCGCGCAAGAAATTAGGCATCCGTGGCAGCATTTTTAGCGCTGCACCACTAACATCCAGCCAAGAGTGGGTATTATTATTATTTTTAGTCACCATGCTAAAGCGATCCTAGCGAACTGTTGCCGTGGTTACGGTATGCTTGATAATAATAAATGTTATGGTCGTTGACTAGTACTTAGGTAACAGCTCCGCGACGTTGCTGAAAGCGCTGATCTAAATAGCGTTGCTGTTGCATGATTGCCGCGAGCTTAGCGATTGCCTCGGCAACTTCGCTGGCGGTCAAATAGAGTGGGGTAAAGCCCAGTCGGAGATAATTCGGCGCGCGAAAATCGGCAATGACACCGGCTTCGATCAGTGCTTGGCAAATAGCGTAAGCATGCGGATGCGCATAACTCAGCTGACAGCCGCGCTGCTGCCGCGCTGCAGGCGTCAGCCGTTGAAATTCTGCGGCAAGGTTGTGCTGGTGCAGGCCCTGATCAAATTGGTCGGCTAAGTCGAGCGCCTGTTCATGCAGCTGTTGCAATGACAGCCCCTCAAAAACTGTTAACGCGGCATCAACCGCGGCGAGCGCAATAATACTTGGAGTCCCTGTTAGCAGCGCACGAATGCCCGGCGCAGGGGTGTAATCGCTGGAGAATGCAAAGGCGTTGGCGTGGCCCATCCAGCCTGCTAGTGGTTGGACAAATTGATTATGGTGTCGCTCCGCCACATAAGCAAAACCCGGTGCCCCCGGCCCCGCATTCAAATACTTGTAGCTACAGCCAACCGCAAAATCAACCTGCCATTGATCAAGTTCTATCTGCATGGCACCCGCACTATGGGCTAAATCAGCAATCATCAGTGCGCCGTGTTGGTGTGCCACTTCGGTTAACGCCGCAAGGTCGAGGCGGCGCCCGCTGCGAAAATTAACTTCAGTGACCAGCACTGCGGCAGTTTGCTCATCGATGGCAGCGGCTAAGTGCTGTTCCGAAACCAGTTTAAGCTGACAGTTATCGCGACCGAGTAGTTGTTGCAAGCCTTGCACCATATACAGGTCGGTGGGAAAATTATCTTCAGTGGATAGCACCACGGTGCGTCCGGGGCGCAATTGCAGGGCAGCGGCAAGCAGCTTAAACAGATTCAGTGAAATTGAATCACAACACACCACTTGGCCCGCTGCAGCACCAATCAATTGAGCAATTTTATCGCCGACTTTAAGGGGCAGATTGATCCAATCGTGTTGATTCCAACTGCTAATTAAGTCAGCTCCCCAT
This sequence comes from Idiomarina sp. UBA6142, assembly GCA_002423905.1. Lineage (GTDB taxonomy): Bacteria > Pseudomonadota > Gammaproteobacteria > Enterobacterales > Alteromonadaceae > Pseudidiomarina. The sequence goes on from DIVC01000058.1 coordinate 6,317, forward strand.
TGTTGCTTGACCACTGTTTCTATGCGCTGCGCTACCGCGCTGGGCAACATGCCTAGGGAGTTACCGTCTAAATAAATCAACCCGTTGGGTTTCAAGAATTGGTTGCTCATAGTAGCTCGTCGTTAGTCGGTGGCTGGCGCTAAGGTGATACGCCTTAAGGTAACACGCAGTTGCTGCCAGGCTGTACTGTTCGGATAGATAAAATCAAAGTGTCCGGCATCCGTCAGCCGTGTCACCTGAGCATCTTTGAGATAACTGGCTTGCGCAATAGGTACGATACGATCAGCCGCGCTAGCGATTAATAGTAATGTTGTGTTCATGGCTTGCAGGCGCGGGTTAGCCTGTTGATAACTGGGGTTTGCGTTCGCATCATTGACGTCAGCGCCCATCAGCCAACGTGCAGCTTGTTGACAGCCACTCTGGCCTTCAGCGTAGCTGGTGATATCGGTGATAGCCGCCAACCCTATAACTGCCGTGACCGCTGTCTTGGTGCTGGCGAGCAGAGCTAAATGACCGCCTGCCGAGTGACCTACTACTATCGGTGGTTCGCTGTTTAGCGCGGAATGAGCATGCGTCTTGATAAATTCAATCGCCTCAACCACATCGTCCAACGCCTGTGGCCATGCCGATTGTTCAGCGCTCGCCCGCCGATATTCCGGCGCCCAAACGACATACCCGTCGTCGCGCAAGGCTGCCGCTGCAGCAGTAATATGACTGACATCATAATTTTGTAACCAGCACCCGCCATGCACCAATACTACCACTGGGGCAGGGCTGGGGTGCTGTGGCAGCCACAGTAATCCATATTGATCGCTGAGCTCGCCATAGCGAAGGCGTTCATCCGCGCTGGCCGCTTGTTGGCTGGCAGTGACAATAGTCTGAAAGGGGACTTGATTAGCGCGACTCGTGGGCAGCGCATGTGCCATGAAAACGGCCAGAACAAGCAGCGTTCTGAGTAAAGTTGTATAGTGCATTTTTGTCGATTAATTAAAGTAATTAGTGGTTGTTGTATTACTCCACGTATCCGCCTTTTGATCAATCTTTTCAGCTGTTTTATTGGTATCGTTTAGGTGCCACAGAAGGTGCGCTGAACCCGCTGAGCGTCGTTAGCTGGTTGGGTATACTGCTGCAGGTGTTGGGGTTCTTGGTAGGGCGTCTTTAATACCGTCATCAGGTCATTAAATATGCTTAGTTCGCCGCTTTCAAGTGCTTGGGAAATAGCCGCCTCAACCCAGTGATTGCGGGGAATGACTGCCGGATTCAGCAGATTCATGCGGGCGTAAACTTGGGCTAGTGGTTGACCTTGTTGAGCAAGCCGCTGCTGCCACTGTTGCTGCCACTCATAGAGGGCCTTGTTCGCGGCTGCTTGACCCTGCGCTAACCAACGCAAGGTTTGGCTGTAATCTAACCGCTCCGTGGCCATGAGTTGTAGCAGCCGATCGATCAATTCACGATCAGCGCTTAACGGCTCAACCACACCTATTTTATTGGCCATGAGCTGGTTGTAGTAGTGTTCATAATAGTTTGGAAACTCATGAACTAACTGAGTGGCTATGCTGATTGCTGCGGTTCTATCGGCCGCCATCAACGGTAGCCATGCTTCACCTAACCGGGCTAAATTCCATAACGCCACACCGGGTTGATTTTTATAGGCATAGCGGCCTGCACGGTCAATGGCGCTATAAACCGCATTCGGGTCGTAATGCTCCATAAATGCGCAAGGACCATAATCAATGGTCTCACCACTGAGCGTCATATTGTCGGTATTCATCACCCCATGAATAAAACCAACGCTCATCCATTGAGCGATCAGTTTAGCTTGGCGGTCAATGATGGCGGTGTAGAGCGCCTGATAAGGTTGTTCAGACTGTGCGCAGTGTGGATAATGCCGCGTGATCACATAGTCGGCAAAGCGTTGGCATAGAGCGTCATCGGCGAAGGTAGCGACATATTGGGCGGTGCCGATGCGTAAATGGCTGCTGGCAACTCGAGTTAGTACGGCACCTGGTAACGCTTGCTCGCGATAGACCCAGTCCCCGGTAGTCACAGCTGCTAACGCCCGTGTGGTAGGTATGCCAAGGGCGTGCATGGCTTCACTGACAATAAATTCGCGCAATACTGGGCCAAGCGGTGCACGACCATCGCCTGCACGCGAAAAGGCTGTGGTGCCAGCACCTTTTAGCTGTACATCGAAGCGTTCACCAGCTGGATTAACCAGCTCGCTCAGTAAAATGGCACGACCGTCGCCTAGCCGCGGCACGAAGTGGGCAAATTGATGGCCGGCATAACCCAGGGTCATCGGTTGCAAACAGCTTGGGATAGCATTACCGGAAAACAGTTGTAACCCCTGTTCGGTGGCTTGCCATGCGCTGGGAATGGCAAGCTCATCAGCTAATTGGTGATTAAAGGCCAACCAGCTTGGATCGCTAGCAGGTGTAGGTTGCGCGCTGACTAGCAGTGGTTGCGAGAGAGTGGCGAATTGGTCGGCATACGAGTTGTCAATCCGATAAGTCATAGTAAGCTTCGAGTGACGAATTATTCACAGCAGTTTACCATAGAAGATGGTGAATTCAGCGTCATGAAATGAAGGCATAAAAAAAAGCCGCAGCGGGTTCCGATGCGGCTTCTTTGCTGCGTTTTACAACGCGGTTGTTATCGATTAGATAGCAACGATGTTCTCAGCCTGCGGGCCTTTAGGGCCTTTAGTGATGGTGAACGATACTTTTTGGCCTTCAGTCAAAGTTTTGAAGCCGGTGCTGGCAATGGCACTGAAGTGAGCAAATACGTCTGCGCCACCTTGTTGCTCAATAAAACCAAAACCTTTTGCTTCGTTAAACCATTTTACAACGCCAGTTACTGTAGTAGACATAATTATATTCCTGAAAATTAAATTTAAAATTGACCGCCAAAGCAAATGCCTTGAACGGAATGGTGCGGGTAAAAAATGAAACTTAAAGCTCAGGACGAAGATGTAATGCTAAGAACACGACGTAGAGAAGGTTTAATTGACTGTTTCTATCCAACGCCGCTCACTTTACGCTGATCCACCGCAGAGTCAAGCTTTATTGCTACGCTATTATTTTAGCCGCGCACCAATGCGCTCGCTAAGGGTGCGTATGGGTTGTCCACCAAAGAATACCAGAATAGCTGCAATAGGCCATGCAATAACGAAAGCGTGCAACCATCGCCAGCCAAAGTCACCGGCAACACCAGTATTGATGTAAGTAATGAGGCCGGTCATCATAAATGCCATGTAGCAGCTCATTAGAATGGGAAATATCAATTTTTTAATCATGGTATAAGGCTCGAGATAATGAGGGATTAATAATCTGCCTGCTATTGTGGTTGTTCTTATGTAAACGCGCAATAGCCTAAATGTCGCACCATTGTATGTCGCTATGTGCTGTGTAATAGTCATTCGAGTCAGCAAGCGAGGAGATCGCAATGAATCAGTTTATGCGCGCGGCCATCGATGAAGCTAAAAAAGGGCTGGCCGAAGGTGGTGTGCCAATTGGCTCGGTGATTGTGCACAACGGCAAAATTATCGGCCGTGGACATAATCGTCGCGTGCAACGCGGTAGTCCAATTTTGCATGGCGAAATGGATGCCTTTGAAAACGCCGGACGGCAACCTGCAAGTGTCTACCGAGAATGCACGCTTTATACCACCTTGTCGCCTTGCTGCATGTGTTCCGGTGCCATTGAACTGTATGGCATTACGCACGTGGTGGTTGGTGAAAATAAGACTTTTATGGGTGCAGAAGACCGGTTGCGGGCACTTGGTGTGACCGTAGAGGTGCTGCAAGAGCCAACCTGTATTGAACTAATGAATACCTTTATCGAGCATCATCCGCAGCTTTGGAATGAAGACATCGGTGCCTGATTACGCTGAAATCGATAGGTAATTAGCACGTTTTACGACGGTGAAAAAAGAGTATGGTGCGTCCGAGTAGACTCGAACTACCGACCCCCACCATGTCAAGGTGGTGCTCTAACCAACTGAGCTACGGACGCACTGTAATGCAGGTTGTTCATGTGTATGAACGGGCGCTATATTAGTAATTCAGCGGCGCTGCTGCAAGCACTTTTTCGTGCTTGCAGCGCGATTGTTCATTAATTGGCTGATCGCTCGGCGATTTAGAAGCCGAGTGGAATACCGAAGCTGAAAAAGCCCACCAGCAATGCGGTCCAGACCAGCAAAAAGGCAATCGAATAGGGCACCATCATGGCAATCATCTCGCCAAAAGTCAGCTCGCTATTGTATTTGCGCATAAAGGCCAAAATGATGCCGGCATAGCTCATCATGGGCGTAATAATGTTGGTGGCTGAATCGGCGACCCGGAAAGCCGCTGCCACTAAGTCTGGCGTCATTTGTGGATTCACCATGTACAGCATCGGAATAAAAATTGGACCAAGTAGCATCCATTTCGACGTGAGGCCGCCGACAAACAGGTTAATGATCGCGGTTACCACCACAAAACCGATCAACAGCAGAATCGGAAAACTTTGTAGACCCAAATTAATCAGTAAATTAGCGCCCAGATAGGTGATATAGGCGCCAAGCCCACTATAACTGAGCACACCAAGAAAGTTATAACAGAAGAACGTCAGTACCAAGATATAGCCCATAGTGTCCATTTGCTTCACCATGGCCTTGACCACGCTGTGCAGTGAGGTAAAGCGACCACTGGCGACGCCATAGAACACCCCAACGGTAGCAAACACCAAAGTGATCAGCAGGATGACGTTATTTAAATAGGGGACGATGGTGCGGCCATCACTTTCATAGGCGGCTAACGGTCCTACCGCCAATGAGCGCCGTCAGCGCC
>DIVC01000029.1:0-6195 GCA_002423905.1 Idiomarina sp. UBA6142
GCTTATTCGGAAGGGTGGGGTTTGTATACTGAGTTATTGCCCAAAGAGATTGGCTTTTATCAAGATCCTTATTCTGACTTCGGCCGCTTAGCCATGGAGCTTTGGCGGGCGGTACGTTTGGTCGTGGATACCGGAATCCATGCGAAACAATGGACGCGCGAACAAGGCATCGATTTTTATGTCAGTAACACCCCCAATGCTGAAGCCGATGCGCGCAAAATGGTCGAGCGCCATATCGTCATGCCAGGGCAAGCAACTGCCTATAAAATTGGTATGAATAAGCTACTGGAATTGCGCGCTAAAGCTAGCTCTACATTGGGTGAAAAGTTCGATATTCGCGAGTTTCATGATGTGGTGTTAGCTAATGGACCAGTGCCTCTGAATGTGCTCGAACAGTTTGTTGACGCTTATATCGCCGCACAGCAATAGTGACGATCCATACCAGTAAATAGCCGCGCAAGCGGTTATTTTTTAGTCTACACTTGGTGATTACCGAATCGGTCATCACCAAGGAGTTAGCCATGCGTTCATTCTGGACCAGTGCCGTTGTGGTTGCCTGTAGTCTGTTGTTTGTAGGCTGTTCACCGCAACAAACGGAAGACAATCAGTCAGCTGCCACAACAGCAGTGCCGCAATACAGTGCAGCAACCTTTTTTAACACCACCACCTTGTTTGGCTCATCAATCAGCCACGATGGTAGCGCTGTTCTGGTAACCAGCGATGCATCGGGTATTTATAACGTGTACCGCTATCCGGTCGATGGCAGCGCGCCAACCCAGCTGACACAGTCAACTACCAATGCCTATATGGGCGTGAGTTGGTTCCCCAATGACGACCGCTTTCTATACACCGCTGATCAGGGCGGCAACGAACTCAATCACGTGTATGTGCAATTACCCGATGGTACCAGTCAAGACTTAACACCTGGCGAAAATCTCAAAGCCATGGTGGCGGGCTGGCATGAAGATAAAGTGCATTTCTATATCATGACCAATGAGCGTGATAACCGCTTTTTTGATCTGTATAAATACAGTAGCAATGACTTTAGCCGTAGCTTAGTATTTGAAAATAATACTGGTTTTAATATTGAATCAGTCAGCCCCGATGGCCGCTTTTTGGCCATGAGTCGCACCAATTCCAACTCAGACTCTGATTTGTTTGGGGTGGATTTAACCAAGGACAATGCCGAGCCAGTGCTGATTACCCCCACTGAAGGGAATATACAGCATAGCGCGTATACCTTTACCCGCGACAGCAGCAGCTTGATCTATAGCAGTGATGGTCATGGTGAGTTTGCACAGGCGTGGCAGTATGATCTGGCGAGTGATGAACATAAGCCTTATTACAGCGCTGATTGGGATGTCTCGTTCTTGTATTTTTCCGAGTCGGGGCGCTATCAAGTGGTTGGCGTTAATGCCGATGCTCGTACCCAATTGACCATCACTGATTTAACCAGTAACACCGAATTACAGCTACCGGTCTATCCGCCAGGTGATCTGCGTGGGGTGAACTTCTCCGCTGATGAGTCCACGTTAGTATTCTATGTAAACTCCGATGTATCGCCATCTAACCTGTTTGTGTGGCAAGTCGGTAGTGCCGAGGTGGTTCAATTAACCAACACCTTGGCAGCAGAAATGGCTGCTAAGCATTTGGTGCAAAGCACGGTTGAACGGTTCCAGAGCTTTGATGAGTTGACTGTACCGGGTTTGCTGTATAAGCCACATCAAGCCAGTGCCAGCAATAAAGTACCGGCTATTATCTTTATTCATGGTGGGCCAGGTGGGCAGACTCGCCAAGGCTACAGTGCCATGGTGCAGCATTTGGTCAATCATGGCTATGCCATGTTCGGAGTCAACAACCGTGGCTCATCGGGCTATGGCAAAACCTTCTTCCACCTCGACGATAAACGTCACGGCGAAGATGATTTGCAGGACATTGTGTACAGCAAGAAATACCTGCAATCGCTGGATTGGGTGGATGGCGATCAAATCGTCGTGATGGGTGGCAGCTATGGTGGTTACCTGACCATGGCGGCACTGGCTTTTACCGATGAATTCAATGCCGGGATCAATATCTTTGGGGTGACAAACTGGGTGCGCACCTTGGAAAGTATTCCGCCGTGGTGGGAGAGCTTCCGGCAGTCGCTATACGATGAGCTGGGCGATCCAGCGGTTGATGGTGAACGTTTACGCCGTATTTCACCGTTATTTCATGCTGCCAACGTTAAGGTGCCGGTGCTGGTAGTGCAAGGCGCCAACGATCCGCGGGTATTGCAAGTGGAGAGTGATGAAATGGTCGCCGCCATTCGCGCCAACAACGTTCCAGTCGAGTACGTATTGTTTCCTGACGAAGGCCACGGTTTTGCCGTAAAAGCGAACCGCATCACCGCCCAAGAAGCGTACCTTACCTTCTTGAAAACCCATCTGAAATAGCCTTTCACCGTGATACTAGCGCTACCATAATCGTATGGTGGCGCTTTTTTTTAGCTACGTGACAAGGTTTTGATGAGGTGCCAACCGAACTTGGTTTTAAGTGGACCATGCACCTCCAGCGTAGGCTTGTTGAATACCACGTGGTCAAAGGCTGCGACCATGTGGCCGCGCTGAAATTCGCCCAAATCACCACCCTTTTTCGCGGATGGGCACAGTGAGTGCTGGCGGGCTAAATCACCGAATTTGGCACCCTTAGCTAACTGTTGTTTCAGTGCTTCTGCTTGTTCGCGGGTTTTCACCAGGATATGAAGCGCATGAGCGCGAGCCATGGGTGCCTCCTTAGAGCAGAACCAATTGCGCCATTTCTGGCAATGTCTCTAGCCTGCGGCATCAGATAGCCTTCGCTTTCAGTGCAGCAATACTCGGGTCTATTTCGGCGCGAAAGGATTCGCAGCGCCGTAACGCTTCCACAAAAAGCAATGGGTCAAGCGGTGAAATCAGAATAGCGCGCTGGTTGCCGTAGCCCAGCGCTATGCGCTCCATCGATAATGCGGGGCTGGCAATAGGATTACGGCTTGCCCGCACATAACCAATACTGCTTATGCGTAAGCGCCAGCGAAATGGACCGCTGCGAATTAGCACAAAGTCTTCATAAACGCGGTAATAGGTGGTGGTCATGATCCACAAACACAGGCCGCCCGCAAGCAGCAGAGTCACGGTGGGCCAAGTCATTTGCTCAGCTTCAGGTAGGCGCAGATACCAAATAGCTGTAGCAAAACAAAGTACCGCGCTGAGGCTCAAAACTACCCGCAGCCAAGTATCAACTTTAGACGGAAAGTGTTCCACGTTAGCAACTCCTGTTTCATGGGCTATTTGGTACCGAAGATCTTATCGCCAGCATCACCGAGGCCGGGCATGATGTAGCCATGTTCATTCAAGTGTGAATCGAGGCCGGCGGCGAAAATGCGTACGTCAGGGTGCGTTTGTTGGACCGCTTGGACACCCTCAGGGGCAGCGACTAACACCAGCACCCTAATGTCGTGGCAGCCGGCTTTCTTCAACAAATCTATGGTTGCAATCATACTGCCGCCGGTGGCGAGCATCGGGTCAATAATCAGCGCTAAGCGCTGCTCAATGTCGCCGACGAGCTTTTCAAAATAGCTGACTGGTTGCAGCGTTGACTCATCGCGGTATAGTCCCACCACACTAACTTTGGCGCTTGGCAGGAGTTCGAGCACGCCATCCAACATGCCCATACCGGCTCGCAAAATCGGCACTACGGTGACTTTTTTGCCTTTAAGCCGCTGTACCTCAATGGTGTCACCACGCCAACTTGCTATTTTTACCGGCTCTAGGGCGAAGTCTTGGGTGGCTTCATAGGTTAACAAGGTACCGAGTTCATTGGCCAACTCGCGAAAATGTTTGGTTGAAATATCGGCTCTGCGCATAAGCCCGAGTTTATGTTGCACCAATGGGTGAGCAATTAAGTGAAATGACATGACGGCCTCTCTGGCATTGCAGAAAACAAAAACATTCTATAAATTAGAATAATTAAGGCTAATTTATTCGATTTGTTGTTTTGTAAATAACGTCTATAGTTATTTTAACGACAGCTTGCAGTGGTCGTTGTATGACAACAACCCTGATGTTTACCTTATTATAGTGTGGGAGATTAGCATGAAAGATTTAATTAAAAAATTAACCTGTATCGAGAGCAGTGGTTGGGGCGCCCTCGCGTTGCGCGTGCCTATTGGTATTATTTTTGCCGCCCACGGTGCGCAAAAGTTGTTTGGCTGGTTCGGTGGCTATGGCCTCGAAGGAACCGGTGGCTTCTTCGATAGCATCGGTTTATCACCGGGCTATTGGATGGCGCTATTGGCAGGTGCCGCTGAATTTTTTGGTGGTATTGCCTTGATTGTCGGCTTGCTGACCCGACCAGCCGCGGCTGTGCTCGCCATTACCATGGTGGTTGCTATCGTGACAGTGCATTTAGACAACGGCTTATTCATGAGTAATAACGGCTACGAGTATGGCTTAGCATTATTGGCTGCCAGCGTGGCACTGATGTTTACCGGTGCCGGCAAAGCAGGGCTTGACGCTTGGCTTAACGAAAAAATGAAATAGGGGATCACGTGGCACGCTCGACAATTGAACAGTGGCGGATGGTGAAGGCGGTTGCAGACTTCGGCGGATTTGTGCAAGCCGCTGAGCAGGTCCACAAAAGTCAGTCGAGCGTGCATCACGCGGTGACCAAAATCGAGCAGCAGCTCGGGGTGAAATTATTTGAAGTTGATGGCCGCAAGACTAGCCTGACCGAAGCGGGTAAACAGCTATTGCGGCGCATTAATTACTTGCTGAGTGAAACCGAACGATTTGAAAACGTCGCACAAAATTTGAAGTCTGGGGTGGAATCAAAGCTGACCATTGCAGTGGATGAAGCGTTCCCAAAAGATGTGCTGTTTGAGGCCTTAGTGCGAGTTTCCGCCGAGTATCCCTTGGTGCATATTGAATTGTTAGAAACCATATTGACCGGTGCCAACGAGTTGCTCAATCAAGGCATTGCGCAGTTATCGATTTCGCCGTTTACCTTGCCCAATGAATTAAGTGAAGACTTGTGTACGGTCGAATTTATCGCTGTGTGCGGCGCGCAACACCCGTTAGCGCGATTGGCACAGGTAAGCCTCGAAGATCTTAAAGTGCAGCGGCAAATTGTCTTGCGCGATTCCGGGCGCGAACGTAAATCAGAGTCTGGTTGGTTGGGATCTGAGCAGCGCTGGACCGTCACCCACGTTGCTACGTCGGTAGAACTTATCCGCAAAAACCAAGGCTTTGCATGGCTGCCGCGCAGTGCCGTTCAAAAGGCCCTAGATAGCGGATGCATGGTGCCGCTAAAACTAAAACGCGGGGCGACCCGGAGCAGTACGTTCTACTTAAATTTCGAGGATCCAGAAACCTTGGGCCCAGTAGCACGCACCTTGATTGGCCATATTCGCCATCTAACCCTCTAAATCTTGCAACCTTATTGGTGCAGCATTTGGCAAATGCCACTGGTGAGTTTCACTGCCATGCTGCTGGTGGTTCGGCAACCCGTTCAGGTAGCGGATTTAAAGTCGTTCGAACTGTGGCGCTGTGGTAGCTGTTTGTCAGCATCACCCCAATTTTTGTTGACGATACGGCCACGCTGCACTGCTGGTCGCGCGGCGATTTGTTTGGCCCAACGCAGTACATGCTGATACTCATGTGCACTAATAAATTCGGCGGCATCGTACACCTGGTTAGTCACTAACGCGCCATACCAAGGCCAAATGGCAATATCGGCAATGCTGTAGTGGTCACCGACCATATACTGATGTTCGGCTAAATGCCGATTCAAGACATCCAGCTGACGCTTGATTTCCATGGTGTAACGATTGATGGGGTACTCGAATTTTTCCGGGGCATAGGCATAAAAATGGCCAAAACCACCGCCTAGAATTGGCGCGCTGGCCATTTGCCAGAATAACCAATTCAGACATTCGGTGCGGTCCGCTGCGTTGCTGGGTATTAGGGCACCGAATTTATCCGCGAGATACAGCAGAATAGACCCCGACTCGAACACCCGCGTGGGTGGGCTGGTACTGTGGTCCATTAAGGCTGGGATTTTAGAGTTCGGGTTGATGGCGACAAAGTCACTGCCGAATTGCTCACCGGCTAAGATATTAATCAAATAGGCATCATAGTCTGCGGCGCTGATCCCGAGTTCTAGGAGTTCTTCCAGCATCAC
>DIVC01000029.1:6247-6453 GCA_002423905.1 Idiomarina sp. UBA6142
TGCATTACTCATAGGGTGTCCTCATAGGCTTGCGGTTGTAGGCTGAAAATCAGCTCAACCGGACGCTGAAAGTAGTGTGCCAATTTTAGCGCGATCACCACCGACGGGGTAAAGCGCCGGGTTTCAATGGTGCTAATGGTTTTTCGCGATACCCCTATGGCATCAGCGAGCTCTTGCTGGGACAGCCCGCGTTGTGCTCGCAGCGC
>DIVC01000029.1:6483-8268 GCA_002423905.1 Idiomarina sp. UBA6142
GGCGATGACACCGTCACTGGCAGCCTTTTCGCCGAGTATAAAACCAGGAATTAACGCGACAATTAGGCCGACAAAGGCTCTGGCATTGGCTTTACGGCTGGTTTCGCGGGTGAATTCATCGCTGTAAATACCAAAAATTTCGCGCCATCCACCACAGAGTTTGTAATTGTTCACACTCAGCCGCGTGACGATGCCAACAAACAGAAGAGCGACCAGCACTAAGATGATGCGCGGCCACTCTCCAGTATCCACGCCGGCTTGGCGTAACCATTTGCTGATTAACATAATACCGAAGTAAAGCCCACTAATGAGGCTGACGTAGGCGCCATATTTTAACGATTGTGCTTGTGCTTCTGCTGACCAAGTTGTCATATAAAATCCTCCAAAATGGCATCATAATGATACCTAAGGGTATCAATATATAACCTTTAGGTTTCAAATTGCAACCCTAGGGTATCAAAAAATGCAATTTAGCCAAATTACAGCTTGTATGTTGTTATTTAGCTTGGATCTGGCTAAGGTATGTTTAACTCACTTATGACGGTGGCTTGTATGTACTATCGCGTCGGCAATGAAAAACATTTACGCAATTATTTGAAAGCGTTACGGCAGCGTAATGGCATGTCACAAGCGCAGGTCGCGGAGCAACTCGGGGTCACCCAGCAAACCTATCAACGCCATGAAGCGCAGCCGTTGAAAATGAGTAGCGAACGGCTATTGGCTATTGTAACGATTCTTAATACCGACCTGATGTTCCGCTTCAAAGGTGAGTAGTTAATTCATTACTCAGCGTGGCGTTTGGTCGCCTGCCAGTTAAGCGCTTGCCAACGTCCGTCTTGCCATAGCATGACGCCGCTGTTGAAGTATTCTTCACGGCCATAGCCGGCATTACTTTCGCTATGCGCCACCAGCATAAAATTAATGATCACCAGATCGCCAAAGGGCTTATAGCTGAGCTCCTCTGCGGTGTACCAGCGCCAATAATCAGCGGCGACGACAGTCGGCCCAGCACTGATGACTCCTTGCATCAGTTGTTGTTTACCAAACCGCGTCCCGTTGGAACTGGTGTAGGTTAAATCATCGTGCCAAAATTGTTCGTGAATGGTGGCATCGTTACGACTGGCCCCTGCCATAAAGGTATCGATGGTGGGTTGAATGAGTTCAAAATCGGCTGTTGATAGAGCTTGTACTGAGTTACTTAACCCCAGTAACACAGCGAGAGTCATAAAAATATTTTGCATCATTATACCTTTTGTCGATAACACGCATTACATAGCTACTGAGCAAATTTTGCGCTACGCTTTAAGCAAATACAAGGTAGCGAACGCGAATATGGAGCATGCATATGACAGCAACCGTGGTGCCTGGAATTTATCGCCACTACAAAGGCAACGACTATCAGGTATTAGGAGTGGCTCGCCACTCTGAAAACGACCAGCAGTTTGTGGTATACCGACCACTCTACGGCGCTGGTGAACTGTGGATTCGACCGCTCGATATGTTCACTGAAATGGTTGATCACGACGGGGTAATTCGCGCCCGCTTTGCGTTAAAACCCGATACTGCTGATTAGCCCACTAATTTTCTAACAGCAAGCCATTCGCTGGTCGTAAACGGGATAACTGACAAACGATTGCCTTTACGCAACAGCGGTTGCTCCGCTAAGGCATTGAGGTCACGCAGCTCTGCTAGCGACAAAAGCCGCTCAAATTTCGCTACGAAGCGCACATCCACGGCGTCCCAGCGTGGGTTATCAGCGCTGCTTTTCGGATCAAAATAGGCCGA
>DIVC01000121.1 GCA_002423905.1 Idiomarina sp. UBA6142
GCCAAGAACCCGCATTTACAAGGCAAGGATATCGCCACTACCCAGAAAAAATGCGAGAAGTTTCGGCATATTCCCACTACGGTCATTAACTTCTGTGAAGGCACTCGCTTTACCCGCGAAAAGCATGCCAAAAAAGGCAATGAATTTAAACATTTACTCATGCCTAAAGCAGGTGGTACCGCGTTTACCCTACAAACCATGGGTCAGCAGTTTGATGCTATTTTGGATATCACCATTGTCTATCCGCCGGGCCCACGCACGGTGGTATGGCAGCTGCTCACTGGGCAATTGCGTGAGGTGTATGTAAAAGTAGAGACGCTACCCATCAGCCCAGATTTAATCGGTGATTATTTACAGGATGATGGGTTTAAGCAGAACTTTCAAAGCTGGCTGAATAGCCGTTGGGTGGCTAAGGATAAAACCTATGGCGAGCTGCTACAACGGGCAACAGCTCGCCATCACTAAGTTATTTCTTGTCCAGTAAATAACCGACTAATTTCACCATGTCTGCAGTGAAATTTTGGCTGTTACCTAAACCCTGCGGGGTCACACGGTATTTGCCATTGACGATAAATGTTGGGGTTGCGCGAACATCATATTTGTCGGCTTCTTTTTCAATCCGATCTGCAGCAACTTTTACCATAAAGCTATTCATGGCTTTGGTGATTTGATCTTCAGCAATACCTTGCGCGCGCAAAATATCCTGTAGATCTTGCACTTTCATGACTGGGTTTTGCTCAACATGCTGGCGGCGGAAATATGCCGCATTAAAACCTTCAGCCACTTTCATGCGTTCTGCGACCACGGTGGCCCGTAAAATACTTTTGGCGAACTCATCGTTACCTACTGGTACGTGTGATTTTCTGAATGCCTGTGGATAAGCCGCTTTTAGCTCTGCCGCAATAGGCTGATAACGGAAGCAAGCAGGGCAATAGAACGAAAAGAACTCAATCACCTCAGGCGCTGCGGTAGCGGTTTCTGCGATCACATCGTAATGCACGCCTTGTTTAAAATCTTGCGCGGCGGCTGGCCACATAATTAATGCTACAACAGCAAACAAAAACTTCTTCATGGATACATCCTTAACTCAAGTGGATCATCGTGTAATAGTGCAAATTGTTCTTTCAAGGTTAGCACCTGCTGTTCCCAATAGCGTTGCTCTGCAAACCACGGGAACGCGCGACGAAATGCTGCGTCATCCCAACGCCGAGCTAACCAAGCCATGTAATGTATGATGCGAAAAGTACGTAAGGGTTCAATCAGCACGCCTTGATCGGTATCAAATTCGCAAAAGTCTTCATAGCCGCTAATCAGCGCATCAAACTGCTGCCAGCGGCTGTTACGGTCATCACCGGCTACCATCATCCACAGATCTTGAATAGCTGGACCGGTGCGCGCATCATCAAAATCAACAAACGTCAGTTGCTCATCGCGCAGCAGCATATTGCCAAGATGGCAATCGCCATGCAAACGTTGTTTTTCAAAACGCCGGAAATCTACGTTACGCAATAACTCAGCAATAGGTTCAGCAATTGCCCAAAAGGCACTTTGTAAATTATCCGGTAACAGCGGCGATTGTCTGAGCGTCGCCAAGGCATCGGTAATAAATTCTTCATAGCTGAGCCCAGGCCGATGCACAAACACACCTTGCTGGGCCACCGCGTGCAAACGACCAATTTGCCGGCCAATACGCTCGAGCTGATCCAAATCACCAGGCTCAACCGCCCGCCCACCGATACTTGGGAACACTGCAAAGCGATAATCATCAAAACTATGTAGGGTTTTACCGTTCAGCTCTAACGGCGCTACTGCGGGGACTTCCTGCTCAGCGAGCTCGCGAGTAAAGGCATGCTCTTCAAGAATTTGCGCATTGCTCCAGCGTGCGGGACGATAAAACTTGGTGACATAACGACGGTTGTCGTCAGCGACAAATTGATATACGCGATTTTCATAGCTGTTCAGCGCTAACAGGCCGGACTGTGGATCAACGCCAACACTGGCTAAAGCATTGGCGATCAGATCCGGGGTGAGGCCACTAAAACTAAAATCAGCCGCCGCCTCGGGTTTATTCATAAATAAAGGTAGTCACTTGTTTTTGCTGGACGTCACCGGCGGCGTTCTGCACCACAAAGGTCACTTCTTGCACTCGTTGCAACACTTCATCAGGATTCACCGCGAGGGTGAGCGGCACCGTAGCCACTTCACCACCGGCAACCTGTACCTGCGTTTGACCATTCAAGGTAAAGTCACTGAAGCCCTCAATCGCAATACTGTAGGTTTCTGGTAGTTGCGATTTATTTAATATTTTTAGGGTAAAGACGTTTTCTACCCAGCTGTCCATATTGATCGAGTACAACTGATTACGATCACGCAAAATATCGACCTTAAGTGGCACTCGGGTGGTAATATCCCAAACTAATAGGCCCGTCATCACCACCACGGCGATGGCATAGCCAACGCTTTTGAAACGTACTTTATGAGTACGTCCGCCTTGTAAATTGCGCTCTGTGGTAAAGCGGATTAAACCGCGTGGATAGTTCATTTTATCCATCGTGTCATTACAAGCATCGACGCAAGCGCCGCAGTTTATGCACTCGTACTGCAAGCCGTTGCGAATATCGATGCCCGTTGGGCACACTTGTACACACAAGTTACAGTCGATACATTCGCCTAGATTTTTTTCAGCCAATTGATCATGGCCAATTTTGCGTGAGCGCCCACCCCGTGGTTCACCCCGTTTAACATCATAGGATACCGTCACCGTATCGGGGTCAAACATGGCAGACTGGAAACGCGCATAAGGACAAATGTGGGTGCACATAATTTCGCGCATCCAGCCGGCGTTACCATAGGTCGCGAAGGTGAAAAATAGCACCGCGAAGATCGCCCAGAAGCTCGCCTGCCAGGTAAAGAATTCGACAAATAACACGCGAATATCGGTGAAATAACCGACAAACACTAGCGCGGTCAGTAGTGCAACCACTAACCACGACAGATGTTTGGCGGTTTTACGCCAAAGCTTATCAAAATCCCAGGCACGGCGGTCGAGGGTCATGCGCTGATTACGGGAACCTTCAATCTTCTTTTCAAACCACATGAAGATAAAGGTCCAGGTGGTTTGGGGACACATAAAACCACACCAAACGCGACCATACAGGGTGGTCACAAAGAATAAGGCGAAAGCGGCAACGATAGTGATCCATGCCAGTATGGTGAGATCTTGCGGCCATAAGGTGAGGCCAAAAATACGGAAGCGTTGCGCCATAATATCGAGTAACACGGCTTGTTCGCCGTTGTACTGTATAAACGGAATGGCGGCAAATACGAACAATAAAATGAAACCAAAACTACGCCGAAACCATTCGAGCGAGCCCTTGACGTCTCGCACGTAAATTCGGTTGCGTGGAGGGTAAGCGTTATTGCCTTGTTTCGGATCAGGACGCTCAATCTTGACTTGATTCGCAGCCAGTACTTTAATTTTTTGTTCCATGATTACACCGCCACCATTGCTTCGCCTAAAAGGCACTACATACCGCAACAAAAGGTCTGCTGCCAGTATAGCTAAATTTGCTGATAAGTTTCAGGAAAATGTGCGTTTGTAGAGAGGTAAAGCTGCGTTTGATCATGGCTTTGGCAAAAAAATACCCGACGCTGGTAAACAGCTCGGGTACAAAGGTTTCTAACAACCAGATCTCAGGGAACTGCGGCAAGTTTAATGGCGCAATATGACACTATAATGACAGCATCGATTATTTGTTCAACCGAATAAAAGCGGCTATGATAATCGGAAATACCAATGCAAGCATTATGCCCTTGCTGGAGACTCCGATGACCAAATTACCCAGCCTCAAGAATCTCAGTTACTTATTAGCGTTACACCAGCATCAGCATTTTAATCGGGCTGCGCAAGCCTGTCATGTCAGCCAATCGACGCTCAGTAGTGGCATTCAGAATTTAGAAGAACAGCTCGGTTGTCAGCTCATTGAGCGCGATCATAAATCGTTTCTGTTCACCGCTATGGGCGAAGAAATCGTTGAACAAGCACGGACTATTCTTACTGCAGCTGAAGAGTTGGTCAATTTTTCACTCAGCCAGGGTAGACAAATGGAAGGGCCGCTGCGGTTGGGCTGTATCCCTACCATTGCGCCGTTTTTATTGGGTGATCTGTCCAAGCTAGTTCAGCGCGACTATCCGAAATTACAACTACATATGTGTGAAGACACCACCACCAACTTAATGAATCAGCTGCGTAATGGCGAACTGGATGTGGTGCTGTTAGCGTTACCGGTTGATTTGCAGGGCAACCAGGTCTACACCCTCGGTCGTGACCCATTTAAATTGGTGGTTCACAAGAGCCAAGCCGAAGTGCTGAAGGAGCCGGTCAACTATGGTTTACTGCCTGACCAGTCGATATTTTTACTCGAACGTGAACATTGTTTGAGTGGTCATGCGGTGAACGCCTGTGAACTGGCTGATTCAGTAAAAATCAATCCGTTTACCGCAACCAGCTTACATAGCTTGGTGCAAATGGCCGAAGCGCGGCAAGGTGCGACGTTTTTGCCACAACTAGCCATTGACCGGGGTATTTTGAGCGGCACGGAATTGGTGGCTTTACGGCCATCAGGGCGGGAAGCTTCGCGCGAGATTGGGTTGGTCTATCGGGCCACAACAACCCGCCGTCAAACCTTTCGCAAACTCGCCGAAGCCATCGCCACATTACTGCCCGTAACTACCTTGCGCTAAATGACTCGGTATTTTTGCTTACTTGAGCTGTGGTCAGATCAACCGCTTGACCGACTTCTGCAGAAATAAGCGCCTGCAACTCGTTCGGGGTGAGTTGACCGTTGCTAGTGACAATGCGCGCATCATTCGGGTCAAATTCAGTGGTGTCGGCGCTATTGGGTAAATAAATGGTGCCGTTATTGAAATCAACGGCAAAGGCGATGACTCCGGGAACCAGGAAAAATAGCAACCCAATACCATTTAAAACGGCAATGCTTGGGTCTATTCGACCGTTCGTTTGGCCCTTGCGTTCTGGATGCAAAATCGTACCACAGCCGCTCAGTTGCACTGCAATAAGTAGTAACGCGATCGTTCTTGATAGGTTTTTCATGATGATCCATCTCCAATGTGGTGCGTAAAAAGCGCTGTACAGCTAGCTCCAAAAGTCCCACGATAGATTGTGTTACTGGTCTCAAGTATAGGACGCTTTACGGATTACCGCTTCTATTAGAGGCAGTTTTTAAATTATATTTACAGAGCAGTTTCGTAATCACGCCCTAAAGGAGCCGATACTATGCGTACTCAATTCATCCTCGGTACGGCCGTTGCCGCACTATTACCGTTGGTTATGACCACCAGCGCTCAAGCCACCGTGGTGGAGACTCAACGTCATCAGGTTGAATTAACTACCATTGCTGAAGGCCTTGAATTTCCATGGGGTATGGCTTTTTTACCCGATGGTACCCTGTTAGTGACCGAGCGTGTCGGTAATTTACGTCATGTCACCTTAAGTGGTGATATTTCCGCACCCATTGCCGGGGTACCTAAAGTAGTCGCCCAAGGGCAAGGCGGTTTGCTTGATGTCGTGCTTGACCCCGACTACGCCAGCAATCAATTTATTTATTTAGCTTATTCCGAACCAGCACCCGCTGGCGCCAGTGGTTCTAGCACAGCGGTTGCTCGAGCCAAATTTGATGGCAAACAACTGACTGAGGTGAAAGTACTGTTCAGTGCCAATCCAAAATGGAGCAGTAACCACCATTTTGGCGCACGTTTAGTGTTTTCAGCCGACGGTGAATACCTATTTATTACCTTAGGTGACCGCGGTAACCGAAGAGATGACGCGCAAGCGTTGAATAACCATAACGGCAAAGTGGTTCGCATCCACAAAGATGGCCGCGTGCCCGCCGATAACCCATTTGTGAACCAGCCTGGCGCGTTAAAAGAAATTTGGTCATGGGGTCATCGCAACGTGCAAGGTGCTGCGCTGCACCCAGACACCGGTGAATTGTGGACCAACGAGCATGGCCCTAAAGGCGGCGATGAGATCAATATTGCCCGTGCCGGCAACAATTACGGCTGGCCCATAGCCACCTTTGGCGTGAATTACGACAATACTGTGATCAGTCCCTTAACCGCAGCACCACGTACCGAACAGCCTTATTACTATTGGGTGCCGTCTATTGCGACTTCCAATATGCTGTTCTACAGCGGTGATGCGTTCCCCGCTTGGCGTGGTGATTTATTGGTGACTGCGCTGCGTGGTTCAGTGGTAGCACGGCTTGATTTGGATGGCGAACGGATCATGCATGAAGAGCGCTTGTTTGGCGAGCTTAATGCTCGTTTACGCGACATTGAACAAGGCCCCGAAGGCTACTTGTACCTTATTACTGATGACCGTAATGGTAAGTTGATTCAAGTAAAACCGGCCAAATAGTATGCCATCGCTGTTGTCTATGCAGGTGTCATACCGCTCCATAACGCTCGCGTTGGTGAGCGTTATCGCTTGGTCTGCTCAGGCCCAGCAACAAGCCGCTGAAGTTGCGGTGGATGAGCGTCTCCAAGTCACTGCGTCAACCCAAAGCGTTGCTCGCACCACACCGGCGGCCATCAGTCAGCTATCGCAGCAGCAGCAAGCACCAGGTTTACGCATTGATGCAGCGGAATTACTAACCGGGTTGGCCGGTGTACAAACCGATAGTCGCGCTAATTATGCCCAAGATACCCGCATTACGTTGCGTGGCTTTGGTGCACGCTCGGCATTTGGGGTGCGCGGTGTGTTACTGCTACTCGATGGCATTCCGTTAAGTATGCCCGATGGTCAGGCACAAACTTCGTCTATTTTTCTCGATGAGGCGGATAACGTACAGATTATTCGCGGGCCATTGGCAACGCTGTATGGTAATGCCGCCGGCGGTGTCATTGATTGGCGCAGTCGCAGCCCAGACCAATCGCAGCTGCAACTCGACCTACTCGGTGGCGGCAATGAGACCGCCCGAGGCGTTTTGCAGAGTGATTGGGTGGGTGATGAACAAGCGTTACGCTTAGTTGCAGCGCGACTGACTACAGCCGGCCCACGGCCTCATAATAGCGCTGAGCGCGATCAATTTGCATTGCGCTGGTATCGCTCTTTGACTGCTAACCGTGAGCTGATTGTGCGGCTGGATGATAATCATGCACCCCTGTTGCAAGATCCCGGCGGCTTAACACCGACCGCGTGGGCCAACGACCCCAACCAAACCTTCGCTGGCGCCAGCACCTTTAATACCCGTAAACGCATACGACACCAACAAGGCTCGGTGACGCTGCGTGATGATGACGCGCAACGCCCATGGCATATCAGCCTCTGGCAAGGCACGCGGGAAATTGAACAATACTTAGCTTTTACCGGTGCCGCACCAACCAGTTCCGGTGGGGTAATTGATCTGCAGCGCGAGTTTCACGGCGTTGACGCTGCGCTGAACGTCTCATTTGATGATTCACAACTCCTGCAAGCAACCTTTGGCCTCACTCTCTCGGAACAACGCGATCGGCGCTATGGTTATGTGAACAATTTCGGCCAGCGCGACGAATTGCGTCGCGATGAACAGGGCGATGTTACCAACAAAGCTGCCTATAGCTTGTGGCAATGGCAACCGGCTGTCGCCTGGCAGGTCATCGCTGGGCTACGCTACAGCCAACTCGATTTTCAGGTAACCGACTACTACATCAATAACGTTAGTCCGGATGACAGCGGCAGCCGCACCAATAAGGCTTGGAGCTGGAATGTGGGGGTGAATTATCAGCTCAGTGGTCACGCACATATTTTTCTTGCGCGTGGTCGCGGTTTTGAAACGCCCACTCTAACCGAACTCGCCTATAGCGCTCAAGGCAGCGGCCTTAACCAACAGCTTGGACCGGCCTATAATCAGCAGTGGGAAGCTGGGGTTAAATGGGCTTTCGATAGCTGGCGGGCGCAATTGAGCCTGTTTAACATAACCAGCAACGACGAAATTGTGGTGGATCAAAATATCGATGGCCGCACCATTTATATCAATGCCGAACAAACTGAACGCCGTGGTGCTGAATTTGAACAGCAGTGGCAGCTGCAGGCCCAGCTGGATTGGCGTTTAGCGGCAAGTTATATCGATGCGCGCTACCGCAATGGTCGTCGCTTACCGGGAGTGGCGCAGAAAACCCTCTTTAGCCAATTAAACTGGCACCTAGAGCAATTCTCAATCCCGACTAAAGCAAGCTTAATTGGCGATTATCGCGGCGTAATCGCTGCAGATGATGCCAATATAGTGATAGCTCCTAGTCATGTTCTGTGGCACTTAGCGCTCAGCCAACAATGGCAATGGGGCGAAACTGAACTTGAACCTTGGCTGAAGATCCATAATCTTAGCGACCGCGACTATGTTGGTTCGGTGGTGGTCAATCAGGGCAATGGCCGCGCCTATGAACCAGGTGTTGGCCGCGAACTGCAACTTGGCGTACGCATTACCCAGCGTTGGTAAACCGGTCTAAGCCAATTCTCTACCGAATTGGCTGTTTTTTTAGTCGCCAATAACGTTTAATGAGTCGACATCAGTCCACCAGCTAGCCGCTATTGCGGCAACAGGGAACGCTCCGTGACTATTTCTTGGCAACAGGTTTCACCCCGCTATCGCCCCTATCTGCAAGTAAATTTTCTTATCACACTGCTGTTCATTGCAGCACCGCTTCTTAGTGCACAGTTTATCCCCAAATTCGCGGCGATCGTGCCACCAGGATTATGGCTCATCGGCGGGTGGCTGCTGCTACTGACGTTTTTATTGGCGTATATAGCCCCACGCCGTTATCAATACACCGCTTTTGCTGCCACCGAGGTAGCCATTATGTTGCGCCGCGGCGCGCTCTGGCGCAGTCAGCGTGGGGTGCCATTGAATCGCATCCAACACATTGAGCTGAAAGAGGGCTGGCTGGAGCGACAGTTTGGCATTTGCCATTTATACATTTATACCGCCGGCAGTGGTGGCGCTGACATTCGTATTCCAGGCTTACCCCCAAGCACAGCGGAAGCTCTGAAACTGCAATTGCTGCAGACCATTGCGGCTGAGCAGGTACTGGAGCAAAACGATGCGTGAATTGCTATGGCAACGGCCCGCCGCCATTACCATTGCATTTTTTATTTTTCACCAACTCAAGCGGCTGCTGAGTAATTTCAGCAATTTCATTCCAATGCTCAGTGTGATTTTTGTCACCGGTATTAGTCTGCAGTCATTAGTGCTGATTAGCTTAGCCTATGTGCTGGTGATCCTAGTCGCAGCACTATTAAACTATCGATATTTTGCCTACGCGGTAGGCGATGATGCCCTCCACGTTCGCAGCGGCATCTTCAATCGCCAGCAGTTAACCCTAAAGTTTGCCCGTATTCAGCAAGCTGAAATTAAGCAGCCGTGGTATTTCCGACCGTTTCAGCTGACTATCATTGGTGTTGATAGCGCTGGCTCAAGCGGTAAAGAGATTGAAATTCCTGGGTTAACACTAAGTAATGCGCAGCAATTGCGTGGTCGCTTACTCGCCAGTAAAGTCGCTGCTCAGACACCAGGGGATGAGCCACTACAAGCCACAACTGATCCTGACCAGCACCCCGAGCGTCTTGATTATCAGCAGCAGTTTAGCCTCCGTGAACTAATGCGCGGCGGCCTCATGGATAACAAAATTTGGCTGTTGCTGGCAGTGCTGGTGTATCCACTCAGTCAGCTCAATGTGTTTGAAGATCACGTGGCGCCATGGCTCGAACAGCAAACGGAAGTATGGAATCAGACGCCGGCGGTGACTGTTACGGTTACTGTGATTGTTACTATTGTGCTGTTGTTTGTGCTCGGGCTGGTGATGACCTTGATTACCGACTACGGCTTGAGTCTGAAAGTGGCCAAAGGGCGTTTCTACGCTCAGGCCGGATTATTAACCATTCGTTCATTAAGTTTTCGCTACCACAAACTCCAACG
>DIVC01000097.1:0-742 GCA_002423905.1 Idiomarina sp. UBA6142
GCGTGCAAGCGTTCAGTGCGTGACGGGATGACGTTCAAGCAGGCTACGTTCCCCTCAGCTGACCACGAAGTCAGCAGTTGCATGCCCAAACAAATCCCTAATACCGGTTGCTGGAGTTGTTGGATGACGCCGATCAGTTCGAGTTGCTGTAAATTACGCATAGCTGCTTGAGCGGTGCCAACACCCGGCAAAATTACTTTGTCGGCGGCTTGAATCTGTGTCGCATCAGCGCTTACTAGCGGCTTTACGCCTAAGCGCTCGAAGGCAAAGCGCACCGAGTTCAAATTGGCACAGGCGGTATCAATGATCACCACACTCATGCCAGCATCCCTTTACTCGATGGCATGGCCCCATCGTCGGTCCGAGCGACAGCTGCGCGCAAGGCGCGGCCGAAGACCTTGAATAAGCTCTCGACCTGGTGATGACAGTTGCCTTCGGTGGTGCTTAGGTGCAGAGAAATCGCCATGGTGTCACACAGTGAGCGGAAAAAGTGCGGTACCAGCTCGGTCGATAAATCGCCGACTTTATCGCGACTAAAATCAGCCTTGAATACCAAATAGGGGCGGCCTGAAAGGTCAAGTAGACATTCGGCACGGCACTCATCCATGGGCAGCGCGAAGCCAAAGCGACCAATACCGCGTTTATCACCTAGGGCTTGGCGCAGCGCGCTACCCAATGCTAGCGCGGTATCTTCGACACTGTGGTGTTCATCAATGTGCAAGTCGCCTTGCACCTTCACCTG
>DIVC01000097.1:772-7759 GCA_002423905.1 Idiomarina sp. UBA6142
CGATTGATGACGGCGGTACGCGGACGATCGAGTAATTGGGCTTGGATAGCGCGCCAGTTGAGCTCGTTACGGTCATAACGCAAGCCACGAATACCCATATTGGCAGCTAATTGCATATCAGTGTCACGATCGCCAATCACATAGGAATTGCTGAAATTCACTTTGCCTTGTTGCAGGTAATCTTTGACTAAGCCTAATTTGGGCTTACGGCAACTGCAGTTATCCTGATCAACGTGTGGGCAAATCAGCACATCATCAAAGCGAATGCCTTGCGATGCAAAGATCTGCATCATTAAGTTATGGGGCGCATCAAAATCTGCCTGCGGAAAACTGGCGGTGCCCAAACCATCTTGATTGCTAACCATCACTAAGCGATAACCAGCGGCTTGCAGCGCTAATAGGGCAGGCACCACGGCTGGCTCAAATTGTAGCTTAGCTAAATTATCGAGTTGCTTATCCACCGGTGGTTCTTCAACCAAGGTCCCGTCGCGGTCAATAAAAAGAATAGCTTGTGCACTCATGCTGGAAGCCTCGCAATAAGTTGGTCCATTTCGGTAGCGCTGCCAATACTAATACGAACGGTGTTCGCCAGCGCAAATTGTTTGGATTGGTTACGAATTAAGATACCGTCAGCACTCAATTGGTGCACCAAAGCGTCAGCGTCAGTCACGCGTAACAGCACAAAATTAGTGACGCTGGGGAAGATTTGTTGAACCCAGCTGCGGCCTGCCAAGGCCTGCAGTAAACGTTGGCGTTGGGCCATGGTGTCATCGCGAAGTTGCCACATGGCCTTGATCGCATCAGCTTGGAGAGCGTTGATAGCGCCATCAATGGTTGGCTGTGGTAACGGGTAAGGAGCAATCACCTTTTGTAGCACGTTAATAATGCTGCTATCGGCAAGCACAAAGCCACAACGCAGTGCGGCTAAACCAAAGGCTTTGGACAAAGTCCGCAAGACCACCAGTTGCGGGTAGGCCGTTAACCAGCTCGCCACGCCCATAGTTTGGCTACCGTTGGTTGCGGTGAACTCTATATAGGCTTCATCCACCACCACTAAAGCTTGTCCGCCGACTTGTTCTAACAGCGCTTTTAAGTCAGCGCTGTCGAGCGGGTTGCCCAGCGGGTTCGATGGGCTACAGACAAAGATCAATTTGACCTGGGTTAAGTTGTCGCGAATGCCGTCAAGGTCAAGCTGCCAGTTGCATTCACCACGCTGCTGCAGTGGCACTTGCAGCGTCTCTGAACCGTGGGTTTGGGCGCTAATAGCGTACATGCCATAGGTGGGCGGACAAATCAGAATACGGTCTTGTTGAGGTTCGCAGAAGGCCCTAATCAGCAGTTCAATGGCTTCATCGCTGCCGCGGCCACTGAGCACGCGGTCGGCGCCGACGCCGGCATAGTCAGCATAGGCTTGGTTGAGGACACTGCTCTGAAAGGGCGGGTAGCGATTAACATCGGCCGCTGTTGGGGCTTTCGACGGGGTAAATGGTGCCTCGTTGGCATTCAGCCAAATGCCGCCACCGCTCATGCTGCGTCGCGCCGAGGCGTACGGAACTAAATCGCGCAAGTGGTTGCGCTGCAGACGCTCAGCGATGGTTAGCTCAGTCTTCATGCGTCAGCCTCCAAACGAATCGTGACAGCACGTGCGTGCGCTATTAGACCTTCGGTTTCGGCAAGCTCGACGATGGCCTCAGCGAGGTCTGTTAGACCCTGCTTACTGGCTTTTTGCACGGTATAGCGGCGATAGAAGTCGAGTAAACCTAGGCTACTATAGTTGCGCGCAAAGCCATACGTTGGCAGCACATGGTTGGTGCCAGTGGCATAATCACCGCCGGCTTCTGGGGTATAGTGACCGACAAAAATAGAACCAGCAAAGGTTAATCGATTCAATAGGTTATCCGCCGCATCAAGTTGTAACGACAAATGCTCTGGCGCGTATTGCTGGCTAATTGCAACCGCTTGGTCAATGCTCTCGACCACTATCACTGAGCTACTGGCTAATGCCTTGGTGGCAATCGGCGCACGCGGCAACTGGCTTAATTGCAATTGTACCTGGTCGACTACTTTGGCTGCTAACTCAGCTGATGGCGTTACCAGAATAACCTGTGAATCAGCGCCGTGTTCAGCTTGTGACAGCAAATCGGCAGCGATAAACGCTGGACGAGCCGAGTCATCAGCAATGATCAGCAGTTCCGATGGTCCGGCTGGCATGTCAATGGCGGCGCCGCGGGCGTCTTGGGATACCAGTTGTTTGGCAGCGGTCACATAGCTATTACCCGGGCCAAATAGTTTATCGACTTTAGCGATCGATTCAGTGCCATACGCCAGCGCCGCAATGGCTTGAGCGCCACCGCAACGATAGATCTCGGTAATCCCGCAGAGTTGCGCCACATACATAAGAGCAGGCGATAGCTGCCCGGTTTTATCCGGTGGGCTCACCAGCACGCGGCGGCGGCAGTTGGCTAATTGTGCTGGAATACCTAACATCAGTGCGGTGGACGGTAACACTGCGGAACCACCGGGAATATACAAACCAACCGCATCGAGTGGATGAAAGCGTTGACTACAAATCACTCCAGGGGCGGTCTCAACAGCAATGGGTTGGGGTTGCTGGGCGGCGTGAAAGGTACGAATAGTGCTGTAGGCTTTATCAATAGCTGCTTTGGTTTTGGCTGGCAGCAGCGCTGCGCGGGCGATAATTTCGCTGTCAGCGACCCGCAGTTGCTGTAAATCAGCACAATCAAACTGCTGGGTGTAGGCTAAAACAGCAGCATCGCCTTGCTCACGCACGGCACTGACAATGGTTTGCACTTGCTGTTGCAAACTGGCCGATTGCGCCATGGTAGGGCGCTCTAATAGCTGGTTTTGCTGAGCTGTGGTTAATGAATTCCAAGCAACAACTTGCATGTACTACCCCATCATTTTTTCAATTGGCATGACCAAAATGGAACTACAGCCGATAGCTTTTAATTGTTCCATCGTTTCCCAAAACAAGGTTTCGGTACTAACCACGTGTACCGCGACTAATTCATCGGTGTGACTCAGCGGCAGCACGGTCGGGTGCTCGGCACCCGGTAATAGCTTACTGACTTGGTCAAGCTTAGCGCGCGGCGCATGAAGCATGATGTATTTGCTCTCACGGGCCTGTTGCACACCGTCAATGCGAGGCAGTAGTTGATCGATGACCGCCTGTTTCGCGGCATTTAATGGTTCTGGACGCTGAATGAGTTGCGCTTGTGAGCGGAAAATTACCTCACGCTCCACCAAGCCATTGGCCTCTAAGGTGGCGCCGGTGGAGACCAAGTCACACACCGCGTCGGCTAAACCGGCCCGCGGCGCTACTTCGACACTGCCAGTTAAAATAGCGTTGCTTGCTTTTACGCCGCGCTGAGCTAAATAGTTCTGTAATAAATAGGGATAGGTGGTGGCGATGCGTTTGTCTTGCAAATCAGTGACACCACGGTAAGCCTCTTCTTTGGGCACCGCAATGGACAGGCGACACTGACCGAAGTCGAGTGCCCGCAGCCGGTTAAAACTATTTGGTCGCTGGGTGGCTTGGCGCTCAAGCCGCGCTTCCTCTAGCACGTTCTCACCG
Organism: Idiomarina sp. UBA6142; assembly: GCA_002423905.1. Lineage (GTDB taxonomy): Bacteria > Pseudomonadota > Gammaproteobacteria > Enterobacterales > Alteromonadaceae > Pseudidiomarina. The sequence continues at coordinate 4,368 of DIVC01000097.1, forward strand.
ACAATACCAAGATCAACCACGCCATCCATGATTAATCCCGGAATATCGTCATCGCGCACCCGCAGTAAATCGACCGGCTGGTTATTGCTGTGCGCCAACAGCCGTGCTTCGTGCAGACTAAATTTGAAGCCACAAGCCTCTAACAGAGCAATAGATTCTTTGCTCAACCGACCGGACTTTTGGATGGCGATGGTTAAGCGTTTTGAATTCTTTTCAACGACCATGGTAAATCTCCATAAAAAAACCCCCGCAAGGGTTGCCTCGCGGGGGTTCTAGTAGTAGGCGAGGGCAACCAAATGTGGCCAGCCCTCAACGCACAACAAGGCTAAGCCGATCGTGAATGATGGTGATGGTGGTGCCCGTTGTGGTAACGCATAATGGTATGTTCCTAACAATGATTAGCAGTCATATTGCCAGCAATTGTATAGATTGAGCCGGTGTTTCGCAACCCTGTTTATAAAGCTTTTATGGCTTAAATGAAATTTGTTGTATGGTAGTTGTATAAAATTATAAGTGGATGCATCGAGTGCTATTTGCGCAGCGGCAGTCAACTTCTGTGCGACCGCAAAAATCGGTCTGGTAATTCTCCCTATTCGCTGCTAGCTTTTATGCCCTATCTATCCATCTGTTTGAGGTTCACTATGTGCCGATTAGCCCCGCGACATATCAGGTTGACTGATTTTGCTTGGTATCTCGTCATGGCGGCTGCAGTGCCCGCCGCAGGAGCCCAAGAAGAGGCGCCAATTAAGCCAAGACCCGAGCAGCAAATTAACGTGCAGCAGCAACAGCTCGCCAAGCTGCTGGTCGGTAAAAAGTACCTTGATCCGTATCTGGTTAATTTCCTGAAAAGCATGAGCGACGCCGGTTACGAATACAAAGGTAGTGCTTACATTACCGATGCCAGCAGCACGCGGTTATGTATCTCTCATCTGCTGTACAATATCAGCGACTACGAAACCAATATTCTAGGACCATTTGTAACCTTACGTTTGGATGAATCATTGCCCACCGTGATGGGGCTCGAAGATGGCTTCTATTGGTCGGAAGTAAGTCATATTCAACGCAGCAATAATCAAGTCAGCTTTCGCTACTCTCCCTATGCAGAAACCCCAGGCACAGTGTGGCTAAACTCAGCCAGCGAAGCCGAGCGGGTGGAGCAAGGTATGCGCTATTTGGCCGAAAACTGTCAGGGTGTTTATTAATTCGTGTCTAGCATGCAGCAGTTATTTCAGCCGGATAGTCGGCTTGCCACTACCGTGCGTGGATTTACTCCGCGCGCCTCGCAAACGGCGATGGCTGAAGCCGTAGCTAGCGCGTTAACAGAGCGCCGACAATTAGTGGTAGAAGCTGAAACCGGTACAGGTAAAACCTATGCCTATTTGGTGCCCATTCTACTCAGTGATGGCAAAGCGATTATTTCGACCGGCACCAAGAACCTGCAAGAACAGTTATTTCACCGTGATCTGCCGGCGTTAAAGGCGGTATTAGCGCCAAAGAAGTCAGTGGCGCTGCTCAAAGGTCGTGGTAATTACTTGTGCTTGCATCGCATGAATCAGGCCTTAGCAGCGAGTGGTGAGCACAACAAGACGCTGCAGAGCCAATTGGTGGCGGTACGCAGTTGGGCGCAGCGTACTGACGATGGTGATGTTGGTACCATCAATATTCTGCAAGAGGATGCTGAAGTATTACCTTTAGTGACCAGCACCGCCGAAAATTGTCTCGGTAGAGATTGTCCGGATTTTGACGACTGTTATGTGGTCAAAGCTCGTAAAAAAGCGCTTGAGGCAGATTTAGTGGTGGTGAATCATCATTTATTTTTTGCCGATATGGCGCTGAAAGATGTTGGCTTTGGTGAGCTGATTCCGGCCGCCGATGCGGTGATTTTTGATGAAGCCCACCAGTTACCTGATATTGCGAGTCAGTATTTTGGCGAGGCAGTGTCTAGCCGGCAAGTGCAAGAGCTAGCGCATGAAATGAAACTTTTATATGTGGCCACGCTAAAAGATCTGAAACAACTCGACAAAGCCGCCGATAAACTACTGACGAGTCTACGTGATTTCCGCTTAGTGTTTGTCAACGACCCTAGCCGCGGCAATTGGCGAGCGTTTCGCCAGCAGGCATCAGTACAGGCTGCGGCGATGGTGGTCGAAGAGCATTTAAGCTTCTTTCATGAGGTGCTCAAAAGTGCACTTGGCCGCCATGCCGATCTGGACAATGGTTATGAGCGCTGCGGTCAATTCTTGCATAAATGGCAACAACTGCAGGATACCGAGCGCACTGGGTACAGTTTTTGGTTTGAAACCACGCCGCGGCAATTTACCTTGCACCAAACGCCGTTGAGTGTGGCGGATAAGTTCGGTGGCTACTTGCGCGCGAGCGACATGGCGTGGATTTTCACCTCAGCGACCTTGGCGGTGAACGAAGATTTCAGTCACTTTACCGAGCAGTTAGGCTTGCAGCAGCCCACTACACTGTGTTTGCCCAGTCCATTTGATTTTCAGCAACAAGCGCTGTTATGCCTTCCGCGTTATTTGCCGCAGCCCCATGAGCGTGGCATGAGCGAGGCGATTTTGCAGATCGTCACGCAGGTGTTGGATGCCAATCAGCATGGTGGAACCTTTGTGCTATTTACCAGTCACCGCATGTTGCAGTTGGTGGCACAGCAGTTAGCCATGGTCACCGATCGGCCACTATTGGTGCAGGGCAGCACCAGTAAACGTGACTTGCTCGAGCAATTCATTGCGCAAGGAAACGGGGTATTGCTCGGCACCTCGAGTTTCTGGGAAGGCGTGGATGTGCGCGGCGATGCCTTGCGTTGTGTGATTATTGACAAATTGCCGTTCGCCTCACCCGATGATCCACTGCTGCAAGCACGGGTAGAAGATTGCCAGTTACGTGGCATCGATGCCTTTGCTCAGGTACAATTGCCGCAAGCGGTGATCGCCTTGAAACAAGGCGCTGGGCGATTAATTCGCGACGCCAATGACAGCGGTGTTTTAATTGTTTGCGACCAACGCTTGGTGAGCAAACCCTATGGCGGGATATTTCTGCAAAGTTTGCCGAACATGCGCCGCAGCCGTGATTTAAATGATGCCATCGAATTTCTCAAACAACGTGATCAATCATGACTTTAAACCTATTAGCGCTCGACACGTCAACAGAACATTGCTCAGTGGCTTTGCAGGCCAATGGTCAGATTTACCTTCGCGCCGCGGTAACGCCACGTGAACATTCGCAAAAAATTCTCGGCTTCGTCAATGAGGTGCTCGAACAAGCAGGGATGAGTCTGCAGCAGCTTGATGGTTTAGTGAGTGGTATTGGCCCTGGCAGCTTCACTGGTGTGCGGATTGGCGTGTCGGTTGCGCAAGGCCTAGCGTTTAGTCGCAATTTAC